>CAZCBN010000153.1:0-6602 GCA_964496975.1 uncultured Phycisphaeraceae bacterium
GGGGGGGGGGGGGGCCGGGGGGGGGGGGGGGGGGGGGGGGGGGGGGGGGGGGGATGACCCGTTGGGCGGAGCGGGACGCATGGTGAGGACGAGCGGCGGCCCCGGTGCGGGTGGCCCCGGCGGGGATGGAATGGGCTGGTGATGAAGAGGGTGGCTGCGATGGCTGCGACGACTGGGTTGGTGGCGCGGGCGGGCGTTCGGGCTGGCTTTCGGGGGGGCGGGGGGGGGGGCGGGTTGGCGTGCGGGGGGGGGGGCGGGGGGGGGGGGGGGGGGGGGGTGGCGGCGGGGCAGGGGCCCAGTGTTGGGGACTTTGAGCTGGACCTGACGAGCTCGCCGTTGCTTCAGGCGGGGACGCTCGAGGAGGCGGCGGACGCGCTGGCTGGGGAGCGGCTTCGGGAGGTCGCGGGGTCGGCGGCGTTTGTGCAGACGCCCAGCGGGCTCGGGGCGGCGGCGTCGGCGAGCGCGATGTACGACACGGCGCCGGCGGGGGCCACGCCCTCGGTGCGGGCGGCGGCGCTGGAGCGGCGGCGGCTCGCGGCGGCGCGGGCGCACGCGGAGGCGCTGCGGCGGCTCGCGGTGCTGCTGAACGGGGCGATGGTGCAGAGCGAGCAGACGATCGCGCAGGCGACCTCGACCGGGACCTCGACCGGGGCCTCGACCGGGGCGGGGGCGAGCGCGACGGTGGAGCAGCGGGAGGTGATCCGCCGGGAGGTGGAGGCGCTGCTGCGCGGGGCGGCGGTGTATGACGTGCAGGACCGGCCCGGCGTGGCGGGGGACCAGGGCGAGGTGGTGGTGAGCGTGATCACCAGCCCCAGGACGCGGGGCGCGGGGGCGTGGACGACCGGCGGCGGCTACACGACGGCGGATGTGAACGCGGCGCGGGAGGCGCTGATCGCGGAGCTGCGCAAGGGCGTGACGCCGCCGGTGGGCGGGCGGGTGTTGACGAGCCCGACGAGCGGGGAGACGGTGTGGGTGGGGTTTGGGACGAGCCCGATCGCGGGGCCTCAGGCGGCGCTTCGGGAGAGTGCGCAGCGGATCGCGGAGCAGCGGGCGGAGGCGTCGCTGGTGGCGTTGCTGCGGGGGCAGCGGATCGAGAGCGATGCGCAGGTGGAGCAGACGCTGCGGCAGGCGTTTGACCTGAACGCGTCGGTGACGGGGAGCGGGCCGAGCGCGACGGACCTGCTGGAGACGGTGAGCCGGGAGGACACGCGGCTTGCGGCGGAGGGTCGGGTGCCGCCGGGTGCGGGGCGGGTGTCGTTTGTGGATGAGAGCGGGTCGTGGGCGGTGCACGCGGTGTGGTACGGGGCGACGGGGTCGCCGCTGGATGTGGCGCCGCCGGCGTGGACGGGGGCGGGGGCGGGGGCGGCGCCCGTGGCTTCTGAGGCGCCGTTGGCGGCGCCGGGGCCTTTGGTTTCGCCGGCGCCCGGGGTGAGCGCGGGGAACATTCCGCAGGCGTGCGCGGCGGAGTTTCCGGGCGTGGTGGTGGTGCAGGCGCGGGGCGAGGGCCCGACGCGGACGGCGGCGATCGCGGATGCGCTGGCGAGCGCGGTGCGGCAGGTGCGGGGCGTGACGGTGGAGGCGAACGGGTCGACGCGGACGGAGTATGAGCGGATCGCGCGGCTGAGCGAGTTTGGCGAGGACGGGGTGAGCGGGCAGAACCGGCAGACGGCGAGCGAGGGGATCGAGGTGCGCGGGGGCGGGCCGGTGCGGGCGTACCGGATCATGGCGGAGGGGCGGTGGGCCGGGGGGTCGTGGGTGGACGTGTGCGTGAGCGTGCCGGACCCGAGCGCGCCGGTGTCGGCGAGCCTGACGCGCGGGCCGACGGTGGCGGTGCTGCCGTTCGACGTGGGCGCGTCGGCGTTTGCCGAGGGGACGGTGCTGCGGGATGCGAGGTCGCTGGCGGAGGCGTTTGGCGGGATGATCGAGCGGCACCTGCTGGGGCTGCGCAGCGCGGACGTGATCGACCGGCGCGACCTGGATCGGCTTGTGCGGCAGCAGGATCTGGAGCGGGACCTCGTGAACGCGGGGCGGATGCCGGCAGCGGAGCTGGCGCGGTTCGGGCGGCTGATCGGGGCGGACATTTTGGTGACGGGGCGGGTGGAGGACCTGCGGTGGACGGTGGAGCGGGTGTTTGTGCCGATCCGGGGTGTGGAGGAGATTCAGGAGCGGCTTGATGTTTCGGTGAGCGTGCGGGCGGTGGAGTCTGCGAGCGGGCGGGTGCTGTGGAGCGGCGGGCAGACGCGGACGTACACGCCGCCGGAGCTGCGGCAGCTTGAGGCGCAGCGGGGGCTGCGCGGGCGGCTTGAGGTGGGGCTTGCGGCGGCGGCGGAGAACCTTGGGCCGGACCTTTCGTGGACGCTGGACTCGCGGCTTGCGGGGGCGCCCGGGGCGGCGGGGGCGACGGTGCTGCGGGTGGAGGGGACGCGGGTGCTGGTGCACGACCCGTTTGGGGCGACGCGGGTGGGGGATCGGCTTGCGGTGATCGTGCGGGAGATTCACACGGTGAACGGGCGGGAGGTGCCGTCGGAGTTTGAGGTGGCGAGCGTGCGTGCGATCGCGGTGGGCGGGGACGGTCGGTCGGTGACGGCGGAGGTGATCGGGGGGGATGCGCGGGGGATTCCGGCGGGTGCGTTGTGCGTGCCGGAGCGGGGGCGTTGATGGGTTGGGCGACGCGGACAGATCCCTTGGTGCGGCGCGAGGCCGCGGCCCGTGTGGGGCTGGCGGCCTTCGCCGCGCGCGCGGGGTGGGTGGCGGGGGGGGTTGCGCTGGGGTTGGGGGCGGGGGCGGCGCTTGCGGGGGGGCGGGGAGCGGGGCCGGAGGAGTCGGTGGCGGGGCTGCGGCTGCCGAGCGCGGCGGCGACGCGGGAGCAGATTGTCTCGGTCGAGAACGGGCGGGCGCGGGTGGAGGCGCGGGGGGCGTTTGCTGGCGTGCTCGCGGGGCGGGTGTTTGTGGGCGAGCGGACGCAGGACGCGGTGAACGCGGCGCGGCACGAGCTGATCGTGGCGGGCGGCGGAGGGGACGCTTCGGGCGGCGGTGGAAGGGGCGGGGGACGAGCTTTCGGAGTTGCTGGCCGAGCAGGCGGCGGTGCTGGATGGGACGAGGCCGGCGGCGGAAGAGGGCGCGGGGCTTTCGGCGGTGCTCGCGGAGTCGGTGGTGCGGGGGGCGATTACGTACGACGTGTCGCGGGCGGGGGATGAGGTGTTTGTGACGGTGGTGTCGACGCCGCTGACGCAGGGGACGGTGCACTGGACGGCGGGCGAGGGGGTGTGGGCGCGGACGCTTGCGGCGGGGCTGACGGTGGTGTTCAACGAGCTGCGCAGCGCGGTGATGCCGGGGGTGGGCGGGCGGACGGTGGTGACGCCGACGGGTGAGGTGGCGTGGGTGTCGTGGGCGTCGGCGGGGCTGAACGAGGCGGCGGACGCGGCGGTGGCGGCGCGGCTTCGGGCGGCGGCGGAGCGGGGCGTGCGCGAGGCGGCGCAGGCGGAGCTCGCGGGGATGCTGCGCGGGGAGGGGCCGACGGCGTCGGGCTTTCCGACGGCGGGGGCGGCGGCGCTGTCGCGGCGGTTTGACGAGGCGCTGGCGAACGGGGCGGCGCGGGCGCGGGCGGCGGTGATGCCGGAGGCGGGGCGGCTTCCGGCGGGGGTGCAGGTGCGGACGTACGTGTCGGCGGACGGGCGGTGGGCGTACGCGGTGGCGGTGCTGACGGGGCGGGCGCCCGAGGCGGCGGCGATGCTGGCGGAGGCGGGCCTGGCTGGGGCGGGGCCGGGGCCGCTGGGCGGGGCGTCACGCGCGAGCGGCGAGGGGGTGGAGGTGGGGCCGGACGGGCGGGTGAGGCCGCTGTCGAGCGGGCGGGTGACGCGGGATGAGGATCTTTGAGGGGGGGGCTTTGGGTGCAGAACGCTGCGGGGCGCATGTTTCCACGGCACCCGGCGGGGTGGGTGGATGAGGCGGGGTGTGTTGGTTGGGGTTAGGCGTGGGCGTGGGCGGTGGTTGCGCCGGGCATGGGGAAGGCGGCGCAGAGGGTGCGGACTTCTTCGCGGACGGCGGCGGTTTCGGTGGTGCGGGGGTGGTCGCCGGCGAGGCCTGCGGTGAGAACGCGGTCGATGAAGGCGGCGATGCGGCGCATCTCGGGCTCGGCGAAGCCGCGGGTGGTGGTGGCGGGGGTGCCGAGGCGGATGCCGCTGGTCTTCATGGGGGGGCGTGGGTCGTTCGGGATGCCGTTTTTGTTGCAGATGAGGCCGGCGTGTTCGAGCCAGACTTCGGCGTCGGCGCCGGTGAGGTCTTTGTGGCGGGCGGTGAGGTCGACGAGCATGAGGTGGTTGTCGGTGCCGCCGGAGCAGATGCGGTAGCCGTGGGTGGTGAGGGCATGGGCGAGGGCTTTGGCGTTCTGTGTGACGCGGAGCTGGTAGTCGCGGAAGTCTGGTCGGAGGGCCTCGCCGAAGGCGACGGCCTTTGCGGCGACGATGTGCATGAGGGGGCCGCCCTGGACGCCGGGGAAGAGGGCCTTGTCGATTTTCTTTGCGATGTCTTCGTCGTTGGTGAGGATGATGCCGCCGCGGGGGCCTCGGAGGCTTTTGTGTGTGGTGCTGGTGACGACGTGGCAGTGCGGGAAGGGGCTTGGGTGGACGCCGGCGGCGACGAGGCCCGCGATGTGGGCGATGTCGGCCATGAGGAGGGCCCCGCACTCGTCGGCGATGGCGCGGAAGCGGGGGAAGTCAATGGTGCGGCTGTAGGCGGAGTAGCCGCAGAGGAGCATTTTGGGCTTGTGCTGAAGGCAGACGTCTCGGACGGCGTCGTAGTCGATCTGCTCGTGCTTGGGGTGGGCGGGGTCGTAGTGGAGTGGGTAGTGGACGGGGTTGTAGAAGGTCCCGGAGAAGTTGAGCTTCATGCCGTGGGAGAGGTGGCCGCCGTCCTTCAGGACGAGGCTTGCGAAGGTGTCGCCGGGGTTCATGAGGGCCATGAAGACGGCGGTGTTGGCCTGGGCGCCGCTGTGGGGCTGGACGTTGGCGAAGCGGGCGTTGAAGAGCTGGCAGGCGCGGGCGCGGGCGAGGGACTCGATCTCGTCCATGTGCTGGCAGCCGCCGTAGTAGCGCTTGCCGGGGTAGCCCTCTGCGTATTTGTTGGTGAAGCAGGTGCCGGCGGCGTGCATGACGGCGGGGCTTGCGTGGTTCTCGCTGGCGATGAGCTCGATGGTGGAGTCTTGGCGGCGGCGCTCGCGGAGGAGGATGTCGGCGGCGTCGGGGTCCTGGGCGCGGATGAGGTCGAGGACGGCGTCGTCGATCGGGTGGCTCATGGGGGGAGTGTAGGGGCGGGGGTGGGGCGTTTTTGGGGGCGGGAAGGCCGATCGGGGCGCGGCGGGGACGCAGCCTGTCAGACGAGTTGGAGCATGACCTCGTCGCCGAGGGGGGTGGCGAAGACGGAGAGGCCCGCGAGGAGCACGGCGATGAGGACCATGCCGACGGCGACGAGGCCGGGGCGGGGGATGCGGAGATATCGGGCGTTGACCTGCCACCACCAGAGGGTTTGCCAGAGGGCGGCGAGGGCGAGCGGGGCGACGCCGGAGCGGAAGAGGGCGACGAGCGGGTTGTCGCTGGGGTATGCATCGTCCAACAAAAGACGGGAGATGCAGAGCGAGACCTCGAGGAGGATGAGGATGGGGATGAAGCCGTAGGCGGCGGCGCGCCAGATGTGGGCGGGGCGGACTTTTCGTGCGCCGAGGGTGGTCGGGATGAGGCGGTAGGTGAAGGGGACGAGGGCGATGGTGAGCAGGGCGAGGTAGGGGAAGGTCTCGAGAATGAGGTTTTCGTGAACGACGATGAGAAACTGACCGGTGCTCAACGGTCCATCAATAGAAAGAAGATCAGTCGACCACGATCGGAGCGGCGCCGCGGCATTGATGACGGCATGGAAGGCGCCCCTGGCCCAGATGTCGCTGAACCGCCCGGTTGCCAGATAGTCGAAGAACACGTCGCCATTGTTGACGTAGAGGCAGGCGACGAACTCGGCCGCGGTTGAGACGAGGGCCACGGTGAGGAACGCGGCGGCGAGGTATCGACGCAGGGCCGCGGGGAGGATGGCGTGTTCGAGGCGGGTGGAGGACCAGAAGCGGCTGGGCCAGAGCGTGCAGAACACGGTGCGGAAGAGGCGGCTCAGGAAGGGGCGGCCTTTGGGGTTTTCGGCGTGCCAGTTTGGGAGGGCGCGTTGGCCGACGAGGACGTCGGACCAGTGGAGGTGCAGGCCGCACTCGCTGCAGGTGCCTTCGAGGGGGCAGTGGTCGGCCCATGCGGCGATGGTGCCGGTGAGGTCGTAGCCGCAGCGGGGGCAGGTGGGGGGTTTTTCGAGCGTGGGTGGTTTGGTGGTCCGCATGGGAGATGCCCGGATGCGGCGGAGGTTGCGGGCGGGGGCGGGGGCCGGCTTTGTAGGGGGCGGGGGGGCGCGGGGTTGCGGGGGGGAGGGTCTATTCGGCGGCGAGGGGGCGGGCGGTGAAGACGGCCTGGGCGGGGGTGGGCGGGGCGGCGAGGTTGAGGGGGAGGTACATGCCGCTCTCGTGGTCGCTGTTGAGGACGAGGGAGTTTGGGGGGACGAGCTTGACGCCGCCGTGG
>CAZCBN010000154.1:0-6573 GCA_964496975.1 uncultured Phycisphaeraceae bacterium
AAGACCCGCTGGCCGCGCAGGCCGCCGAGCGCCTCGCCGCCCGCGCCGCCGCCGCGCGCACCGCCGACCCCGCGGCCGCCCGCGCCCTCGCTGATCGCGCCGCGGCCCTCGCCGCCGCCCACCCCGCGAGCGCCCCGCTCGCCCGGGCCCACGCGCTCGCCCTCGCCGTCACCGATCGGGGCGACGAGGCCCTCGTCGCGGCCGAGGCCTTCGCCGCCCGCACCGGCTCCGCGCTCCTCGCCCCCGTCGCCGAGCAGATCCTGCGCGACACGCTGAAGCGCCCCGACGACGCCGCCGCGCGGCGCCTCGCCCGCCTCGACCACCCCCGCCGCTCCCTGGCCGAGAGTGTCGAACTCGCCGGCGTCCTCGTCACGCAAGACCCCGCCGACGCCGCCGCCGTCACCCGCGCCGCGAGCGTCCTGACGCAGGCCGCCCCACCTGACGTGCAGCTCGGCGCCGACCAGGCCACCGCCGCCGGCTCGATCGCCGCCCGCGTCGCCGCCCTCGCCCTCGCCGCCTCGACCCGCCCCCAGGCCACGGACGGCGACGCCCCCGCTCTCCCCACCGAGCCGTGGGCCACGCCGACGCTCGACGTGCTGCGCTGGGCCGCCCTGCGCCGCGTCCCCATGAGCCCCGCGCTCTTTGACCTCACCATCCGCCTCGCCGACGCCGCCGCCGAGCCGCTCGACAGTCTCTTCGCCCTCGCCGACCGCGCCGTCGCCCAGCACCCGCAGCTCGCCCGCCCCTTCCTCCAGCGCGTGGGCGGGCTCGCCCGCGCCCGCAGCGACGGCTCCTGGCGCGCCGCCGCCGCGCACGCCGCCGCCAACGCCTTCACCGCCGACAACGCCTCGCTCAACGAGCCCTGGCTCATCGAGTGGTTCCGCCTCATCGCGCTCGAAGGCAGCGTGGAGGACGCCCGCGCCCTCCTCCTCGCCCTCGCAAACGCCGACGCCGGCGAGCAGGCCCTGAACCTCATCAGCGGCGGCGAAGACCCGACCCCAGACGCCAGCGCCGCCCTCGCCGACCTCGCCTACCTCATGAGCAACGTCGCCCAGGGCAGCGGCCAGCAAGACCGCAGCAACCGCTTCCTCGAGCTCACCCTCCAGCTCGACCCCGAGCACGTCTGGGCCAACAACGACCTCGGCTACCGCATGCTCCTCGACCGCGAGAGCCCCGACCTCGCCGAGCCCCTCATCCTCCGCGCCTTCGCCCAACGCCCCGACCGCGCCAGCATCATCGACACCATCGGCTGGCTCCGCTATCACCAGCGCCGCCTCCTCGACGACGACCGCGGCGAGGGCGCCATCACCCTCCTCAAGCGCGCCGTCGAGGCCCTCGGCGCCGACGACGACGGCACCGTCGCCGACCACCTCGCCGACGCCTACTACCTCGCCGACCGAAAGACCGACGCCCTCCGCACCTGGCGCGCCGCCGAGCAACGCGCCCGCGCCGAGCTTGAGTCCATCCGCCGCGCCGGCGGCGCCACCTCGTCCCGGGCCGCCGAACTCACCGCCTTCCTTGAGGCCGTCCGCGGCAAGCTCTCCGCCGCCCTCGGCGGCAAAGACCCCGCCATCGCCGAGCCCATCGCCCCCCCGCCCCGGCCGCGAACTGACGCCACGCCTCTTCCGAGCGACGACGCCGGAGGCCACGCCTCCGCGGCGGCCCCCTCGTCGCCCCCCGCGAGCCCGTCCCACGCGCCCGCCGCGTGCGCATCACCGCAACCCAGCGCACACCCCGCGACGCTCCCCCACTCTTTTTCGGTTGACGCCGCACCCACCGTGTGCGACGCTTGATCGGCACGCCGCGGCCCGGGCACACCCGCCCGACCGCGCCGCCCGACGCCGATCACCCGATCGGCCGAAACACAGGAGCCGCAGGATGCACCCGAACGCAGACGCCCCGTTCCGCATGACCGCCCACATGCCCGCCCACACGCCCGCCCGCACGCCCGCCCGAACCCTCACCTGGGCCGCCCTTGCCGCCGCGAGCGCCGCGCTCGCCGCGTTCGCCTCCGCCGCCCAGACCGACCCGTCCACGCCAAACGACCCACCGGCCGACCCGCGGCCCGAGCACGCCGCGCCAGAGCCTGCCGAGGCCGTCGAGGCCGATGTTCCCGACGCCGACGCCGCCGAAGCCGAAGCCGTCGAAGACGCCGAGACCTCCGACCCCTCGCTGCCGCCCGACAACCCCGAGGCCCGCGCCGCGCTCGACGCGCTCCTCGCCCGCTACGCCTCGCTCACCACCTATCAGGACCGCTGCCGCGTCGAGATGCAGGCCGCCATGGGCCGTGCGGAGACCAACACCAACGCCACCATGTCCTTCCACGTCCCGATCGCGTTTGAGCGGCCCGGGCGGCTCGCCGTCTCGTCGTTCACCGGGTCCATCGTCGTCAACGGCCCCGACCTGCTGGAGATCGACGGCACCGGCGGCCGCTACCTCCGCGCCGCCGCCCCTAAAAAGCTGTGGCCCTGCGAGTTTGAACTGCAGAACTACGCGCTCTCGTCCTCGGTCCACCCGCTCCTGCACCTCCTCGCCGACCACGCCGACGGAAGCCACGGCATGATCGGCGAGCCCCTGCGGGCCCTTGCCCTGCGCGAGGAACCCGCCGCCGCCAACCGCCCCGCCCACCGCGTGCTGGAGATCCTCAGCGAGCCCGGCGAAAGAGACTCGCTCACGCAGATCGCCGGCGGCGGCATGATGTCGAACGCCCCGCGCCAGCGCGTCGACCTGCACCTGGACCCAACGACCGGCCTCATCGCCTCCGCCGTGGTGCACACCGAGGACCAGATCGCCGCGACCCGCGAAACGCTCTCGGAGAACGCGGGCATCTCCATCGATTTCACGTCCCTCGCGGTCGCGATCGAGTTCCTCGATATCCGCGTCGACCAGCCGATCGACCCCGCCGTCTTCAGCCCCGACCTTTCCGCCATGCGCGAGGTCACCACGTTCTACGAGGGCGGCGACGACACCGACTCGGAGGACATCCCCGGCGCGGCCTTCATCCACCAGCCCGTCCCCGCGTTCGCCGCGAAGGACCTGAACGGCGCGGACGTCTCCACCGAGTCGCTCAAGGGCAGCGTGGTCCTGCTCGATTTCTGGGCCACCTGGTGCGGCCCGTGCGTCGCCGCCATGCCCAGCGTGCAGGAGCTCGCCAGCGAGTACGCCGACAAGGGCCTTGTTGTCATCGGCATCAACCAGGACCTGCCGGGGCAGGAGCAGGCCGTGCGCGACTTCCTGACGGAGAAGGCCGTCACCTTCACGCAGGTGCTCGACCCCGAGGACGCGATCGCCGAGAAGTTCGACGTCTCCGCCATCCCCACCTCCGTGCTGATCGATCGCGACGGCGTGGTGCAGGCGTACCACATCGGCTTCGCGGGCAAGGAGGCCTACAAGAAGGAGATCGAGGCCCTGCTCGCCGGCGAGGCGCTCGCCATGCCGACCCCTGAGGTGAAGCCGACCAAGCCCGAGGGCGGTTGGCTCGCCGAGGTTTCGCCCGAGCGTCTGGCCACGGCGCCCGGCGAGTCGCCGGTGTCGGCGTGGATCTCGGCCAACGCCCGGCTCGACGGCCGCGACGTGCGCGTGATGCCGCACGACGCGGGGGGCCTGGCGTACCTCGACCCGCGCGGCGGCACGATCCAGCGCATCCCCTTCGATGATGACGCGAGCGTCGAAGAGCTATGCCCCGTGCGCACGCTGGGCGAGGGGGGCGAGGAGACGTCGTTCTTTGTGGCGACTACGGCCGAGGACGCCCAGGCCTCGAACATCCGCCTCGTGAACGCGCGCGGGCGGACGAAGTGGGAGCACCGCCTTGAGCTGCCCGCGGGCGCCGATGTCTACACCGAGGTGAAGCTCGCCGCCGGCGATTTGACCGGCGACGGCCTGCCCGAGTTCGCCGCGCTCGTAGGCGTGACCGACGGCGATTCGTACGAGACCGACACCCACGTGGTGGTGCTCGACAGCGTGGGCCAGCCGATCACGTCGGCCAAGGTTGAGCTGGACGGCAGCGTCGGCGGCGTGGTCATCGAGCCGGGGCAGCCGGGGGGTCGGGGAACGCTGTTCTGCTTCGGCTCCAGCCGGATGGTCAGCGTGCGGCTGGACTGAACCGGGGCCCGAGACAACCAGACCGCCTACTCGCGGAGGGCCGCGCGGCGGAGCGTGGCGCGTTGCGAGAGACGCTGCACCGTGCGCTCGCCGGAGGCGGGGTCGGACGTCAGCGCGTCCAGGCCCGGGGTGCTCCATGTGCTCTCCAGGCGCACCTCCTGCCGGTCGATGCGGCCCTTTTCGTGATCAAAGCGCAGGTCGCCCTCGATGCTGGACGATTCCATCTTCAGAAGGCTCGCGAGGCTCAGCGCCGGGCGGCCGGTGCTGCCCTCGGCGGCGGCCTGCTCCAGCCGGCCGGAAACGGTGATGGTTAACGTGCCGCCCGCGCGCGCCCGCGCCGGGCGCGACAGCGTGGCCTGCATGGTGGAGCGGAGGTCGCCGACGAGCGGCACGGCGTGGTTGATCGCAACGGGCCATGTCTCGCCGGGGCGGACGGTTCGGCCCGGGATGAGCCGCAGGCCGCCCTCGATCTGGTCGGCGAGGCGGCGGTCGTTGACGCCGCCCATGTCGGCGCGGATGAGGGGCCCGAGCTCCGTGCCGGCGAAGGGGTCGAACATCTGCTGCACGACCTCGGCGGCCCCCTCGGCCCAGAGCACCTCGCCGGCGTCGTTGACGGCGAAGCGAACCGTCTTGCCGACCATGGCGGCGAAGGGCGCGGAACGGGCGTCGGGCGGCGTGCCGGCTCGGGAGTCGTAGACGGTGCGGTCGCCGGCCATGTCGAGCTCGACGGCGACGGCGTCGAACCGGCGTTCGACGACGGCGATGTCGGGTGAGGGCTCGCGGCGGCGCGCGGGCTCGTCGGCGTGACGCTCGAGCATCTCGGCGGCCTCGTCGGCGGGCAGGCGGCGCTCGGTGTACTCGATGCGGCGCTTCCAGAGCATGAGGGTTTCGCCGGTGTCTTCGGCGGGTGGCGTGGCGCGGCCAGGTTGCCGCTGCCGCGTGGGCGGCGACGCGGGGGCGGCGGGCTCGACGCGCTGCTCCATGTGCTCGTCGATGATGTAGGCCTCGGGCTGCTCGGACCAGATCCACTTCAGCGGGACGCCGCCGCGAGCGGGGCGCGGCGCGTCGGCGTGCGCGACGGGGCCGAATGCCGCGGCCATGATCGCACCGGCCGGCGCGATCACCGCGGGCGCGACGAGCGTGTGGGTTGTTGCGAGGACGGCCACGAGCGACGCGAGGGCGGGCGGTCGGAGGGTGTGCCGCGCCGCGTCGTGAGGCGTGCGGTGCGGGGCTTTGTGCGGGGCGGGCATGGTGACGCTCCGATGGTGTGGGGTGGTGAGGGGTTCGTTGCGGCGCTCGGCGGCGGAAACTGCTTCAGGCGGGAGACGAACGGCGGAACGTGCGCGCGGGCGCGGTGAAGGGGCGCTCCGGGGGCTCGCGATTGGTGGGCTTTCGCGGGACCGGGACGATCATCGGCCGGGGTGCGATGCGGTCTGGACGCACCGGTGGTGCGGCGACGGGTGTACCCCGGTGGCCGCGGCGGCGTTGCGGCGATGGCACGTGGATCGGACGGATGCGGGCGAAAAAGGACCGCTGCGACGCGGCGGGCGAGGTCAGCGGGGTGCGGGGCATGTGCGATCGGCGTGGGTTCGTCGTTCGTTTTTTGGAAGGGCCCACTCGATGCGTCGTGGTGCCGGGCACGCGGTTTGGGAGGCGTGATTGGCCGGGGATGGGCACGGATGCGGGGGGATGTACGGGCCGCCTTGACGGGCGAGCGGACGGCGGTAGGCTTGTGCAGCCGATCGGGCTTCATGGCCGGTCGGCATGGATTGTGCGGCGGGTACAAGCGCGTCCCGCTGGGCAGCGAGAGCTGCACGGACGAAAGCAGCCGAGCCGGCGGAAGCCGGGGCGGCCGAGACGATGTTGAATCCCCGATAGCTCAATGGCAGAGCGAGCGGCTGTTAACCGCTAGGTTGCTGGTTCGACCCCAGCTCGGGGAGCTTCCTTCCGACCCCGCCTCACGGCGGGGTCGTTTGGTTAACGGGCGGCCCGTTTTGGCCTTCGCAGCGGGTTCGCCAGAAAGCCCGCAGAATCCGGGCGGTTTGGCGATTCGGGCACCCTTGCCGCTGCGCTCTCGGTTCGAGACCTTTTCAGAGCCAACCGGTCAGGACACCGGGTGTCTCGTCATGGGTGCGTCCAAATCCTCTCGAACTCTCGAAGTCTCGGTTTGACGGGCGGAGGGGTTAACAGGGGCGGCACCGCGTGGTGACGGATGAAGGCCGATTCACAAGCGACGCCGCACGCCGTGGTGCTGGGCACCGTATCGCGGCAGTCGCGACGCCAGAACAGCAATGGCTTGCTCCACGGAGTCCGCTCCGAACACCTGGTCGTCTGGCTCGTCCGCATACCGGATTCGGTCGTCGATCCGTTGACCGGCAACACGGCCACTCCACCCGTCAACCCTCATGGCGATGATCAGCCGTTTGTAGATCCACGCGAGACAGATCTCGGACATCGTGCCCGCTCCCCCGC
>CAZCBN010000155.1:0-6489 GCA_964496975.1 uncultured Phycisphaeraceae bacterium
ATGACCGAGCCCAAGTGGGTGATCAGCATGGGCGCGTGCGCGAGCACGGGGGGCGTGTTCGACACGTACGCGACGGTGCAGGGGTGCGACCAGTTCATCCCGGTGGACGTGTACGTGCCCGGGTGCCCGCCGCGGCCCGAGATGCTGATCGAGGGCGTGATGGCGATCCAGCGCATCATCGACCAGGACGGCATCCCGCCCAAGGGGCCGGACGGCAAGCGGGTGCCGCTGGGCATCGCGGTGCAGCCGACGTTCCGGCCGAGCGCGCAGCCGGTGGGGCTGACGGTCGGGACCTGAGGCGGTTTCGGTCGGGGGTGGCCCGGCGAGGCCCTGTCGGCCCGGTGGGGCCGGACGGGACTGGGTCGCGCTGGCCGGGCGGGTGAGTTTCTCTGAAACCGAGGGTGGTGTGGGCCCAGCGACCGGGCGGCCTGTGTGTGCGCGGTCACTGCGCTGCCTTCCCGGGAAGGGGCGACGGGCGGGGGTATGCTGCGCGTCCTGTGGCCCTCGTCGGCTCGGCGAGGCGGCCGGGCGGGTCGCGGTGCGGGGTCATGTGGCCTCGATCGGCGGTCGGCGTTGAGACTTCGAGAAGGAGCCGGGTGGTGATGAACGGTCAATCGCGGGATCGTGGCGGTGTGTCGCGGCGCGGCGGTGTGAAGCGCGGGCCGGGCGCGGGGGTGGGGGCGCGGCTGGGTGCCGGGCTGCTCGCGTTCGCGGCGTCCGCGGGGCAGGCGGAGACGTCGCCGCACGCGGGGATGCTGCGGTTCCCGGACGTGAGCGCGAGCCAGATCGTGTTCGTGTACGCGAACGACCTGTGGCTGGTGCCGCGCGAAGGTGGCACGGCGTTGCCCCTGGCGAGCCCGCCGGGGACGGAGATGTTCCCGAAGTTCAGCCCGGACGGCGCGTCGGTGGTTTTTCAGGGGAACTACGAGGGGAACCGCGATCTGTACGTGATGCCCGTGGCCGGCGGTGTCGCGGAGCGCATCACGCACCACCCGTCGGTGGAGATGCCGACGGACTGGCACGCGGAGCGGGGGATCGTGTTCTTCATGAGCGGGCTGGGCGGGCTCGCGCGGCAGCAGCAGATCTTCACGGTGTCGCCGTCGGGCGGGCTGCCGGAGATGCTGCCGATCCCGTACGGGGCCAACGGCGTGTTTGACGCGGCGGGGGAGTGGGCGGCGTACACGCCCAACTGGCGGGACTTCCGCACGTGGAAGAGGTACCGCGGCGGGCTGGCGAGCGACGTGTGGCTCTTCAACACCAAGACGCTGGCGAGCAAGCAGATCACGGACTTTGACGGCACGGACACGCTGCCCATGTGGCACGGGGACAGCGTGTACTTCCTGTCGGACCGGGACGACGCGCACCGGCTGAACATCTGGGCGTACAACGTCAAGAGCGGGAAGACGGAGCAGGTGACGTCGTTCAAGGAGTACGACGTGAAGTTCCCCTCGATCGGCCCCGGGCCGGCGGGGATGGGGGAGATCGTCTTCCAGAACGGGCCGGAGCTCTACCTGCTGGACCTGGAGACGCGGCTGCCGACGCCGGTGCGGGTGACGATCCCCGGCGCGAGGCCGACGATCCGCCCGCGGGAGGTGGACGCGTCGGAGCAGGTGATGTCGGCGGCGGTGAGCGCGACCGGCAAACGCGTGGTGGTGGAGGCGCGGGGCGATGTGTGGACGGTGCCGGCGGAGAACGGCTCGCCCCGGCAGATCACGGACACGAGCGGGGCGGCGGAGCGGACGCCCGCGTGGAGCCCCGACGGCCGGTGGATCGCGTACATCTCCGACGCGTCGGGGGAGTACGAGCTGTGGGTGACGCAGTCGGACGGGAAGGGCGAGCCGCGGCAGGTGACGAAGGGGCACAAGACCTACTTCCACGAGATCAACTGGGCGCCCGACAGCGAGAAGCTGCTGCTGTCTGACAAGGCGGGGCGGCTGCTGCTGGTGGCGCTCGAGTCGGGCGAGGTGAAGGAGCTGGACCGCGACCCGTGGGCGAACGAGCCGCTGACGGCGAGCTGGTCGCACGACTCGGCGTGGGTGACGTACTCGCGCGGGACGGAGGAATCGCAGATCGGGTCGGTGTGGCTCTGCAACGTGGAGAGCGGCGAGACGCACAAGGTGACGAGCGGCTTCTTCGCCGACACGGAGCCGGTGTTCAGCCCGACGGGCGAGTACCTGTTCTACGCGTCGGCCCGCGACTTCACGAGCCCGACGTACGAGGACGTGGGGAGCACGTTCGCGTACGCGGACACGAGCAAGCTGATCGCGGTGCCGCTGAACGAGGAGGTGGAGAACAAGACGCTGCTGAAGGAAGACCACGAGGAGTGGGAGGAGGACGAGGAGGACGAGTCGGACGAAGAGGGTGACGAGGACGAGGATGGTGACGAGGACGAGGGCGACGCCGACGACGACGACGCGGATGACAGCGACGACGCCGACGATGACGCCGAGGAGGCCGAGGGCGACGACGACGCGGCCGGGGCGGACGACGCCGACGGCGGCGACGAGGTGCCGGCGGAGCTGAAGCCGATCGTCGGCACGTGGACCGGCACGGCCGGGGGCCTGAAGGCGCTGGGTCTGCCCGAGGACGAGATCGAGTTCACGATGTTCATCGCGGCGCTGAAGGACGGCACGCTGGTGGGCGCGAGCGAGGGGCAGGGCGAGACGAACGACTACGACTACGTGCGGTTCGACGCGGCGAAGGGCACGTTCGAGGCCGGCCGCAACCAGGGGCCGATCGAGAGCTCGATCAAGGCGACGCTGACCGGCACGAAGCTGGCCGGCACGTGGAGCGTGAAGGGCGCGGTGGAGGGCTCGGGGCCTTGGCAGGCCGAGCGGAGCAGCGAGGAGGTCGACACCGACCGGATCGACGGGTACGGCGACGGCGAGTCCAAGGGCGGCAAGGACAAGCCGGTGAAGATCGACCTCGACGGCTTCGAGGCGCGGGGCGTGGAGCTGCCCGTGGCGTCGGGCCGCTTCGCGGGCCTTGCGGCGAACGACGCGGGGCAGTTGGTGTACAACCGCATCGCGCGCAGCGGGCCGCCGTCGGTGCGGCTCTTTGACGTCACCGACGAGGACGGCGAGGAGAAGACGGTGCTCAGCGGCGGCGTGATGGTCGCGATGAGCGGCGACTGGAAGAAGATCCTCGTGCAGCAGGGGGAGAACTGGGGCGTGGTCGACGCCAAGCCGGGCCAGAGCGTGAGCAAGCCCGTCGCGGCGGACGACCTGATGAAGCGCGTGAACCCGCGCGAGGAGTGGGAGCAGATCTTCACCGACGCGTGGCGGCGGCACCGCGACTTCTTCTATGTCGAGAACATGCACGGCGTGGACTGGGACGCGGTGTACGCGCAGTACCGGCCCATGCTGGAGGACGCCGCGAGCCGCGAGGACGTGGGCTTCATCATCGGCGAGATGATCAGCGAGCTGAACGTGGGCCACGCGTACTACTCGGGCGGCGACGTGGAGGACGAGCCCCGCCGGCCCGTGGGCATGCTGGGCGTGGACTTTGAGCTCGCCGAGGAGAAGTCGGACGACGGGCAGACGCTGCGCGGCTACCGCATCAAGCGGCTGCACCGCGGCGCCGCGTGGGACAGCGACGCGCGGAACCCGCTCGAGCAGCACGGGATGGACGTGAAGGAGGGGACGTACATCACCGCCGTGAACGGCCGGCCCGTGCGCACCGACGCCGACCCCTGGGCCGCGTTTGTCGGCACGGCGGGCAAGCCGACGGCGATCACCTTCGCCGACACGCTCGTCGGCGACGACGAGGCGCGGAACGAGCGCACGCACGTCGTTGAGCCGATGGGGGGCGAGGGCGAGCTGCGCTTCCGCTCGTGGATCGAGGACAACCGCAGGTACGTGGAGGAGGCCAGCAGCGGCAAGGTCGGGTACATCTACGTGCCCAACACGGGCGTCGACGGGCAGAACGAGCTGTTCCGCCAGTTCTACGGCCAGGCGAGCAAGCAGGCCCTGCTGATCGACGAGCGGTGGAACGGCGGCGGGCAGATCCCCAACCGCTTCATCGAGCTGCTGAACCGCCCGCGGACCAACTACTGGGCCCGTCGCGACGGCAAGGACTGGCCCTGGCCCTACGACAGCCACCAGGGCCCCAAGGCCATGCTCGTGAACGGCGCGGCCGGCTCGGGCGGCGACATGTTCCCCTGGCTCTTCAAGCACCACGGGCTGGGCAAGGTGTTCGGCACGCGCACGTGGGGCGGGCTCGTGGGCATCTCGGGCGTGCCGGCGCTCATCGACGGGGCGTCCACCTCGGTGCCGAACTTCGGCTTCTACGAGCTGGACGGCACGTGGGGCATCGAGGGCCACGGCGTGGACCCCGACGTCGAGGTCATCGACGACCCGACGCGCCTCGCCCGCGGCGAGCGGCCGCAGATCGACGCCGCCGTGCGCCACCTGTTGGACGCGGTCGAGTCGAGCGGCTACAAGCCGCCGCGCAAGCCCGCCGCGCCCAACCGCCGCGGCATGGGCATCTCGCGCGACGATCGCTGACACACACCGCGGGGCGCGGCGCGAGAGCCCGCGCCCCCGCTTGTCGGAAGGACCCGGGTCCGGGCCGCACGGGAGGCCGCCGCGCAGCGGCCGGGCCGCTCGACCGGCGCACGCCCCGGACCGATACGATGGCCCGTATGGCCTCACCGCACGACGACCTCACGCTGCTGCTGAACCGCGCCCAGGCCGGCGACGAGGAGGCCGCGCGGCTGGCGTGGACGCGCATCTACGGCGAGGTGCGCGTGATGGCCGCCTCGATGGCCGCACGCGAGAGCCAGCACACCGAGCCGACGACGATCGTGCAGGAGGCGTTCCTCCGCCTCGCGGGCAACGAGAAGTGGGACAACCGCCGGCACTTCTTCGGCGCGATGCGGCTCGCGATGCAGCGCTTCCTGGTGGACCGGAGCCGGCGCCGCAAGGCGAGGCCCGACATGGGCTCGCGGCACCGCGTGAAGCTCGACCTGGTGGAGGGCGAGCTCGCGGACCTGGAAGTCGCGGCGAGCGACGAGGGGATCGAGCTGCTCCGCGCCCTTGAGGAGCTGGAGCACGAGGACGCCGACGCGGCCGAGGTGGTGCGGCTGCGGTACATCGAGCAGCGCACGATCGAGGACACGGCCTCGATGCTGGGCGTCTCCACCGGCACGGTGAAGAACCGCTGGCGGGCCGCGCGGTCGTGGCTGCGCGAGCGCCTCGCCGAACGGGAGCCGGGGCAGGAGGCGGGACACGAGCCCGGGCCCGGGCCCGGGCCGACGGACCGGCCCGCATGAGCGGCGGCGCGGGACAAGGGCTCGATCGGCGCCGGCTCATCAGCCGCGCGGTGGAGTCGCTGTTCGACGTGCCGCACGACGCGCGCGAGGCCGAGGCGTGGCGGCTCGCCGCGGGCGACGCCGAGATCGCGCGGGCCATCCTCGCCCGCCTCGCCTTTGACGACGGCCGCGACGGCGCCGACACCGACGACACCCGTCACCCCGCCGGCCCCGCGCCGGCCCACGCCGCCCCGCCGCGCCGGCCCGGGCCGGGCGATGTCATCGCGGGCTGCACGATCGTGCGCGAGCTGCAGTCGGGCGGCTCGGCCACCATCTACGAGGCCGAGCAGACGCCCCCGGGCCGCAAGGTCGCGCTGAAGATCCTGCGGCCCGAGCGGCTGACGGCCGACTTTCGCCGCCGCTTTGACTTTGAGGCCCGCGCCCTCGCCCGCATGACGCACCCGGCGATCGCCCGCGTCTTCGGCGTCGCCCGCGTCCCCGCGTCGCACACCGACGACGCGTCGCCCGCGGCGCTCCCGGGCGCGTTCCCCGTCGCCGCGCCGGGCGGCGACGCGGTGCCATGCCTCATCATGGAGTTTGTCGAGGGCGCGCGTCCGCTGACGGTGTACGCCCGCGAGAAGCGCCTCCCCCGCCGCCAGCGGCTCGCGCTCTTCTGCGAGTTGTGCGACGCCGTGCACCACGCCCACACCAAGGGCGTGCTGCACCGCGACCTGAAGCCCGCGAACATCCTGGTCGACGCCGAGGGCCGGCTCAAGGTGATCGACTTCGGCATCGCCAAGCCGCTCTCCGCCGAGCTGGTCGTGCCCTTCTCGGGCGACGACGCGGCCGAGCCCGCGCACACCGGCGTCTACGACCTCGTCGGCACGCTGTCGTGGATGAGCCCCGAGCAGTGCGGCCCAAACCCGAGCGACGTCGACACCCGCGCCGACGTGTACGCCCTGGGCGTCGTGCTCTTTGAGCTGCTGACCGACCGCTTGCCGCTGAGCGTCTCCAACCTGGGCCTCGCCGCGGCGATCGACCTCATCCGCGAGCGCACGCCGCCCCGCGCGGCCGACCTTGACCCCACGCTTCGGGGCGACCTGGACGTCATCGTCGCCAAGGCGATGCGCCGCGACCGCGAGCAGCGGTTCGAGTCCGCCGCGGCCCTGCGCGACGACGTGCGCCGGCACATCGCGGGCGAGCCCGTCCTCGCGAGGCCGCCCAGCGTGGCGTACCGC
>CAZCBN010000156.1:0-6381 GCA_964496975.1 uncultured Phycisphaeraceae bacterium
TGGTGGGGGCGGCGGCGGCCGGCCCTGACGCACCCCGCGGCCCCGACGCGCCGCGACCGCCGACCCTCTTCGCGCCCACTCGTTTCGCGCCCAGCCACCCGCACCAAAAACAGAGCGGGCCCGACATGTCGGGCCCGCCCCGTGGTGCAGTCTCCTGCGCTCCATTCTCCGCGCCCTGCCCCGGTGCTTACGCCCGGCGGCGACGGCTCGCCAGCACGCCCATCAGCAGCACCGCCGCAGACGCCGGCGCCGGGATCAGCCGCGCATCGTCCGTGAACAGCGACCGCCCGAGCAACGCCTGCGGCTCGCGCGAGTTCCCCTCGGGGTACAGGTCCGCGAACGCCTCGAACTGATCGAGCGAAATCTCCAGCGTGTCCGTCAGCACCACCCACGACACCGGGCCCGAGAAGGGCGACGTCGTCAGGCTCCCGGTGTACCGCACGCTCCGCAGGTCATCGCTCAGCAGCGACCCCAGGTCGAACGCGTCCACCGTCACCGCCTCAGACTCCTCGTCCTCCGGCAGCTCGCCGAAGATCGCGTCGAGCGACTCGTTGAACGACCCGATCTCGATCCACCGCGCCACCACCATCAGGTTCCCGGACGCATCCTGGTGCACCATGTGCAGCTCCATGTCGAACGAGTTCCCGTTCAACAGATGCTCCGACACCTGATGGAAGTGGAACTGCACCAGGTTGAACACCGGCCCGTTCCCCACCCGCACCGAGCCCGCGCCCGCCTGCACGTCCGTGCGGATCGTCGACTCCACCTCGGGCGAGCCCGTGTTTCGCGCCGTCACCGTCGTGCTCCCGCTGTAGTCAAAGCTCAGCGCGTCCAGCGTCGACAGCGTCAGATTCTCGCTGCGGATGTCGATCGGGCTCTCGCCCCCCGACCGGCCGCACGTGCCGCACCCGCACGCGTCCGCGTGCCCCGCCCCGATCCCCGTGCGCCCGACGACGGGCCCCGCGAGCGCGACCCCGCTCGACAACGCACACAGCACCACCATCGGAAACTCACAACGCATCATCGTTCTCCAGAAAAAGATCACCGCGCACACAGCGGCCGAGAAACACCGCCCGGCGATCTTCTCGCCGCCGCGGCATCGGCCGCGGAAACACCACGGCCCGTGCGCACCGCGCACGCCATCGCGCACGCCGCGGCACAGGCCCGGCGCCCCCGCCGGACCGACCCGTCTCGTCTGTCTCTCAGCGACACGTCCAACAACACCTACGGCGGAGCCGGGAGAAACCGGACGCCGTGACGCGACTCAACACCGCGCCGCGGCCTCGTATTCCTCATACCGCTAAAAAGATCGACATCTCCGCACCGTGCATCGCACGGCCGCGCGTCACGGCACCACAGCGTCGAGGCGATGCACCTGGGAACCGATCGCGAACACCCGCACCGCGCCCGCCTCCCCCGCGACCGGCACCACGCGGATCTTGTTCACCGCGTTCCCCATCTTCACGCGCGTCCACGTCGCCCCGCCGTCCTCGGTCAAAAAGCCCCCCGGCACCGCGCCCACCCAGCCCACCTTCTCATTGACAAACGCCACGCCGAACTCGCGCACCGCCGCGTCGTCCACCAGCGGCAGCTCGCGCCACGTCCGCCCGCCGTCCTCCGTCTTCGCCACGTACCGCGTCGAGACGGACGGGTCTGGGTTGTACGACTGCACGGTGCAGTATCCCACGCTCCGGCTCGGAAAGTGCATCTTCCACGTCAGTTCAAAGGGCCGCGTGGACTCATACACCCGCCGCCAGGTCGCGCCCCCGTCCTCGGTCATCAGGATCACCGCCCGGCTCTCCGACACATCCCCGCTGCTCGCCGACGCGACCAGACCGATCTGATCGGTGAAGAAGTGCACGTCCAGCACCATCGCGCCGTGCGGCGAAAGGTCCATCGCCTCCCACGTCTCGCCGAGGTCGCGCGACATCACGAGCCACGCCGGCCCGCCCACCCTTCCGCCGCCGACGATGAGCGTCTTCTCCCCCGCCTCGCCCGCGTTGATGAAGGGATATCGGACCACCTCCAGCGCGCACAGACCCTTCAGGCCTTCGGCGTGCAGCCCCGTCACGGGCGTCAGCGTCCGGCCGCCGTCGGCCGTGCGGTACAGCACGGTCTCGTCGCTCACGTTCGGGAAGTACCCCGTGCCGACGTTCCCGATGAACCCGGTGCTTTCATCAAGAAACGCAAGGCACCGGATGAACGTCCCGGGCTTCTCGCTCCGCAGCTCCCACGTCTCGCCCCCGTCCACGGTGCCGAACAGCTTGCCGGCCCCGTTGCCGTAGTACCCCACGTCGGGCGAGACAAAGACAATGTCGTCCTGCTTCCCGCGGTACGCCTCGGTGGGCAGCGACCGCCACGCCGCCCAGGGCGTCGCCGCGACCGCTGCTGACGCGGCGGCGGCCGGCTCGCCGGGCGTCGCCGGCTGCGCCGCGCACCAACCGGATGCGAGCGCCACCCCGCCGCACACCACCGCCCGAACCGCCTGCGCTGCCTGCCCCGCCCGCCCCGACTTGTCCATCGCGATGCGCCGCATCACTCCGCCTCCTCAACCGCCGCGGGCTGCGCGGCGGGGGCTGTGTTCCGTGTCGTGCGCCACGTTCCGTGCCTCACGCCGACCGATAGGTGTAGGCCCGCAGCGGCTTGGCCGGGTTGCCCACGCACACGTGCCACGCCGGCATGTCCTTGAACACGCTCGAGCGCGCGCCCACCACGCACCCCTCGCCGATCGTCACGCCCGGCGCCACAAACGCGTCCGCCGCCACCCACGCCCGCTTGCCGATGGTGATGGGCTTCGGTACCAGCGGCCTCCGCTCCAGCTCAAAGTCGTGCGTTGCGCCGCAGAGATAGCTGTACTGGCTCACCGTCGCGCGCTCGCCGACGGTGATCGTGTCCACGCAATAGCAGTCCACATCGTCCGCCAGCGTCGCGTAGTCCCCCATCACCAGGTTCCACGGCGCCCACACCTTCGCCCGCGGGTAGACCCGGCTCTTCCACGTGATGCGCGCGCCGAAAAGCTTCAACAACATCGCACGCCACACGTGCGCCGGCCTCGGGCTCCAGCGGAACACCGTCCCTTGCACAAGGCCCCACACCAGCCGCCCGAGCTTGTGCCGCGGCGAATGAATGCTCTTGGGCACCCACGCCCCGCCTGTGCCCCCGCCTGTGCCTGTGCTTGTGCTTGCGCCGCCGCTCGAAACCTCCGACATCGTCACACCCCCAGGCCCTGTGCCCCGGCCGGCCAGGCCGCGAGCCGCGCCATCGCCCCTCCGGCCTCCGCGTCAAAGAACGCCTGCGCGTCGGCGTCGAACGCCTCGGCACGCTTCAGCGGCGTGTATCGGCCGTTGTGCACGTTCGTGCTCTCAAGGTTTCCGGTGAGCCGCGCCAGCGCCGCCTGCAGCGGCGTGCGGATCGGCGCCGGCAGCACCGGTTGAACCCCCCGCGCGCGCTCACCCAGCACCCCCTCCAGCGCCGCCACCACCGCCTCCGGGCGCTTCACAAGATCCTCAAAGCGGATGACCCTGACCCCCGGCGCATCGAGCCACGCGAGCACGTGCGACGCCCAAAACGCCGGCGGGGTCTGGCCCTCGTTGTTCGGCTCGCGCAAAAACTGCGCAAACGGCCGCAGCCCGCCCGCCTTGAAGTTCGCCGTCCACGCGTGCATCGAGCACATCACGTCGCGCCCGTCGCGTACGACGTAGAGCCGATCGGCGTCCGCCAGAATGGCGCGCAGCAGCTCCCGCTTTGCGGGGTCGGTCTGCGGGAAGTCTGGGAAGGCGTGCGACTTCAGCGTGGGCCGCGGGGCCTTGCGCAGGATGGCGCGCGCGCCGGCCTCGTCGATCGGGCGGTGGTGGCCCACGTTGAGCCGATCGAGACTCAGATAACTGTCGTGGATGCTCTCCAAGGGCCGGAGGCGCGGCCGGCACGCGCGGAACTGCCGCCGCAGGAGATCCATGAGCAGGTGCGTGCCGGAGCGGAAGTGGCTCGCGACGAGGATGGGCCGGCCGATGTCGAGGGCGAGGGTCACCCGATCGGCTCCCGATCGTCCCGCGGCGTGCGCGTCGCCGCCGGGGCCCGCGGGCCGCACGCCCGCAGCGTTGGGCGGCCGCGGGGTCGGATATGACGGCGTGTGTGCGGGTGTTTCGCCCATCCGAACGGCCCCCGGCGGACCCGGCGCCAGCGCGGGCCGATAGACCCCGTCCCGGCGCGCACCGCCGAGGGATCGGCACAGGGCCGGTCGGCCGCTATCGTACCACCCGCGTTGTTGGTGACAGGCGTTTGAACGGGTGATCGCATGACTGTCGTGAAGACCCTCGAGGGTCTGACCAAGAAGTACCTGCCCCCGCCGGCGGCTCGGTTCGCCAAGCGGCTTGTGGTGCACCCGCGGTACGCGGCGCAGGCGGCGGCGTGCCGCAAGGGGTTCGCGGCGTACGGCGAGCGGTACCCGCAGAAGATCCTGTTCGTGGCGGGCCTGCCCAAGAGCGGGACGACATGGCTCGAGAAGATGGTGTCGAGCTGGCCGGGCTTTCATGAGCTGCTGATCCCCGACGTGGCGTCGCACGAGCTGCGGACGGGGGGCAGCCACGACTACGACCTGCCGCCGGGCATGTTCGCGCGGATGAAGAACATGCTGGTGCTGACGAAGATGCACGTCCACGGGAGTGTGCACAACGTGCGGGTGCTGCGCGACGCGGGCGTGAACTCGGTGGTGCTGTTCCGCGACCTGCGCGACGTGGCCGTGAGCAACCACTTCTACGTGGCGAACACGCCCTGGCACCCCGAGCACCCGCACTACGCGGGGCGCACGGTGCAGCAGGGGCTTCTGGCGTTCGCCGAGCGCACGCTGCCGGCGTACGAGGCGTGGGTGCGGAGCTGGCACGCGAACCACGACCCGCAGCGCACGCTGATCCTGCGGTACGAGGAGCTGCTCGCCGACGCGGGGGACTGCCTGCGCCGCGTGGCGTCGCTCTTCCAGCTCGACGCGAGCGAGGAGCGGATCCGCGGGATCGTGGAGGCGAACTCGTTCGAGCGGATGAGCGGCGGGCGGTCTCGCGGGCAGGGGGACGGCACGCAGTTTGTGCGCAAGGGCGTCGCCGGCGACTGGGTGAACCACTTCACGCCCGAGGTGAAGGAGGCGTACAAGCGGGCCGTCGGCGGCTTCCTTGTGGAGTTCGGGTACGAGCGCGACGAGTCGTGGTGAGTCGCAGCGGCGCGGGCCCGCGCGTCCCGCGGCTCGCGGGGGCGTGTGCACGGGGCGGGAGGTTGAGCGGTTGAGCAGCAGCACGCACGAGAGGGGGGCGGCGTCCGACTCGGCCGAGCGCCGGGCTTCGGGCGAGAGCGGGGCTTCGGGCGAGGGCCGGGCTTCGGCGGCCGACCAGGTCTCGCAGGCGGCCGCGCGGCTTGGGATCGACCCGCGTCGCGGCGTGCCGCTGAAGGTCGTGATCCTGAACCAGTACTACGCGCCCGACGTGGCGAGCACGGGGCACCTGCTGCACGAGCTGGCGACGGAGCTGGCGGGGCAGGGCTTTTCCGTGAAGGTGCTCACGAGCCGCCCCAGCTACGGCCCGCCCGAGACGTGGGTCGACTGCCCGATGCGCGAGACGCTGGACGGCGTGGACGTGAGGCGGCTCTGGACGACGCGTTTCAGCAAGGACAACCTGCTCGGGCGGATCACGAACTATGTGAGCTTCATGGGGCAGCTCTTTCTGCGCGTGCTGCTGACCAGCCGGCGGGACACGGTGTATCTGTACACGACGAACCCGCCCTTCTTGAGCATCATCGGCGCACTGGTGAGCCTTGTGCGCACGCACCGGTACGTGCACCTGCTGCACGACGCGTACCCGCAGATGGCGACGTGGGTGGGGACGATCAAGCGCGGCGGGGCGATCGAGCGGGCGTGGCACCTGGTGAACCGGCTCTGCTACGGGCGGTGCCGCGAGGCGATCGTGCTGTGCCAGAAGGCGAAGGGCCTGGTGTGCGAGACGTACCGCGTGCCGCGCGACAAGGTGCACGTGATCCCGAACTGGGCGGACGGGGACGAGCTGCGTCGGCGTGAGAAGCGGGACAGCCGCTTCGCCGCGCAGCACGGGCTGCTGGACCGGTTTGTGGTGATGTACTCGGGGAACCTGGGGCTGTACTACGAGTTTGAGACGATTCTGGACGCGGCGGAGAAGCTGCGCGACACGCCGTTCAAGCTGGTGCTGATCGGCGCGGGCGGGAAGAAGCAGTGGATCGCGGACCAGATCCGGGCCCGCGGGCTCGACGCGTCGGGCACGGCGGTGCTGCTGCCGTACGTGCCGTTCGAGGAGCTGCCCGACAGCCTGAGCGCGGCGGACGCG
Source organism: uncultured Phycisphaeraceae bacterium (assembly GCA_964496975.1). GTDB lineage: Bacteria > Planctomycetota > Phycisphaerae > Phycisphaerales > UBA1924 > CAZCBN01. The sequence goes on from CAZCBN010000156.1 coordinate 6,339, forward strand.
AGCCTGGTGACGATCGCGGAGGGGATCGAGGGGATCAGCTTCC
>CAZCBN010000157.1:0-6317 GCA_964496975.1 uncultured Phycisphaeraceae bacterium
TCGCCGCAGTTCTTTGTGCCCGAGCCTGCGTCGGTGGACTCTGGAGCGGGGCTCAACCCGTTGCGGCTGATCGGGGACGCGGCGCAGTTGTTGCCGGGTTCTGCGGCGGGCGCGGCGGTTTCTGGCGGCTTTGTGCCCGGCGGGCCCGCGGGCCCGGTGCCGCCGCAGAGCGGGGCGGCGGAGCGCGGGCAGCGCGACGGCTTCAGCGTGGCGTTGAACATCGTCGTGCTGCTGACGGTGCTGACGGTGGCGCCGTCGATCGTGCTGATGACGACGTGCTTCGTGCGCATCCTGATCGTGCTGGGCCTGCTGCGGCAGGCGATCGGCGCGCAGTCGGTGCCGCCGGCGCAGGTGGTCACGGGTCTTGCGCTCATGATGACGGCGATGGTGATGGCGCCGACGTGGGAGCGGGTGAACACGGAGGCGATCGGTCCCTGGCAGCGTGGCGAGGTGCGCGACTACGGCGAGCTGTGGGACCGGGCGAAGCAGCCGGTGCGCGACTTCATGTTCAGCCAGATCGAGGCGACGGGGAACTGGGCGGGCGTGTACACGATGCTCGAGTACCGCGGCGTCGACGTGTCGGCGCCCGAGCGGCTCACGCGGGCGGACGTGGACATGACAGTGCTCATCCCCGCGTACATCCTGAGCGAGCTGCGGGTCGGGTTCGTGATGGGGTTCCGCGTGTACCTGCCGTTCCTCGTGATCGACATGGTGATCGCGAGCGTGCTGGTGGCGATGAGCATGATGACGCTGCCGCCGGTGCTGCTGAGCCTGCCGTTCAAGCTGCTGATGTTCGTGATGGTGGACGGGTGGACGCTGGTGTCGGCGGGTTTGCTCGAGAGCTTCGTGGTGCCGGGGGACTCGGGGGCCGCGGCGGCGCTCGCGCCGTGGCTGCTGCTGGCCTGGCCCCAGCCCCGACGCGACGAGCGTGAGCCGGCCCTGCTGCACGCGGGGCGCGGGGCGCTGCGTCGCGGGACGGCTCGGCGCGTGCGGCACGCGGCGCGTGCGGACGACGTGGGCGGCCCGAGCGCAGCGGCCGTCGCGGGCGACTGGCTTGCACGGCGGCTCGGGGGCGGGGAAGGGGGGCGTCGTGTTTGATGCGATGCTGTACGACGAGTCGGGCGTGGTGCTCGTGCGCGAGGCGTTGATCGTCTTCCTGAAGATCGCGGCGCCGATCCTCGGCGCGGGGATCGTGATCGGCCTGTTCGTGTCCATCTTGCAGTCGGTCACGAGCATCCAGGAGCAGGCGCTGACGCTTGTTCCCAAGATCGTCACGATGGTCGTGATCGCCATCATCCTGCTGCCGTGGATCGCGCTGCGGATCGCGGAGTTTGCGGCGGAGGCGTTCCGGTTGTTCTGAGGCGTTCTCGCGGCGCGGGCCGCGGCGGCGGGGGGGCGGCGGTGGACGTTGTTGGGCTTGAGCAACTCCTGGGGCAGGTGACGCCCTTCTCCCTCGTGCTCACGCGGATGCTGGGGCTGTTTTTGTTCGCGCCGATGCTGGCCGGGTTCAGCGTGCCCTCGCAGGTGAAGGCGCTGCTCGCGAGCGCGGTCTCGGTCGCGGTGTACGGGTCGCTGCCCGAGTCGGCGCGGGTGGCGCCGGCGGCGATGTCGGCGGGGCTCGTGCCGCTGGTGGTGGTGATGGCGTCCGAGCTCGCGATCGGCGCGGTGATCGGGCTGCTCGCGAGCATCCCGCTGCTGGCGGTGGAGACGGCGGGGCAGATCATGAGCAGGCAGATGGGCTTCGGCCTCGCCGAGGCGTACAACCCGACGCTGGACACGAACCTGGACACGTTCGGCTCGATGCTGTTCAACATGGGCCTGGCAGCGTTTGTCGGCATGGGCGGGCTGGAGTCGCTCTTCGGCGCGGTGCTGTCGACCTACGGGCGGCTCCCGCCGGGCGGCTTTGCGCTGGGCGGGGCGCCGATGGGCGTGTACCTGCACGTGCTGTCGTCGGGGATGGAGCTGGCGATGCGCGTGTCGGCGCCGGTGGTGGGGATCATCGTGCTGATGCTGATCGGCCTGGGCGCGGTGACGCGGGCGATGCCGCAGGTCAACGTGATGACGGTGGGCTTCACGATGAAGATCCTGATGGGGATCGGCGTGCTGTCGTTCAGCGTGTTCGCGATCGACACGGCGGTGGGGGACTTTGTCGCCGAGGTGCTGGGCAAGATCGGCGCGTGGGCGGCGGGCGGCGACGGCGCCGTGGCGGGGGGCTGAGCGGTGGCGGAGGACATGGGCGAGAAGACCGAGAAGCCAACGGGCCGCAGGCTCGGCCAGGCCCGTTCGCGCGGGCAGGTCGCGAAGAGCCAGGACCTCGCGTCGTCGGTCGCGATGCTGATGGCCTTCCTCGTGATGCGGAACATGGGGCCGACGATTGTCGAGGGTCTGGCGATCGGGCTGCGCGACTCGCTGGCGTGGGGCCTGCCGGGGGACCCGCTGTCGGCCGAGTCGATGGCGCTGGGCATGGCCGAGTCGCTCCGCCGCGGGGCGATGCTGGTGCTGCCGGTGCTGGTCGCGGCGACGCTCGTCGCGGGCGTGGTGCAGTATCTTCAGGTCGGCCCGCTGTGGACGATGTACCCGATCCGGCCCAAGTTCAACCGGCTCAACCCGGTGTCGGGCCTGAAGAAGTTCATCGGCCTGAAAAACCTTCAGCGCACCGGCATCAACGTGCTGAAGCTCATCGCGGTGATGTCGGTCGGCGGCATGGTGATCGGCTCGCGGCTCGACGACGTGGCGGCGCTGCCGAGGCTCGGCCTGACGGGCAGCGTCGGGATGCTTCTGAAGCTCGTGACCGACCTGGGCGTGTGGATCGTCGTGGTCATGCTGCTGCTGGGGATCGTCGACCTGTTCTACCAGAAGTGGCAGCACTTCCGCGATCTGAAGATGACCAAGCAGGAAGTGAAGGACGAGCGCAAGAGCCTGGACGGCGACCCGCAGGTGAAGCGCCGCCGCCTGCGGATGTACATGGACATCGTGATGCAGCGCATGAAGTCGAGCGTGCCCAAGGCGGACGTGGTGATCACGAACCCCACGCACTTCTCGGTCGCGCTGCGGTACGACAGCGCGACGATGCGGGCGCCCACGGTGGTCGCCAAGGGGGCGGACTTTCTGGCGTTCCGCATCCGCGAGATCGCGCGGGCGCACGACGTGCCGATCGTGGAGCGGCCCCCGCTGGCGCGGGCGCTTTACCACGGGCTCGAGCCCGGGCAGCAAGTGAGGCCCGAGCACTACGAGGCCGTGGCCGAGGTGCTGGCGTACGTCTACCGCATCGATACGCGTGCGGGCAGGCGACGCGAGACGGCCGCTGCTGCTGCGGCGTAACGAACACAGAGCGAGACCGCGGGGCGGTGTGCGGCTGGGCGGGACGGACGGACTGTGTTGTTGGAGGCTGATAGGCGATGGCCGAGACCGCGGCGAAGAACAAGGCAGCAGGCCCCGCGTCGAGCGCCGCCGCGCCCGCGGCCGGGTCGGTCGCGGGGTCGGCCGCCGCGCCGGCCGACCAGCCGCGGTGGCTCCGCTTCGTGGACGAGAACCGGGCGTTGCTCGCGCCGGTGGGCTTTGTGCTGCTGCTGGTGGTGGTGCTGGTGCCGCTGCCGCCGGCGGTGCTGGACGTCTTGATCAGCTTCAACATCTCGCTGTCCGTCGTCATCCTGCTGACGACGCTCTACATGACCAAGCCGCTGCAGTTCAGCGTCTTCCCGAGCCTGCTGCTGGCGACCACGCTGCTGCGGCTCGTGCTGAACATCGCGAGCACGCGGCTGATCCTGACGGCGAAGGCCGACAGCCCCGAGCAGGTGATGGAAGTGGCGGGCGCGGTGATCAGCGCCTTCGGCAACTTCGTGGCGGGCGGATCGCTCTTCGTCGGCATCATCCTCTTCCTGATGCTGATGATCGTGCAGTTCATGGTGGTGACGAAGGGCGCCGGCCGCATCAGCGAGGTCGCCGCGCGGTTCACGCTGGACGCCATGCCCGGCAAGCAGATGGCGATCGACAGCGACATGAACGCCGGCGTGATCGACGAGAAGGAGGCACGCCGCCGCCGCGAGGAGATCGCCCGCGAGGCCGATTTCTACGGGGCGATGGACGGTGCCAGCAAGTTCGTGAAGGGCGACGCCATGGCGGGCGTCATCATCACGTTCATCAACATCCTGGGCGGGTTCGCCGTCGGCATGATCGACAAGGGCTGGCCCATCCTCGACACGGCGAAGAGCTTCACCATCCTCACCATCGGCGACGGCCTGACGAGCCAGATCCCCAGCTTCATCATCGCCATCGCCAGCGCGCTCATCGTCACGCAGGCCGGCCAGAAGGAAGAGCTGGGCCGCGAGCTCACGGGCCAGCTCACGAGCAAGCCCAAGGGTCTCATCATCACCGGCGGCTTCCTGCTGCTGCTCGCCCTCACGCCGCTGCCCACCGTGCCCCTCGTCGTCACCGGCGGCGGGCTGCTCGCCCTCGGCATCATGCTGCTGCGCCGCGAGCGCAAGCGGGCCGCCGACGTCACCGCGGCGGAGCAGGCCCCCGCCGAGGCGCCGAAGCCGCCCGAGATCGAAGAGGTCCTGAAGCTCGACGTGCTGGAGCTGGAGCTCGGCTACGGCGTCGTCTCGCTGGTCGACGTGAAGTCGGGGGGAGACCTCCTCGAGCGCATCGTCTCCGTGCGGCGGCAGCTCGCGGCGGAGCTGGGCCTGGTGATGCCGCCCGTCCGCATCCGCGACAACGTGCAGCTCGAGCCGAGCCAGTACCGGATCAAGATCCGCGGCAACCCCGTCGCCACGGGCTCGATCGAGGTGGGCCGCCTGCTCGCCATGGACAGCGGCATCACCACCGGGCCCGTGCAGGGCATCCCGACCAAAGAGCCCGCGTTCGGCCTTGACGCGTGGTGGATCGAGCCGGGCCTGCGCACCCGCGCCGAGACCATGAACTACACCGTCGTCGAGCCCTCGGCCGTGCTGGCGACGCACCTGACCGAGGTCGTGAAGACCCACGGCGAGGAGCTGCTGACACGCGAAGAGGTCGCGAACCTGATCGACCAGTTGAAGCAGAAGTCGCCCAAGCTGGTCGAGGAGACCATCCCCTCCGCCGTCAAACTGGCCGACGTGCAGAAGGTGATGCAGAACCTGCTCCGCGAGCGCGTGCCGATCCGCGACGTCGAGACGATCGTCGAGACCCTGGGCGACTGGGCCCCAAAGACCAAGGACCTCGACGTCCTGACCGAGTACGCGCGGCACGCCCTGCGGCGGTGGATCTGCCAGCTCGTCTCTGCCCAGGACGGCCGCGGACGTTGGACGATGGCGTGCGTCACGCTCGACCCCACGCTCGAGGACATCATCAGCGGGTACATCGAGCGCGGCGGCTCGGGCACCACCGTCAGCATGCCGGCGCGGGTCGCCGCGGAGATCGCCCGGCAGATCGGCGAGGGGCTCCGGCTGGTCTCAGCCGCGGGGAGGCCGCCGGTGGTGATCGCGTCGCCGCAGGTGCGGGCCGTCGTTCGGCAGGTGCTGGCGCCGCACGTGCCGGGCGTCATGGTGCTGGGGTACAACGAGGTGGTGCCTGGGATCGAGGTGGAGTCCAAGGCGCTGATCGTGCCGCCCGGCGCCGAAGCCAAAGCCGAAGCCAGACCAGAAGCCAGACCAGAAGCCCGCCCCGAGCCCGCCCCCGCCCCCCCCGCCGGCGCCAAGCCCCCGGCAGCGAAGCCCGCGGCGAAACCGGCCGCCAAGCCCGCGGCGAAGCCGGGCGCCAAGCCCGCCCGCCCCGCCCCCGCGGCCGCGACCTGACGCCCCGTCGGCCCTCTGTTCGCGCCTCAATGAGCCCCGGCGGGCGGGGCCGACGACGCCGGCGCGCGAAAGCTTCTCGGACGGTGAGACTTTCTGGTATGTTCCCCCCGCGGCGCAGGACGCGCCGCGGCGGGGGTGCCGTAGACGCGGTCCCCGCAAAGGGACCGCCCCGGGGCCCGCCCCGGCCAGTGCGCCATGGCGGCGTCTGGGGAAGGCCAGCTTGGTCCGGCCAGGGAAGGCCCGATGGATGTGCGCAGCTTCAAAGCCCCGACGATGGCCGCCGCCCTGGCGGAGGTGAAGAAGCACCTCGGCCCCGAGGCGGTGATCGTCTCCACACGCAGCCTCCGCGTTGGCGGGGTTCTGGGCGTCGGGGCCAGAACGGTCATTGAGATCAACGCGGCGGCCCCCGTCCGGCCGCCCGCCGCCGCGCAGCGCGCCGCGACGGCCCGGTACGCCGCGGAGCGCGTCGCGCCCGAGAGCGGGCCGTTTGCGGCCGCCCCGGTGCCCGGGTCACGGGCCGTGCCAACGCCCGGCCCGCGCGAGCGC
>CAZCBN010000158.1:0-6281 GCA_964496975.1 uncultured Phycisphaeraceae bacterium
CTCCACCGCGGCGGCTCCGGCGGGGCGTGGCGCGCCAACGATGCGCGCTGGCGTCCCCCGGAGCCACGCGGAGTTCTCCCGGCCCGCGCCGCACCCGGCGCGACGCGCCGGATTCTCGGCCCGCACGCCGGGCCCCCGCGAGGTTGTTCCCCGCACGGACGCACGCATGTCGCCCCGACCCCGCCTCACCGTTCGACAGATCGCGAGCCACGCCGGCGTCTCCGCCGCGAGCGTGTCCCGCGCGCTCAACTCCCCCGACACCGTCGCCCCGCGCACGCGGCAACTGGTGCGGCAGGCGGTCGAACGGCTTGAATCGCCCCGCGCCGACGCCCCGACCGCGCCCAAGGCCGTCGGCGCGATCGGCTGCCTCTTCATGGCCGAGCCGAGCTGCCTGCGCTTCGGCGGCTTTGACGCCACCATCTGGAGCGGCATCGCTCGCGCCGCCCTCGCCTGCGGCGTGGAGGTCACGCTCATCGACCCGCGCGTCGCCCGCGGGCCGGGCCTCGCCGAGGCGTGCGCGCAGCGGCACGTCGGCGCCCTTGCTGTGCGGGTCGACCAGAGCTCCGCCGTCTGCCTCGGCGACATCGCCCGCAGCGGCCTGCCCGCGATCGTCATCGCCCACAAGGATGATCGGCCCGGCCTGGGCTACGTCCGCGTGAAGAGCCGCGAGGCCTCGGCCCAGGCCGTCGAGCACCTCATCGGCCTCGGCCACCGCCGCATCGCCTTCTGCCGAAACTACGTGGGCGACCAGGACCACGAGGAGCGCCGCCTGGGCTACGCCGACGCGCTGGGCCAGCACGGCGTGCCGTACGACGAGTCGCTCGAGATCCTCATGCCCGCCGACGCCAACGGCGGCGTCACCGCCGTCAACCGCCTGCTCGCGCTCCCCGACCCGCCGACCGCCGCGTACTTCGCCGACCCACTGCCGACGCTGGGCGCCATGCGCCGCCTGCGCGAGCTGGGCCTGCGCGTGCCTGAAGACTTCAGCATCATCGGCTTCGACGACGACAACACGCGCTCCCTCGGCTCGCCCGTCTACAGCGCCGTCTGCCAGGACACGCCCGACGTCGCCATGCTCGCCGGCCAGCTCCTCTGCCGCATGATGACCGTCTCCCCCGGCGGCGAGCCCCCGCGCATCGAGCTCGAGAGCTACCTCGAGCTCAACGGCACCACCGCCCGCCCGCCGGCCCGCGCCGGCCGGGCCTGACGCCATCGAGAGCCCCGTCTCGGCGCCCGCGGCCGAGCCCCAAAAAAGCACGCACCCCCGCCGTCGCGGGGGTGTCGCGCCTCCACGCACCATCATCGGCCCACAGAGGCCGCGTGCTTACACGCGGCGGCGGCCCGCGAACACACCGGCCGCGGCCAGCAGCACCGCGCCGACCGCGGGCCCCGGCACCACCGGCGCGACGCTGATCGCCGTGATCAGCGCCCCGCCGCCCACCTCACCCAGCGCCGTCGCCGCGCCCGTCAAGAGGTTGATGCGCCAGAAGGTCGAACGCGACAGGTTCTCGTCCAGCACCGCCGCGAAGGCCGACCCCGTGAAGCCCGAGATATCGAACGAGATCGTGTCGGCGAGGTCCACGCCCAGCGAGCCGACGGTCCGCAGCGTGCCGGCGTTGTTCGCCTGCGTCACCAGGATGTCCAGGCCCGTGTCGATGCCGTAGAGCTGCGACGTCGTCGCGCCCGGGAAGTTGTTGGTGTACGCCGAGCCCAGCACGTTGGGGTTGCGGCCGTTGTTCACGTCGTCGCCGGCGTAGGCGAGGGGCGTCGCGTTGAGCTGCACCGCGCCGGTCTCGGGGTTGAGGACAAGGTTCTGGTCCGCGTCGCTCACCACGCGGATGCGGTCGATCGTCGGGTTGAAGTCAAACCCGAAGCTCGAGCCGTTCAGGGGGAACGCGAAGGGCGCGCCGTTCACCCGCGTCGCCGCGCCGTCGGTCGTGCTGATGCGGTAGAGGTTGCTGAAGCTGCCCAGGGCGTAGAGCTCGCCCGTGGCCGGGCGGAAGTCGATCCCCAGCACCGTCTCGTTGTTCATGAGGCCGCTGATGGCGACGCCCGACTGGATGATGTTCGGCGCCGCGCTGTTGAAGGTGACGAGCCGCTGGTTCGCCGTCACGGCGAACACGGTCTCCGCCTGCGCCGCCGAGGCCCCCGCGAGCAGCGCCGCCGCCGCCGCGCCCATCGTGCCGACACACTTCACGCCGCCCAGAGTCTTCCCGTGCATGGAACTTCTCCTTGATGAAGACCGCCGCCGGGCGGGTGAAACGCTCCCCGCCGCCGCGCCGGCCTCTCATCTCCGTGTCCCGATCCCGGGGGCGAGCGTCTCCCCCGCGTCCGTCGCTCCCCTCCCGCCCTGGCCCGCCCTGGCCCGCTCAGGCCCGACGCCGCCGCGCCGCAACGAGCGCACAGGCCGCCAGCACCCCGGCCCCCATCGGCGCCGGCACGATCTGCCCGCGGATCTTCCCACCCGGGAAGTCCAGCGTGTGGATGTTCAGATAGAGCCCGCCGGCAAACAGCGCCCGCTCGTTCTCAAACGGGTCCGACGCCGGCCCCGCCCCCTGCGGCCCGCCGATCGCCACGCCGAAGGCGGTGAAGCTCAGCACCCCGCCGCCCTCGTCGTTGAACGAGCCGACCAGGCCCAGGTCAATCACGATCGGCCCGTTCGCCCCCGCCGGAGCCGCGTGGATGTGGATGGGCGAGCCGTTCGCCCCCACCGGCCGCAGGTCCTCGAGCGCGATGCCGTCCGTGAAGACCTGCAGGTCAAACGTCATCGCGGCGCGGTCGTACGCCAGCGTGGCGAAGCCGAACGCGTCGGACGTCATGCCGCCGCCGGGCACTTCCTGCGCGTTGTCGAGCAGGAAGTCAAAGAACGCCACCTCGGCCGAAGCCGCCGAGACCGCCACCGATCCGGCGCACAACGCCGCCGCCGCCATGGACAACCGCATGGGTCACACTCCCTTTCCGGGTGATGCACAACGATTCCCGCGTCCGCCCGACCGCTCGGGCAAGACGCCGGCACGCTCGCTCTCCGGCAACGACTACGCGGCCCGCCCGGTCTCGGATGACGGCCCCTCAAACTCTTTGCTGGGGGCCCGGGGCCGCCGTCCCCGCGGCGAACATCCTGCCCAAAAACCGCCGACCCTCCGCCCCCGTAGTCCTTGCACAGCGACGCCCGGTCCCGCGACTGTCACCGCGGGCGGCGACGCCCACACGCGAAGGAGAAGTCATGCCCCGCTCAGCCCGCCGCGCCGCGGCGTCGGTCGCCCCGTGCGCCCTGCTCGCCCTGTTCCCCGCGCTCGTCCTGTCCCCCCTCGCCGCCACCGCGGCCGACCACAAGGAAGCCCCCTTCATCACCGAAGACGCCGCCGCCGACATCAACGACGTCTACATCTTCCGCTCCCCCGAAAACCCCAACAACGTCGTCCTCGCCATGACGGTGAACCCCTTCACCGTCCCGGCGCAGAACATCAACTACCGCTTCTCCTCCGAGGTCCGCTACCGCTTCGAGATCGACACCAACGCCGACGGCGGCGCCGATCGCAGCATCTTCGTCACCGTCCGCCCCGGCCGAACCATGTTCGACGTCGACTTCCCCGGCACCGCCAACGACTTCGCCGGCACCATCACCCAGCCCACCCTCGAACCCACCGCCAACGCCCCGATCATCAACCAGGGCCCCGGCGGAGTCCGCGCCTTCGCCGGCCCCACCGACGACCCCTTCTTCTTTGACTTCGCCGGCTTCGTCCGCTTCCGCAGCGGCACCGGCACCTTCTCCGGCGACGACACCTTCGCCGGCTTCAACGTCTCCACCATCGTCCTCGAAGTCCCCCTCGCCGTCCTCACCGGCGGCCAGCAGCAGTTCGCCGCCTGGGGCGCCACCGACCGCCGACAGGTCACCCTCCGCCGCGGCAGCCGCGGCGAGCTCCAGCGCGAGCTGGGCCCCTGGGAGCAGGTCGAGCGCATGGGCAACCCCGCCGTCTCCACCGTCCTCATCCCGACCGCGCAGAAGGACCTCTTCAACGTCGGCGTGCCCCGCAACGACGCCCGCGACTTCGCCGGCAGCATCGTCGCCTCCCTCCAGTCCCTCGGCACCACGCAGGAGAACATCGGCATCCTCGCCTCGGTCGCCGTCCCCGACACCCTGAAGTTCAACGCCGCCGCCCCCACCGGCTTCCCCAACGGCCGCGCCCCCGCCGACGACGTCGTCGACACCCTGCTCTTCTTCATCTTCAACCAGCCCGCCGACCCCAGCACCGCGAGCGACGCCGTGCCGCAGAACGACGTCTCCTTCCCCGCGACCTTCCCCTACTTCGCCCAGCCCCGTCAGCCCAACTGATCGGACGCGTCGCTGAGCCCGCCGCGCCCACCCGCGCGGCAAAGACCCCCTGCAACGGACACCCCCACGGCGTGCGTCACCATCCGCCGTGGGGTTGCTCCGCTTTCACGCCCGCGCACCACCACGCCCGCACCATGGGCCAAGGAACCGCCGCATGCACCCGCGCCGCCCCGCACAACGCCCCGCACAACGCCTCGCCCACCTCCTGCTCGCGGCCCTGCTCTCAACATCGCCCGCCGCCGCCCACCCGGGCCATGACGAGCCCGCCCCCGCCGCCCCAGCCGCCGCCCGCGCCGCGGCAAGCGCCCACCGCGACGCCCTCCTCCGCCGCCTCGCGGGCGACCCGACGAACCCCGTCGCCCTCGCGCAGCTCGCCGAGCACGATCTCGCCGCCGCCCGCGCCAGCGGCCGGCACGAGGACTACCGCGCCGCCCTCGCCTCCATCGACGCCCTGCTCGCGATCCTGGACGCCCAGAGCTCCGCCGCGCCCGACCGCGCGCCCGACCCCACGCTGCACGCCGAGGCCCTCGCCCGCCGGTCCAGCGCCGCGCTGGGCCTGCACCTCTTCGAGGCCGCGCTGGACGATGCGCGCCAGGCCGCCACGCTCGCCCCGCTGGGCACCCCCTCCGCTGACCGCGCCCTCGCCGCGCTTGCCGACGCCCACCTCGCCCTCGGCCATCTGCACGAGGCCGACGCCGTCGCCCACCGCCTCGCCGAGCGTGCCCTCACGCTCGAGTCCCTCGCCCGCTTGGGCGTCATCGCGTTGGAGCGGGCCCGCTTCGCCGACGCCGAGCGGCACCTGCTCGACGCCCTGCACGCCGGCGAGCTGCTCGACGCGCCCGCCGACGCCCTCGCCTGGTGCCACATCATGCTCGCCGACATCGCCCGCGACACGGGCCGCGCTCAGGACGCCCTCGCCCACGCCGCCGACGCGCTGCGGCTGAACCCCGCCGCGCACCACGCCCGCCTCGTCATCGCCACGGTCGACGCCCGCTCGGGCCGCGCCGGCGCCGCTGTCGACACGCTGCGCGCGCTTGTCGCCGCACACCCGCTGTCGCGCTACCGCCTGGCGCTCGCCGAGGCGCTCGACGCCCTCGGCACCCCCGGCGCCACCGCCGAGGCCGCGTCCATCCGCGGCGAGGTCATCGCCGCGCTCCGCGCCGAGACCGACGCCGGCCAGCTCGACCACGCCCGCGAACTGGTCGAGGCCCTGCTCGCCCTCCCCGCCCTCCCCGCCCCGCACGCCGCACACGCCCCGCACGCCGCCAGCGCCGACCTCGCCGCCGACCTCGCCCAGCGCGAGCTCAACGAGGTCCGCCGCGACCCCGCCGCGTACGAGACCGCCGCCCTCGCCCTCCTCCGCGCCGGCCGCAGCCGCGACGCGCGGCCCCTCGCCGAGCAGGCCCTGCGGCTTTCCGGGCAGCACCCGCGCACCATGCTCCGCGCCGGCCTCGTCCTTGCATCGCACGATGACCCGAGCCGGGGCCTCGCGCTGCTGGAGTCGGCGCTCGCCGTTCCCTTGGCCCTGCCCCCGTCCGAGGCCGCGCAGGCCCGCCGCCGCCTGGCCGAGGCCGCGACACCCGCCGCCGCGCCCAGCAACGCGACGCCGTAACCACCCGGCCCGACCGACCCGCCCCATCCGCAAGGCTTCGCAGGACCCGCGCCATGCCCCGACGCATCTCCCGGTCCATCTCCCGCCCCGCCGCCGCGCGTCCGGCCGTCGTGCTCGCCGCCACCACCGTCATCGCCGCGCTCGCATGGAGCCTCATCGCGCCCCCGCACCGCGCGCCCTCCGACACACCCTCAGCGCCACCCGCGGCCCGACCCAGAGCCACCCGCGCCGCAACCCCTCCCCTCACCATCCACCCCGCCGCGGGCAAAGCGCACGCCCAGCCCCCCAACCCCCCCCCCCCCCCCCCCCCCCCCCCCCCCCCCCCCCCCCCCCCCC
>CAZCBN010000159.1:0-6268 GCA_964496975.1 uncultured Phycisphaeraceae bacterium
GGGCTGAACACCACCACATCACCCTCCGCATACGCCGGCGACATGCTGTCCCCAACCACGCGCGCCGCAAACGCATCGGGGTCTTCCACATCCGGGCAGCGCACATACTCATCAGCAACGCGCGCCGGAAACCCCAGATCCGTAAACCCCGCCGGATACCCCGCCGACACCTTGTTAATCAGCGGCACCTCCAGCGGCAGCGCCACCGCCCGCATCCCCCCGGCCCCCCCCGTGTCCGTCATCACCCCGCCCGCGCCGCCCCCCGCGCCGCCCGCCGCGCCCGCCGAGCCCCCCCCGAGCGCCTCGATCGCCCGCGACAGGTCGCCGCGCTTCCACGCCTCGTCCAGGTACGCCGCCCGTCCGTCTTCCGGCACCCCGCCAAGCCCCCCGAGCACCGCCCTCAGCCGCGCCACCGCCTCGCGCTCCCGCCGCGCCCGGCCCATCTCGGCCCGCACCGCCTCCGGCGTGCGCTCCCACCGCGCCAGTTCGAGCAACTGCCCTGATTCCAGGGAGAGCGCCCGCTCCAGCCGCTCCAGCAGCGCTTCCCCCGCGCTCTCCCGCCGCCCCGTCTCGAGCGCCGACAGATAGCTCTTCTGGCACCCCGCCGCGTCGGCCACCTGCTGAATGGTCAGCCCAAGCCCGTGCCGCCGCTCGCGCAGCGTCTTGCCGAGCACCCCCGGCCCCGCCGCCGCCGCCTCGCCCCGCTCGCCCATCTGGCCATCCTCCCCCCGCGCCGGCTCCCTGTTCTGGTGGCCGTCCGGCGCACGCCGCGCCGCCGGCGCTTGACGCCCCGGCACCATCCGGCTCTGTGCGCGACTTTGCGGTTCTCCCATACAAACCCCTTGCAAGCGTGTTTTCTAGCCGATACTACTACTGCCAGAAAAGTTTACAAAGTTGCACACACGCCCGTGCCGCATCGGCACCCAACACCACAAGATTGAGGCGATCCCATGCCCGACATCCCGAATCCCCATTTCCCGTACTCTCCTCACCCCAACGTTTCTCCGCACAATACCAATCAAGAACAAAACAGTCGAGCCCTTTCACCGAACCCACCCCGATCTTCCGCGACCGCGCCCCCTGATCGGCCCCTCCAAACGTCCCACACCTCCCAAGACCCCACAGCACGATGGACCGATCGGTCCGCCCCCGCCGGCCGCCACGACACCGCCGCCTCCCCGCTCGCCCGCTGGGTCGGCCGTTCGAGCCAACCGGATCGCACGCCCAAGGTTTCATCGGGCGAGCCGCCCACGCCCTCCGCCGACGCCCCCCCCGGCCGCTGGACCCCCGTCCCGCATCTCCGCACCTCCGCCCGCCGGATGGTCACGCTCCCCGCCCCCAAGCGCATCGTCCGCCCCGGCGACGCCTTTGATCCCGCCCAGGCCGGCGACCTGCGCCGCCGCCGCGAGCGCGACCTGATCGAGACGCTGGTCGACCGCGCCGTGCACCTCCCGGCCGCCGATCGGGCGCTGGTCGAGGCCGTCTACCGCGAAGGCCGCCCGGTCGTCGAGCTCGCGCCCCTTGTGGGCGAGCCCGCGCGGGTGCTGCGCCGCCGCGTCCGCCGCCTCGTGACGCGCCTGCTCTCCAAGCCCTTCCTCCTCGTCGCCGCGGCGAGCCCCCGCTGGCCCCGCGTGCGGGCCAACGTCGCGCGGCTGTGCGTCATCGAGGGGTTGTCGATGCGCGAGGCCGCCCGCGCCTCGGGCCTCACGCTGCACACCGTCCGCCAGCACATGCGCGCCGTCGAGGCGATCTGCGAGGCCCTCGCCAACACCCCCCCGAGCCATCCCGCCGCCGCGCACCACCCCGCACCATCGCACGACCCCGACGCGGACACCCCCCGGCCATGACGCACGCGCCGCCCCCACCTCGCCCCGAGCGCGCACCCCGCGCGACGTCGGCCACTCCGACCACGCTCGCCACCCTGGCCGCCCTCGCCCCCTTCGGCCTGACCCCCGCCGCTGCGCAGGCGCCGCCCGCCCCGCCCGATGTCGCGGCGGCCCTCGCCGCGCTCGCGGGCCTGCGCGCCGGCCAGGCGGCGCTGCTGAGCGCCCCCAGCGGCTGCGGCAAGTCGCGCCTGCTGCGCGCCCTCGCCCCGCGGCTGCCCGGCGTCTGCGTGCGCACCGGCGATCCCCCGCCGCCCGCGCGCGACAGCGCCACGCTCATCGACGCGCTCGCGCCCCTCCCCCTGCCGCGGCGGCTTGACCTGCTCGCCCGCCTGGGCCTCGCCGAGCCGCGCCTCTTTGCCCGCCCGCCCGACACGCTCTCGCAGGGCCAGCGGGCCCGGGCCGATCTCGCGGCCGCGCTCGCGCACCTGCTCGCCGTGCGCGCGCCCTCGCCCGACGCGCCGCGCTGGCTGCTCGCTGATGAGTTCTTGACGCCGCTCGATCGGCACACCGCCGCGGCCGTGGCGCACGCCCTGCGTCGCTGGCTTGATCGCGAGGGCCCCGCGCACGGCCTGCGCCTGCTCGCCGCCGCGGCGCATGAAGACGTGCCCGCGCTGCTCCGCCCGCACCTTCGCCTGTCGCTGGACGACGCGGCCTCGCTCCGCGTCGAGCGCCACGCGAACGCGCCGCCCCCCGCGCTCGCCGACCTCTTCGAGGGTGAGCCGCGGATCGTGCCCGGCACGATCGACGACTACGCCGCGCTCGCCCGCTACCACTACCGCGCCGGCCCCCCCGCGACCGTGGAGCGCATCCTTCAGGTGCAGGCCCCGCCCGCCGCGCGCCGCGCCGGCCTTTCCGCGGCCGCGGTGCTCGTCACGAGCCGGCCCACGCGCTGCGGCGTGTGGCGCAACCTGGCGTGGCCCGGCCGCTACGCCGGCGCCGACCACGCCGCCGCGCTGCGCCGCCTGAACGACGAGGTGCGTTGCATCAGCCGCGTGGTGGTGCACCCGCGGTACCGAGCGCTGGGCCTGGCGACGCGGCTCGTGCGCGCGTATCTGGAGCATCCGGCGACGCCCTGCACCGAGGCCGTCGCGGCGATGGGCGCCGTCTCGCCCTTCTTCGCCGCGGCGGGCATGGTGGCGTACGCCCTGCCGCGCCGGCCGTCGGACCAGCGGCTGCTCGACGCATTGGAGGAGGCGGGCGTGCCCGCCGAGGCGCTGCTGGATGACCGCGTCCGTGCGCGATTGCTCGCATCGCCCACGGTTGTGCGCGAAGTTGGCGTCTGGGCCGCGGCGAGGTTCCGGCCGCGTGCGCCCGGCCGCGGCCGCGGGGCGTCTGAATCAGAACCACCCCCCGTCGCCGCGGCGTTGTTGGCCGCGGCTGTCCGGCTCTCGGCGCGGCCCGTGGCGTTCGCCCACACCGCGCCGGCGCCGGGGGAGGTGCGCGCGCCGTGCCAAAGCTCCGCCGAGATCCGCTGCAACGCAACGAGCGTCTGACCGGTCATCGCATCGGCCCAGCCCTGGAGAACCCGCCGCGGCCCGCTGCGCCGTCGGCGCCGGGCGATCTGCCGGCGTCGATCACGTTCTTTGTCACGCAGTCGCAGCGCGAGGCGGTGCTGCGCGCCATCCGGCCCTTTGGCCGCCGCCGGGGCGAGGCCTTGCTGCGGGCGCTGCGTGCGCGCACGCCGAAGGGCGGTGCGTGACCATGCCGCGAGCATCCAAGGCAACGAAGGCCAAAGAAAAAGCAACAACGCCCCGCATCACTCGACCGGAGCACGACGCGCCGGATGCGGCCGACGACGCGAGCATCGTTGCGAGCGGCGACGGCTTCGCGCCCGACTCGCCCGCGGCGCTGCACGCGTGGCTCCGTGAGCGGCTGGACCTGGAGGTGCCGACGCGCGCGCTCATGCCCGGGCACTCGGCGCCGTTCGAATACCTGTGCCACGCGTTCTTCGACGGCCGGCACGAGGCCCGCGGCGGCGCGGCACCCGCAACGGCCGCGGGCGACGCGGTGGTGTGGGCCAACCGCGGCGGGGGCAAGACGTTTTTGGCGGCGGTCGCGACGCTGTTGGACCTGGTCTTCAAGCCGACCATCCAGGTGCGCGTGCTCGCCGGCTCGCTCGACCAGGCGCGGCACATGCACACCCACCTGCGCGGCCTGCTGGAGCGCGAGGGCTTCGCCCACCTGCTCGACGGCCGCATCACCGAGACGCGCGTGCGGCTGAAGAACGGCGCCGCGTGCGAGCTGCTGGCGCAGAGCCAGCGCGCCGTGCGCGGCACGCGCGTGCAGAAGCTGCGGTGCGACGAGGTGGAACTCTTTGACCCCGACGTGTGGGAGGCGGCGCAGCTCGTGACGCGCAGCAAACGCTGCGGGCCTTTTTGGGTGCCCGGCACCATCGAGTGCCTCAGCACCATGCACGTGCCGCACGGGCTCATGTGGCGGCTCGTGCGCGAGGCGACGTCGGGCGAGTGCTCGGGCGAGGCGGGCGGGGGGCGGCGGCGGCTCTTCAAGTGGGGCGTGGTGGACGTGCTCGGCGCGTGCGGCGACGAGCGGGCGTGCGAGACGTGCGACCTGCGCGAGGAGTGCGCGGGACGGGCGAAGGAGCGCGACGCCGCGGGCGAGCCGCCGGGGCACGTGCCGATCGGCGACGCGATCGTGCAGAAATCGCGCGTGAGCGAGTCGACGTGGAAGGCGGAAATGCTGAGCCTGCGGCCGCGGCGGGGGGACTGCGTGCTGCCGGAGTTTGAGGCGGCGACGCACGTGCGGCGGGGCGCCGTGACGGAGCTGCTCGACGGGGCGGCGGTGATGTGGGTGTGCGGGATGGACTTTGGCATGCGCGCGCCGACGGTGGTGCTGTGGGCGGGCGTGGCGCCTGGCGCGTCTGGGGGCGTGGTGATCGTGGTGCACGAGCGGTGCGTGGCGGGCGTGGTGCTGGAGGAGCACTCGGCGGCGATCCGCACGGGCGACGGGGGCGCGGCGCTCGCGGCGCTGGACGGGGCCGGGCTGCCGGCGGCGGCGCGGCCCCCGGCGTGGGTGGGCATTGACCCGGCCGGGCGGAATCGAAACGACCAGACGGGCGTCTCGAACGCCGCGGCGATGCGCGCGTCGGGGCTGGTGGTGCGCGATCGGCGCGTGCCGGTGGCGGCGGGGCTGGAGCTGTTGCGGGCGCGGCTCCGGCCGGCGAGCGGGGGGCCGCGGCTGTATGTGCACGAGTCGTGCGCGGCGTTGATCGAGTCGCTCGAGCGGTACCGCTACCCGGCGGACCGGCCCGAGAGCACCGAGCCGGTGAAGGACGGCTCGGACCACGCGGTGGACGCGCTGCGGTACATGGTGCAGAACCTCGACCGCGGGGTGAAGACGGCGCGGGGTGGGTATTGAGCGGCGCGCGGGCGCGTCAGGTGAGGGCGGGGAGCGCGAAGCGGACGAAGAGCACGCCGGCGACCCAGAGGCCCGCGATGCCGAGGATCATCTGCAGCGCGAAGAAGAGCGTCTGGCGGATGTAGGTGCGCAGGCCCGGGCCGAGGTCTGGGGCGCGGACGGCCTTGTACGCGACGGCGATGAGCAGGGCGAGGGGGGGCAGGAGCAGATACCACGCGGCGTGGAGGTCGAGCGGGTCGAGGAAGGGTGTGAAGGCGAGGGTGGGCATGGTGTTGGGCGGTGCGTGTGGGGCGTGTGCGGGGGAGGGCGGTGGTGGGGGGGTTCAGCGGGTGCGTTGGCGGCGCGGGGCGGGGCGGGCGGGGAGGAGGGCGTCGAGAGTGATGATGAGGTTCATCATGCCGGCGCAGAGGACGTAGACGGTGCCGATCTCGTTGACCTTGGCGAGGGCCTTGGTGCTGGGGGGGTTGGCGTTGTCGGCGCGGCGCCAGACCCAGCGGCGGGAGGCGTCGTCAAAGGTGCGGGCCTCGCCCGGGAAGCCGGAGCGGAGCCGGGCCTCGCCGCCGGCGGGGGGCTGGCCCCAGGCCTTGAGCTGGGACTGGTTGACCCAGTCGAGGCCGAAGACGACGGGGCCGGCGAGGGCCTGGCCCACGAACCACCAGCGGTCTTCCTTGCGGTCGATGACGTCGATGCCCCCGATGAGGCAGCCGGAGAGGATGAGGCCCAGGACGCCGGCGGCGGCGAGGAGGCCTCGTGCGGTTTCGCCGCGGTAGATGTGCCCCAAACCGGGCAGGGCGAAGGCGAGAAGGCCCGCGAGGGGGTCTGGGGATGGGTGGGGTTGCCCGGTTGGGGTGGGTGTCATGGGGATGGGTGCGGTGGGGTGTGGGGCGGGGGAGTGTACAGGTGGTGGATGGGCGGGGCGCGGCGGGCTCGGGGGAAGGACTCGGGGGGCGGGCTGAGGGGAGAACTGCGGGAGGGGCTGGGGGGACGGGTGCGGGTGTTGGGTGAAG
>CAZCBN010000160.1:0-6196 GCA_964496975.1 uncultured Phycisphaeraceae bacterium
CGGGCAGGCACTCGGCCTCCAGCCGGTCCGCCCCGATCGCCACGCCCACGCGCTTGGCCACGCTCAGGCGGTCGCCGGTGAAGATCGCCACCGTCCGGGCGCCCAGCTCCCGCAGCCGGTCGACCACGCCCTTGGCCTGCGTGCGGACCTTGTCCTCCAGGCCCACCGCGCCCAAGTAACGCCCGCCCGACAGCACGTGCACGCCCGACATCCCCTCGATCCGGTGCTCGACGGCCGCGATCTGCTCGGCCGCGTGCGGCGCCAGCTCACGGATCCAGTTCGCCCGGCCCGCCGCCAGCTCGCCCGACGCCGTGTGCGCCCGCACGCCGCGGCCGTGGATCTCTTCCACGTGGTGCGGCGCCTCGGTCGGCACGCGGGCGGCCCGGGCCGTGGTCAGGATCGACTGCGCGAGCGGGTGGTTGGACCGCTGCTCAGCCGTCGCGGCGGCCCGCAGCAGCTCGGCCCCGTCGACCCCATCGGCCGGCGCGAGGCGCGACACCTCGAACCGTCCCGTCGTCAGCGTGCCGGTCTTGTCCAGCACCACCGCGTCGGTCGTCGCGGCCGCCTCCAGATACTCCGTCCGCTTGATCAGGATGCCCAGCCGCGCGGCCGAGGCAAACGCCGCGACCATCGCCGAGGGGCTCGCCAGCAGCAGGGCCGAGGGGCACACCACCACCAGCACCGTGATCGCCTTGAGCGCCGCGTCGTCGCGCGTCGCCTCGCTCCGCATGTTCAGGAAGAGCACCAGGGCCGACACCGCGAGCGCCACCGGCACAAAGAACCGGCTCACCTGCTCGATCAGCAGCTGCCGCGGGCTCTTGCTCTGCTCCGCCTCGCGGATGAGCTGCGTGACCTTGCCGATCGTCGTGTCCGCGCCGACCTGCGTCACCCGGACCTCGATCGCCCCCGTCAGGTTCGTCGTGCCCGCGTACACCTCCGTGCCCTCGGCCGCCTCGATCGGCAGCGCCTCGCCCGTCAGCGAGGCCTGGTTGATCGTCGTGCGGCCGCGGAGCACGAGGCCGTCCACCGGGAAGTTCTCGCCCGGCAGCACCCGCACCACCTGGCCCACGCGGACCTCGGCCACGCGCGTCTCGCGCTCCTCGCCCGAGTCATCGACGATCCGCGCCACGTCGGGCGTCAGGCCGATGAGCTGCTCGATCGCCCGCTGGGCGCCGAAGGCCGTCCGCCGCAGCACCTGGTCGGCGACCAGCAGAATGAAGGCCAAAAACGCCGCGGTGATGTACTCCCCCACCGCGATCGCCGCGAGGATCGCCAGCGCCGCCAGGCTGCTCGCGCTCACCCGCTTGCGGACAAAGATCTCCTCCACGCTCGCCTTCAGCAGCGGGAAGCTCAGCATGAACGCCCCGAGCACCGCCGGCAGCACCGTGACCAGCTCGTTGGAGCCGGGGATCATCTTCGCGATGAAGCTCACGCCCGCGAAGATGCCGCCGAACAGGTACAGCAGGATGTACCGATCAATCTCGATCTCGTGGTGCGAGCAGCACTCCACCGCGCCCGACACGCCCCGGTGGTCGTGGGCGTGGCCCGCGTGGTCGTGGCCCGCGTGGTCATGACCGGCATGATCGTGCGCGTGACCGTGGTCATGCGCGTGGTCGTGCCCATGGTCGTGTCCATGGTCGTGGTGATGATGCCCGTGCTGCCCGTGCGTGTCCCCGGCCTGGCTCATGCGCTGCCACCTCGTCGTCAACCTGTGCCGTCCAAACCCGGGGCCACCGGTCGCCCGAGGCCCGCCCCGCCCAAAAACGCGCGGCACCGGCCCCGGCCCCCGTGGCCCGTCCACCGGCCCGCGATGGTACGTCCGCCGACCGTACGCGGCCGCCGCCGGAACGTTCGTCGAAACCCCCGGCCTCCCGCCACGTCCTCATTTCGTCGCCGGTCCGCCCCGGTTGCACGGCGACATTCCGGGCCGCCCCGGCACGCCCCGCCGCACCCTGCGACAATACCCCCCACATGCCCCGCTATTCCCCCCCCCCGGGCCAGCCCGCCGAGCCCACCGATGACCACCTCCCCCACCGCGTCTGCGTCCTCGGACTGGGCCAGATGGGGCTCGTCTGCACGGGCCTGCTCGCCACGCCAGACCCCGCCCGCCCCGAACAAGCCCCAAGGCCCGCCGTCACCGGCTGGAGCCACAGCCTGAACGAGGCCGGCGCCGTCGCGCAGTCCCGCCGGTCCGACCGCCTGCCGGGCTTCACGCTCCCGCCCACGGTCCGCATCGCCACGAGCGACGCCGCCGCGCTGGACGACGCCGACCTCATCGTCTCCGCCGTGCCCGTGCAGTTCATCCGCGAGGCGTGGATGAGGCTCCGGCCGCACGTGCCGCGGAAGGCGGCCGTGGTGAGCGTCGCCAAGGGGATCGAGCAGGGCACGCTGCTGCGACCGACGCAGGTCATCGCCGACGTGCTGCGCGACGACCCCGACGCCGCCCCGCGCCCGCTGGGCTGCCTCAGCGGGCCGACGATCGCCGCCGAGCTCGCCCGCTGCCTCCCCGCGACGATGATCGCCGCGAGCGACGCCCCCGGCTTCGCCGCGCGGCTGCAGCGCCTCTTCAGCACCAGTTGGATGCGCGTCTACACCAACCCCGACCTGCTGGGCGTAGAGCTCGCGGGCGCGACGAAGAACGTCATCGCCATCGCCGCGGGCATCCTCGACGGCCTGCAGGCGGGCGACAACGCCAAGAGCGCGCTGCTCGCCCGGGGGCTCGCAGAAATTGCGCGTCTGGGCGCCGCGATGGGCGCGAGCCCCGACACCTTCTTCGGCATCGCCGGCGTGGGCGACCTCGCCACCACCTGCTTCAGCCCCGAGGGCCGCAACCGCCAGTGCGGCGAGGCCCTGGGCCGGGGGGAGGCGCTGGACAGCTACCTGGCGCGCGCCCGCTGGGTGGTGGAGGGCGTCGCGACGACCAAGGCCGTGGTGGATCTTGCCGCGAAGTACCGCGTGGAGATGCCCATCACGCAGGGCGTGCACGCCGTGCTGTTCCAGGGCCTGGACCCGCTGGAGGCGATCGGCCGCCTGATGAGCCGCGGCCTGCGCGACGAGCGCGTGGGCTGAGCGGCCGCGCTGAGCTGGCACCGCGCCCTGCCCCAGAGGCCTTTGGTGGCCGCGGGTTTGCAACCCGCGGTCGGATCACCCCACGCGTCCGTCCGCCGTCGACGCCGCCGCAGGCACCTCGCGCGCGGGCCTTGCGATCTGCACGGCCGGGGCGGCCGAGGCGTCGTCCAGCCAGTGGATCTCGATCTCGGCTTCCATCATCCGCAGCAGGGCGCGCAGTTGCCGCTCGATCGAGGCCCGGGCCTCCATGTCGTAGCGGCGGCCGCCGACCTCAAAGAGCGACGCGGCCTGCGCTTGCGCGGCGGCCATCAGCTCGCTCTGACGCTTCGCGTTCATCTCCACCACGTCGATGAGGCCCAGCAGGCGGCCGTGCTGGATGTCGTACGGCTCCACGCCGATGAGCCGCAGGGTGCCCTCGATTGGGGGCATGTGGAGCCGGTAGCGGCGGTCGCCCAGCTCTTCGACGTCGCCGCGGCGGATGCGGCTGAGGTCGACCCAATACTGGCGCTCGAACTTGAAGATCATCGCCATGCGGGCCTGCGTCAAGAGCAGGGGCGGCAGCCAGTTCCAGCCTTGGGTGGCGGTGGCGATTTCCTTCGCCGCGACCTCAAGGCCCACGAGCTTGCCCACGCCGCGGACCTGCTCGATCACCGACTCGACCTGCACCTGCGTGGCGGTCGCGGGCTCGGCGGCCTTGGACCGGCCCCGGCGGAGCCGCCACGCCGCGAGAAAGCCCAGCGTGCCAGCGAAACCGGCGAGCAGCAGCACAATGACGGAGGCGAGCAGGAGTTCGGTCATGCGGGGGCATTCTTGGGCGGGGGGGCCCGGGGCTTTCAGGCGGTCCGGGCCGGGGTCGCCGCGGCGGGCGCTGGCGCGGCGGGGCTGGGCTTCACGGAGGGGCTGGGTTTCACGGGGGAATTCGCGTCGTCCTCGGCCTCAAAGGCCCGGATGACAAAGTGACCCCCGGCCGAAACCAGACCGACCGCCACCGCGGCCAGCCCCAGCACCAACAGCAGCCGGAGCGCCTCGGCCTGGCCCTGCCAGGGGGTGAGCAGGCCGAAGAGGTCAAAGCCCGCCGCGGGCGAGGCGGCGTTGCCCGGTCGCAGGCCCGGGGCGAGCGCGGCCGCGGCGGTGAGCAACACCGGGGCCAAGAGGGCGAGGCCGATCGCGAGGCGGCGCCAGGACGCGGCCGTGCGCCCGAGCACGGTGAGTGCGGCGGCAAGGCCCGAAACCCCCGCGGCGGCGAACATCGCGAGCGTGACCGGGTCGGCCCAACGCAGACCGCCGCGGGAGCCCAGCAGGAAGCCGACGGTGTTGACGTTGATGAACGTGGCCGAGACGGCGGCGGCCCCGGCGACGCAGAGCAGGGCGATGCCGGGGGCGTCGGGGCGTTTGGCCGTGGCCGTGCGCACGCCGAAGGCGCCCGCGAGGACGGAGATGGCGCCGAAGCCGATGACCGCCGGCATCGGCTCGGCGGCGAGGCGCCAGCCGCACCCGACCGCGGCGAGCCCGGCGAGGGCCGCGCCGGCGGCCCCGAGCAGCGCGAGGGCGCGGACGGGCGCCGGGGGGGGCGGCGAGTCCGAGAACTGGGCGGGGTCGGCGGGGGAGGTCGGGGTCGTCATGGGGTGAAGGGTCTCGCGGGAGAGGTCGCGTTCGGGCGGGAGCGGGTCGCGTGTGGCGCGGGTCCTGCCCGGTTGCGGGGGATTCGTGCGGCGCGTCGGGAAGGGTACGGCGGGGCGTTGGGGAGCGTTCGCTGGTTTGCGGGGTGGCTTTTGGGTGTCATCGGGCGGCGGACGCGAAAACTCGACGCGGCGCGGGGGGTGATCGTGCAGGCGGGGCGGCCGGTGTGCCGATTTCTGTCGGCCGATATAGAGCGCGGCGTGTGCGCGCACGGGGTAACCCCCCCAAGGAAGGTGGCTCGGATGGGCGGCATCTCTGGCGCGGGGCTGATCAGCGGGATCGACACGCAGTCGCTGGTCAATCAGTTGATCGCGGTGGCGAGCCGGCCGCAGCAGCTTGCGCAGCAGCGGCTTGTGCAGCTGCAGACGCAGCAGGCGGCGTACCTGGACATCAACAGCCGGCTGCTGGCGGTGAAGACCGCGGCGGGCCGGTTCCGGGTGGACCGGCTCTTTCAGACGAAGACGGCGACGACGACGAACGCCGACGTGCTGACGGCGACGGCGGCCCGCAGCGCGCAGCCGGGCAACTACTCATTCACGGTCGACCGGCTCGTGACGACGCAGCAGCTTTTGACCAAGGGGTTCACCGACCGGACGGAGTCGCCCTTCGGCGCGGAGAGCTTCACGTTTGAGACGGAGGCGGCGCGGCTCGACGCGGACCGGTCGCTTTCGGATCTCAACGCGGGCGACGGCATCCGCCGCGGCGTGGTGCGCGTGACCGACACGAACAACCAGACGGCGGACGTGGACCTGTCTCGCGCGGCGACGGTGTCTGAGGTGCTGGACGCGTTCAACAGCGCGGGGCTCTCGGTGACGGCGTCGACGTCGGGCGGGTCGTTCGTGCTGACGGGCGTGACGGCGGTGGCGGACGTGGGCACGGTGGGGACGGCGGAGAGCCTGGGCCTGACGGGCACGGGGGCGACGCTGTCGGGCGGCACGCTGACGGGTCGGAGCGTGTTCACGCTGTCGACGGGGACGTCGCTGACGGCGCTGAACGACGGGAACGGCGTGGACATCGGGACGGACTTCAGCTCGGACAACAGCCGGTTTGACTTTGAGATCCGCGTGTCGAACGCCGACGGCAGCGACGAGAAGAGCGTGCGGGTGAACCTGGCGGCGCTGCAGGTGCGGAACGCCGAGACGAATCGGTTCGAGGTGTCGGAGCCGGCGGCGACGACGCTTGAGGACGTGATCGAGCGGATCAACACGGGGATCGAGCGTGCGTACGGCGAGGGGTTCACGGGGCTCAGCGTGGCCGTGAACTCGGCGACGGGGGCGCTGCAGCTGAACGTGGCGGACGGGCTGCGGATTGACTCGGTGGTGAGCCGGTCGGGGCAGAGCACGGCGGAGGACCTGGGGCTTGCGAACATCGCGGAGGCGACGGGGCTTTCCGGGGCGCGAGCCTGGTCTCTTGCCGACAAAGCTCGGCGTAGCAATCCCCCAATGGC
>CAZCBN010000161.1:0-6152 GCA_964496975.1 uncultured Phycisphaeraceae bacterium
CGGCCGCGGCGACCATCGAAAGCCTCGCCCAGGCCCTGCCCGGGCAGGCGTACGCGGCGGTGGGCGTCGCCCTGCTGGGGGCGGTGGCGCTCTGGCTCTTTGGCGCGAAGCTCCTGAAGCAGGCGTTCGCGGTGCTGGGCCTCGCCGTCGGCGGCATGACGGGCCTGGTGCTTCTGCCCTCGGTGGGCCTGGATGACGTGGGCGGGGCCGCGGGGTGGCTCGTGGGCCTGCTGAGCGGGGCGGCCGTGGGGCTCGTGCTCGCGCTGGTCACGCTGAAACTCGCCGTGACGCTCGCCAGCGGCCTCGCCTTCGCCGTGGCGGGGCTGGTCGCGGCGCTGGTCTACGTGCAGCACATGCCCGCGGGCGGCGGCAGCGGGCCCGGCCCGGGCGGAACCACCGGCGCCCCCTCGGCCCTCTTCAGCACCGTCGCCCCCGGCTCGGGCCGCACGCCCGCCGAGGCCGCGGCGGCCCTCAGCACCGAGTCGCTCACCCGGTTCTTCGAGCCGCTCTCGGGCGTGGCCGACCGGCTGCGGGGCGTCGCGGAGCAGGGCGGCACGATCGTCTCGGCCCGATGGGAGGCCCTGCCGCCGAAGAGCAAGGTCGTCGTGCTGGGCTCCACCACCGCGGGCTTCGCGTTCGGCCTGCTCGTCGGCTTCTTCCTGCCCAAGCGCTCGGCGGCCCTCGTGACGGCCCTGCTGGGCTCGGCCCTCACGCTCGTGTGCGCCGGCATGCTCGTGGACGCCTACGGCACGCCGGGCCTGCGCGGCATCTTTGACCAATCGCCCCAAACCTGGGCGATCGTCTGGGCCATCGCGTCGCTCATCGGGATGGTCGTGCAGCTCAGCGGCTTCGGCAAACGCCGCGGCAAACGCAGCGACGACGAGGGCGACGGCGACGACGAGTAAACCCCGCCCGACGCGCCCGCTCGACGCCCGCCCGCCTGCGAGGCCGTCCGGGCCGAACGCCCGCCCGGTGACTCACTCACCCACGCACTCACTCACTCGCTCATTGACTCACTCAACAGCCGACGCCACCGCCGCCGCATCCGCGACGTCCGCGGCCGTGGCCGTGGCCGTGGCCGTGGGCGCGAGCGTGGTGGGCTCGTCCACCGCGCCTCGTTCCTCACCCGCGGGCAGGGCCGGCGCGACGGCCCGCGACGGCGTCGCCTGCGGCAGCCACGCCCCGCCGTAGAACGCCGCCCGCAGGCTGCCCTCGGTCAGCGGCTGGGCGAAGAGCACCAGCAGCACCGTGCCGCCGGCCGAGGCGGCAACGGCGATAAGACGCGAGCCGGAGGGCGAGAGCCGCACGTTGTCGGGCCGCGTCGTGTCGCGCGGGTCGAGGTACGCCGCGGCGAGGATGCGCAGGTAGTAGAACGCTGCGATCGCCGAGTTGATGCCCAGGATCACCGCCAGCGGCACCTCGTTCGACGCGACCGCCGACGTGAACAGGCCCAGCTTGCCGAAGAAGCCCAGCAGCGGCGGCAGGCCCAGCAGGCTCAGCACGCACACGGCCATCGCCGCGGCGAGGTGCGGCGCGCGCCGGTTCAGGCCCCGCAGGTCGGCGATCTCGTCCACCTCTTCCGGGCCGCCGGGCGTCTGCCGCTCCAGGCAGGCGAGCACGGCGAACGCGCCGACGTTCATCACGCCGTAGCACAGCAGATAGAACAGCGTGGCGGCGAGGCCGTTGTCGCTGAAGCGCGGGCCGCCGTCGGTCGCCGTCAGGCCCGGGCCGGCGAGCACGCCGACCAGCATGTACCCCGAGTGCGCGACCGACGAGTACGCCAGCATGCGCTTCACGGAAGACTGCAGCACCGCGAGCGTGTTGCCCACAAACATCGTCGCGACCGCGACGATCCACAGGAGCCACGCGATGGGCTCGGGCAGGTCGCCCCCGCCGCGCCAGCCCACCACGCCGCAGACGAGCATGAGCGCCAGCATGCCCGCCGCCTTGGGCACAAAGGCGAGCATCGCCGACACGCCCGACGCCGCGCCCTGGTAGACGTCGGCCACGTAGAAGTGCATCGGCACCGCCGCGACCTTGAAGCACAGCCCCAGCAGCGAGATCACCACGCCCGCGAGCGCGATGGCGTTCAGCCCCTTCGCGTCGGCGGCCTGGGCCCGCAGCACGGCGGCGATCTCGCCCAGGTCGGTCGAGCCCGTCGCGCCGTAGAGCAGCGCGAAGCCGTACAGGAAAACCGCCGCGCCCAGAGCGCCCAGGAAGAAGTACTTGACCCCCGCCTCCTGGCTCCGCGTGCCGCGCGTGCTGATGGTCACCATCACGTACGTCGGCAGGCTCGTGAGCTCCAGCGCGAGGAAGAGCCAGATGAGGTCGTTCGCCGAGCCGACGAGCATCAGCCCCGTGAGGCTGAAGAGGAAGAAGCTGTAAAACTCCGCCCGGTTGCTGCGCAGCGCGTCGAACGTGCCGCGGCCGGCGCGGATGAGCGCCTCCGACTCGCGGTCCACCGTGCCCGCCAGCAGCGGCGTGAGCATGAGCCCCACCACCGCCACCAGGCTCTTGAAGTACGGCGCGATCCACGGGAAGAGGTACGACGGCGCGAGCCCCTCGTCCGCCCGGCCGGGCCCGATCGCCGGCACGGCGAGCACGCCCGCCGTCACCAGGCCGATGGCGCAGAAATACCCGCAGAGCCGCCGCACCGGGTAGCTCGGCGAGAGCCCCAGCACCATCACCACGCACGTGGTGAGGAAGAGCGCGATCTCGGGTGCGATGAGCGACAGCGTGTCCATCAGCGGCTCGCCTCCACCAGCGCGGCCTCAGGAGCCGCCTCGGCCACACCGTTCGCCCCGGCCGGGCCGCGCGGCGAGGCCCGCCCGGCGCCGAGCCAGCCCATCACCAACCGACCGTCCGCCGGAGCGTTCTCGGCGTACCGCTGCACCAGCGCGACCTGCTTGTTCACGGGCGCCTCAAGGGCCGACAGCAGCGGCTTGGGATAAAGCCCGAACACCACGCACGGGAAGGCCAGCGCCGTGAGGCACAGCACCTCGCGCGTCGTCAGGTCCGCGGGCAAGGGGCCGCGCGGGCGGACGTGGGCCACGTTGAAGACCTTCGCGGCCGGCTCGCCGCCGTGCCCGTGGCCGTGCTCGTCGTGGGGTTCCTTCAACGGGCCCCACACCACCTTCGCCAGCATCGTGAGCAGGTACATCGCCGCGACGATGACGCCCGTGGCCGCGGCGAAGCCGAACCAGGGCCCCAGCGGGCCGAAGGTGGCACCGGCGGAGATGTCGCTCGTGCGGGCGGCCGTCCAGGGCGTGTGGCTCTGGAACGCGCCCATGGTGCACAGGAACTCGCTGACAAAGCCGTTGAGCCCCGGCAGGCCCACGCTCGCCATCGTGAAGAAGACCATGAAGAACGACCAGACGGGCATCTTCGCCGCGAGGCCGCCGACCTTGTTCATGTCGCGCGTGTGGTACCGCTCGTACATGAAGCCGATGAGCAGGAAGAGCGCCCCGGTCGAGAGGCCGTGGTTGATCATGTAGAGAACGCTGCCGGTGAGGCCCGCGGTGTTCAGCGCGAACAGCCCCAGCACGCAGAAGCCCAGGTGGCTCACCGAGGAGTAGGCGACCAGCTTCTTGACGTCCGTCTGCACCCAGCAGATGAGGCCGGCGTACACGATGCCGATGATGCTCAGCACGCCGATGATCGGCGCGAGGTCGTACGCCGCGACGGGCGTGAGCGGCAGCACGAAGCGGTAGATCGCGTACGTCCCCAGCTTCAGGAGCACGCCTGCCAGCACCACGCTGCCCGCCGTCGGCGCCTCGGTGTGCGCGAGGGGGAGCCAGGTGTGGAAGGGGAACAGCGGCACCTTCACCGCGAAGCCGCACAGCATCGCCAGCATCACGAGCGTCTGCTCGGCGGGGCTCAGCAGCACCGCGCACCGCAGCGTGAGCGTGGTGATGTCGAGCGTCAGGCCCGCGTCGCCGTCGGCCCGCGTGCTCGCGGCCCACGCCGCGTAGACGAGGCCCGCGAGCGCGATGAGCGAGCCCGTGAACGTGTACAGGAAGAACTTCACCGCCGCCCGCTTGCGGTTGCTCGAGCCGAACTCGTTGATCAGCACGAACATCGGCAGCAGCGTGAACTCGAAGCAGATGTAGAACAGCACGAGGTCGCGCGCCGCAAAGACGCCCGCCATCGCCGCCTGCAGCACGAGCAGCCAGCCGTAAAACAGCTTGGGCTTCTCCGTCACCGCGTTCCACGACCCCAGCACGCAGATGGGCCCCAACAGCCCGGTGAGCCCCAGCAGCAGGGCCGCCACCGTGTCCACCCCCACGCTGAACCGCAGGCCGAGCGCGGGAAGCCAGTCCCACCCGGCCTCGGCCTGAATCTCAGCGCTGCCCCAATCCAGCGTCGCCAGCAGCCGCGCGATGAGCGCGGCCGAGGCCAGCGTGCCGCCCAAGGCCCACACCTTCGCCGCCGCCGCGGGCCGCGCCACCGCCCCCGCCGCGAACACCAGCGGCAGGCCGATCAGCGTCGCCAGGATCCACGCCTGCGGCATGAGCGGCGCGGCGATCACCGCCACCACCGTCACCGCCATCGCCACCAGGCCCACGCCCTTGCCACCAAAGAGCCGCGAGGGATCAAGCCCCCCCGGGTGCACCGAGGCGGACGCGCCGCCCCCGTGCGCATGCGGCTGCCCGTGCGGGTGCGGGTGGGAATGTGAATGGCTCGTCTCGTTCATGGCTTTCCCACGCAGGCCGACCCCGGCACCCTGCCCGATCCCTCACGCCGCATCAGAACAGCAGCAACGCCGCGATCAACAACGCGATCGCCACGCCCCCCGCCATCCGCACGGCGTACCCGTGCAGCACGCCCGACTGGCTCGGACGAAGCCGCCCCGCCGCCCACCGCGGCGCCGCCCCGGCGGCGTCTACCAGCCCGTCGACCAGCCACTGGTCGATCTTCTCGAACACGTGGCTCAACGCCCGCAGCGGCTGCACGATGACCAGGAAGTAAAACTCGTCCACCAGCCACTTCCGCTCGGCCCACGCGCTGAACGGCCGGATCGCCGCCGACACGCCGTCCAGCTTGCTCCGCGAGGCCGTGGTCCGCCCGGCCAGGTGGATGAACCACGCCGAGCCGATGCCCAGCGCCCCCACCACCGCCGAGATGTAGTACATCAGCTTGTGCGGGTCACCCCCGCCCGGCAGCGTCCCCGCCTCGGCGTCGGCGTGCGCCGCCAGCCCCGCCGGCACCACCGCCGCGTGCTCTCCGTGCGCCCCGTCATGCCCGCCGGCGTGCGCCGCGTCGGCGCTGTGCGCCTCGTCGGCGCCGTGCCCCGCGTCGGCCACGTGCCCCGCGTCGGCACTGTGCGCAGCGTGGGCCCACGGCAGCGACCCCACGTCGGCCGTGCTCTCGTGCACCATCTTGCCGGCCCAGCCGTGCTGGTCGGCGTGGATGAAGTACACCACCGACGCCGCCGCCGAAAGCCCCGCGAGCACCGCCAGCACGCTGTTCATCGCCCACTTCGGCGCGTGCGGGTGGAACGCCCCGTGCCCCTCGGCCGCCGCGTGCCCGCCGCCGTGCGCGTGCCCATGCCCGTGCGCGTCGGCGTGCCCGTGCCCATGCTCATGTCCATCGCCGTGCCCGTGCCCGTGGTCCCCGTGCGCATCGTGCCCGTCGTGCCCGTGCTGCTCGTCCCCGGGCTCAAAGTGCACCGGCCCCATGAACACGCGGAAGAACACGCGGAACGTGTAGTACGCCGTCAGCCCCGCCGTCACCAGCAGCAACACACCCGCCAACGACGACCCCCAGATCGCCTCGCCCGGCGTCACGAACGCCTCGGCCAGGATCATGTCCTTGCTGAAGTACCCCGCCGTCAGCGGGAACCCCGCCAGGTTCAGGCACCCCACCGCCATCGCGATCGTCACCACGCCCCACCCCTGCACCTTGCGCAGGCCGCTCAGCTTCCGCAGGTCCAGCTGGCCCGCGAACCCGTGCATCACCGCTCCGCACGCCAGGAAGAGCGTCGCCTTGAAGAACGCGTGCGTCAGCACGTGGAACACGCCGCCCGCGCTCGTCAGCACGCCCAGCCCCGCGAACATGTACCCGAGCTGGCTCACCGTCGAGTAGCCCATGATCCGCTTGATGTCGTACTGCGCCATCGCGATCGTCGCCGCCCACAGCGCCGTGATCGTCCC
>CAZCBN010000162.1:0-6098 GCA_964496975.1 uncultured Phycisphaeraceae bacterium
CGCCGAAGCCGGGGGCCTTGACGGCGCAGACGTTCAGCACGCCGCGGAGGCGGTTGACGACGAGGGCGGCGAGGGCCTCGTTCTCGACCTCTTCGGCGATGATGAGCAGGGGCTTGCCGGCGGCGGCGATCTTGTTGAGGAGGGGGAGGAGGTCGGGGAGGTTGCTGATCTTCTTCTCGTGGATGAGGATGTAGGCGTCCTCGAGCACGGCCTCGCCGGTCTTGGGGTTGGTCATGAAGTAGGGGGAGAGGTAGCCCTTGTCGAACTGCATGCCCTCGACGTAGTCGAGCGTGGTCTCGGCGGTCTTGCCGTCCTCGACCTCGACGACGCCCTCGGCGCCGACCTTGCTGATGGCCTCGGCGATGAGGTCGCCGACCTTGGCGTCGTGGTTGGCGGAGACGGTGGCGATCTTGACGTAATCGGCCTTGCCCTTGCAGGGGGTGGCGATGCCGTCGATCGCGGCGGCGACCGCCTCGGCGGCCTTGTTGATGCCGCGCTGGAGGTGGACGGGGTTGGCGCCCGCGGCGACGTGGCGGAGGCCCTCGGTGAAAATGGCCTGGGCGAGGACGGTCGCGGCGGTGGTGCCGTCGCCGGCCTTGTCGGCGGTCTTCTTGGCGACCTGGTGGACCATCTTGGCGCCCATGCTCTCGAAGGGCTCGGGGAGCTCGATCTCCTTGGCGACGCTGACGCCGTCCTTGGTGACGTGGGGGCCGCCGTAGGACTTCTCGATGACGACGTGCCGGCCGGCGGGGCCCATGGTGCACTTGACGGCGTCGGCGAGCCGATCCACGCCCTTCTTCATCTCGAGCAGGGCGGCGGTTTTCATCATGAGTTGCTTTTGAGCCATTGGTTTGCCTTCGGCTTGGGGATCGGCGATCGGCCATCAGCGATCGGGGCGATCCAACTTGCTCTCGATGCTTCGGACGAGGCCGGCCAGCACCCGGCCCACATGCTCCGCCTGCTCCTGCATGGCTGCGGCTTCTGCGGCGGAGGCAAAGCCGAGCTGGGTTGCGATGATCACCTGCGTCTCAACTTCGTACAGGGAGCCGCGGGCCGTGCGGAGGAATCTCAGGTACTCCGCCGTGCTGCCTCGTCCCCAGCCTTCCGCGATGTTGCTCGGCACGCTGACCGAGGCACGGCGGAGTTGGGTGGTCAGGCCGAACCGTTCATCGGCGGGGAAGGACGCTGTGAACCTGTACACAGCGCCGACCATGGCCACGGCGAGTTTCCACGCGTCGAGGTCCCGGTACGACTGGATCGCGCCGCTCACCGAGTCCCCGATCGCTGATGGCCTGTGGCCGGTGGCCTGGTCGATCAGCCCCCCACCACCCCCAGGAGCTCCGTCTCCCTCAGGATGAGGTGCTTGACGCCCTTGAGCTCGATCTCGGTGCCGGCGTAGCGGCCGTAGACGACGCGGTCGCCGATCTTGACGGAGAGCTGGGCGCGGTGGCCGTTGTCCATCAGCTTGCCGGGGCCGACGGCGACGACCTCGCCCTGGATCGGCTTTTCCTTGCTGCTTTCGGGCAGGTACAGGCCCGAGTCGGTCTTGTTGCTGGCCTCGATGGGCTTGACGAGCACGCGGTCTTCGAGGGGTTTGACTGCCATGGGTTGTCTCCGATGCAACTTCACTCGTGATGCCGGCCGGCATGCAGACACCGGCGGCACATCATCCGTTCACGCGTCGTGCGGCTCGACCGTCACGCCGCGCTTCACTTCGACCAACGGCGGATCCGCGATGGCGGACTCGTCGGCATATCCGAGCCGAGACAGCAGGTCGCCGGTTTCCTCAATGAACCACGTCAGCGCCTGCGGGGTGAACTTCTCTTTCCAGTCGCCGGGCTGGCCCTTGCGCTCCCAACTCGTCGGGTCTTCGGCGCGATCAAACCCGGCCTTGGTTCCGGCGCGGCTGCCGACCGGGCGGGCTTGCTGCGGGTTCAGGCCGAGGAACCGGTAGACGCCCGCCATGACCCTGGTCGTGTCGGCGTGCAGTTCCTCATAGCGCACGATGAGAGCCGGGGGCGCCCCCGCGGCCGGTCGGGTCATGACGGACAGGTCGGCCTCTATCCACACCCGCCACGCGGCGAACAGCCTGCGCCACGCCGATTCGCACGAGAACAGCCGCTCGGGCGACAGCCCGAACCCGTTCGGGTCGGCGACGAACGCCCGTCGCCAGGCGTGCTCCTCGGCAGTCTGGCCCGGCGCGGCCGAGCGAAGCCACATGAACATCTGGCTGAGGCAGACGTCTCGCCCATCCCGCAGCATGTAGACGGCGGGCGTGCCGGGCAGGTCGATGTCCACCAGGTGCCACGGCGTGCGATCGACGATGACCTGCGCATCGGGGGAATGCGCGGCGACGTACCCCAGCACCTCGGCCGCGGCAGCCCGATACGCGGATTCAAACCGCTGCTCCAGGTCAGATACGTGCGCCTCGTTCCAACGCATGTACGGCTCAACATTGGCCGCGTGCACACGGAACGCGGACCGCAGCTCAAAGAACCGGAACTCCCCGTCGACCGCAATGGCGGGGTGCAGCGACAGCAGCTTGTGCATCCAGTTCGTGCCGGAGCGAGGGGCGCCCCGCAGGCGAGCGACACGGTAAGTCTTTCCGTTCTGCTCGATGAGACTGAGATTCTTCAGCGGCCGGGTCATGGGGCGACCTCCGATTCTGCTGCGGACTGCGTCGCCCCCAACGGGGCCACAACCGGAACGGCCTTCTTCCTCGCCGCGATGAACTCAAACACGATGGGCAGCAGCGAGACGAAGATCAGCCCCAGCACCACCAACTCAAAGTTCTTCTTGACGATCGGGATGTTACCGAACAGCGCCCCCGCACCCAGACAGACGCCCACCCACAACACCGCTCCGGCAACGTTGTAGAACACGAACTTGGAGTAGTTCATCGCCCCGGCGCCGGCGACGAAGGGCACGAACGTGCGCACGATCGGGACGAAACGGCCCAGGACGACCGCCTTGCCGCCGTACTTGTCGTAAAAGGCGTGGGCCTTGTCGAGGTGCTTGCGGTTCAGCAGCCGGGCGAGGCCGGTGGTCGCCTCGCCCCGGAAGACGCGCGGGCCCAGGTACTGGCCGATGTGATAGTTCGCGGCGTCGCCCAGCACGGCGGCGACGGTGAGCAGCAGGAAGATGAGCCACACGCTGAGGCTCATGTCCTCGCGGACGGCGAGGGCCCCGGCGGCGAAGAGCAGCGAGTCGCCCGGCAGGAAGGGCATGATGACGACGCCGGTCTCGACGAAGATGATGGCGAAGAGGACCGCGTAGACCCAGGGCCCCTGCGTGGTGGCGAAAGTCTCGAGGTGCTGTTCCCAGTGTCGCACGAAATCGAGCAGTTGTTCCATCTCGTGCGCCTCCTCGTCGGACCCCATCGGACCCCGTTGGACCGAAGCCGCGCCCGCGGCTCTGCGGGCCGTGCGGCTCATGTCTGCCCTGTTGCCGTCCTGCCCTGGTTCTGCGGCGGTGCCACCCAGAGCCGACACCCGGAGCCGAAACCCAGAGCCGAGGCCCGGAGGCCGTCGCCGCGCGGGGGCGGCCGTTCCGTCAACGCGTGCGACGCGGCCGGCTTAGAAGCCCATGCCGCCCATGCCACCCATGCCACCCATTCCGCCCATGCCACCGCCGTGGTCGTGGCCGTGGCCGGCGCCGGCTTCCTTCTTCTCGGGGCGCTCGGTGATGACGCAGTCGGCGGCGAGCAGCACGGTCGCGACGCTCGCGGCGTTCACCAGGGCGCTGCGGTCCACCTTGGCGGGCGTGATGACGCCCGCGGCGACGAGGTCTTCGTAGGTGTCGGTGAGGGCGTTGTAGCCGAAGTTGCCCTCGCTCTCGGACACCTTGGAGACGACGACGGTGCCCTTCGCCCCGGCGTTCTCGGCGATGGTGCGGAGGGGCACGCTCAGGGCGCGGTAGACAACGTCCACGCCCGCGGCCACGTCGTACGCGGCCTGGCCGACGTCCTCCGCCGTGACTTCCTTCGACTTGCCGAAGACGGCCTTGTGCTCCTTCACCTTGGCCACGGCGGTGCGTGCGCGGATGAAGCTGACGCCGCCGCCGGGGACGATGCCCTCGGCGACCGCGGCGCGGGTGGCGTGCAGGGCGTCCTCGACGCGGGCCTTCTTTTCCTTCAGCTCGGCCTCGCTCGCGGCGCCGACCTTGATCTGGGCGACGCCGCCCGAGAGCTTGGCGAGCCGCTCCTGGAGCTTCTCGCGGTCGTAGTCGCTGGTGGCTTCCTCGATCTCGCGGCGGATCTGCTCGATGCGGGCCTGGATCTCCTTGGTGGAGCCGGCGCCCTCGATGATCGTGGTGTTCTCGCTGTCGATCTCGACCTTCTTGGCGACGCCCAGGTCGGCGATCTCGACCGTGTCGAGCTCGATGCCCAGGTCCTTCATCACGGCCTTGCCGCCGGTGAGGACGGCGATGTCCTGCAGCATGGCCTTGCGGCGGTCGCCGTAGCCGGGCGCCTTGACGGCGGCGACCTGCAGCGTGCCGCGGAGCTTGTTGATGACAAGGGTCGCGAGGGCCTCGCCCGTGATGTCCTCGGCGATGATGAGCAGCGGCTTCTTGGCGCCCATCACCTTCTCAAGGAGGGGGACCAGCTTGGTGACGCTGTCGATCTTGTCCTCGTAGACAAGGACGAGCGCCTTGTCGAAGACCACGCGCATCGCGTCGGTGTCGGTGACGAAGTTGGGCGAGAGGAAGCCCCGGTCGAACTGCATGCCCTCGACCACGCTGATCTCGGTTTCGAGGCCCTTGCCCTCTTCGACCGTGATGACGCCGTCCTTGCCGACGCGCTCGAACGCGTCGGCCATGGTCTTGCCGATCTCGGGGTCGTTGTTGGCGGAGATGGAGGCGACGTTCTGGATGTCCTTCTTGCCGCTGACGGGCGTGGCCAGCTTGTCGATGGACTTGGCGGCGGCGTCGACGCCGATCTTCATGCCGCGGATCAGGGCGTTCGCGTCCACGCCCGAGGCGATGTACCGCAGCCCCTCGCGGAAGAGGGCCTCGGCGAGGACGGTGCTGGTGGTGGTGCCGTCGCCCGCGTCGTCGCTGGTCTTGCTGGCCGCCTCCTTCACGAGGAGGGCGCCCATGTTCTCCGCCTTGTTGGAGAGCGTGATCTCCTCGGCGACCGTGACCCCGTCCTTCGTCACCGTCGGGCCGCCCCATGACTTGTCGATGACGGCGTTGCGGCCCCGCGGGCCGAGCGTCGCCTTGACGGCGGCGGCGAGCTTCTCGACGCCGGCGAGGAGGGACTGGCGGGCGTCGATGTCGAAGACGAGGTCTTTGGCTGCCATGGTGAGAACGCTCCTTGCCATGCCGCCCGGGAACCGACTCGGGTGCCGGGGGCGAGATCTTTCCGTGGGGTCCGACGCAGCAGGGGGCCGACCGTTGGTGAACACACCGCGCCGCCTGCCGGCCCCGCCACTGACGTGTCGTCGGCAAGCCGCGTGCCAAACCAAAGCCCCGAACCACCCCGCCCTCGGCCCCGGGATCTGTCCGGCCGCGGTTCCTGCGGCGAACCCGGCGATCCGGAGGCCACGGACCGCTGCCAAGTTGGCAGGCCGCGGCGATCGCCCTCCCGCCAAACCGTGCCACGCCGCGGCACGCCCTGTCCGCCTGGCTCGCCGACGGTGACCAGATGCGGGGCATCGTGGACCCGGCCCCACCACCCGTGCCGCGCGCCCGTATACTCTCGCCGACCAATGGTCCGACGGGGCGGCGTCCGCGTCGCCCTCTGTTGATCGCCCACCCTTTGCCGAGGCCGCGCGTGCTGACTTTCGCCGAAACATCGCTGACGTCCTACCTCCCGATCGGCCTGATGGTGGTGGCCGCGCTGACCTTCGCCGTGGGCAACCTCGTGCTGACGTCGCTCCTGGGTCCTCGGCGGCTCGGGAAGACGAAGGGCATCGCGTACGAGTCGGGCATGAACCCGCTGACCTCGTCGCGCAAGCGGTTCAATGTGCGGTTCTACCTCATCGCGATGGTCTTCCTGGTCTTTGATGTTGAGGTGGTCTTCCTCTACCCCTGGGCCGCGACGTTCGCCAACCTGGACCCGCTCACCGACCAGTCGCTGCTCTGGCTCTCCCGCATCC
>CAZCBN010000163.1:0-6094 GCA_964496975.1 uncultured Phycisphaeraceae bacterium
GTCGTGGGTTCATTCCGCCGGGCGGCGCGGGCCCGCGGGGCGGGGTGTGCTCGCGGGGGTGGGTTCGTCGAGCGGGTTGGGGTCGTTGCAGGGGCGGTTGCGGGGGGAGGGGGTTTGGGGTGGGGGCCCGGGCGGGGCGATATGCTCCGGGCATGAAGCAGCGAGCGGCGGTGGTGTTTTTGGCGGGGCTTGTCTCGGCGGCGGGCGCGCAGACGGCGTACACGCTCGACGGCGCGGGGGCGTGGGTGGCCGAGCCGACGGGCGCGGTGGACGCCGACGCGGCGCTGATGGAGCAGGTGCGGGGGCTGCTCGCGGAGGAACGGGCGGGCGAGGCGCTGCCGCTGATTGACGAATGGCTGGACGTGAACAAGCGGGGGGAGAGCCCCTATCTGCCCGAGGCGTATTTGCTGCGGGGCGACACGTACGTGATGCTCGGGCGGGAGTACAAGGCGCTGTACGACTACGAGGTGGTGATCAAGAGCTTCAGCGCGTCGGAGCACTACACGACGGCGGTGCGGCGCGAGGTGGACATCGGCCGGCGCTATGTGAACGGGCTGCGGCGGAAGTTTTTGGGCGTGCGGGTGGACAACGCGGAGAACCTGGGCGAGGAGCTGCTGATCCGGGCGCAGGAGCGGGTGCCTGGGAGCGACATCGCGGAGGACGCGGCGATCGAGCTGGCGGAGTTTTACTACAGGGAGCGGGACCTGGGGCTGGCGGCGGATATGTTCGACGTGTTCGCGACGAACTACCCGAACTCGCGGTACACGCAGCGGGCGATGCTCGGGCGCATTCTGGTCGACGTGGCGCGGTTCAAGGGGCCCAAGTACGACGCGAGCGGGCTCATTGAGGCGCGGCTGCTGATCGAGGACTACCTCGAGCAGTACCCCGCGGACGCGGCGCGGGCGGGCGTGACCGAGGGGCTGCGGACGCGGATCGATGAGTCGGCGGCGGATCACAAGCTGGAGACGGCGCGGTTTTATCTGCGGCGGGGGGATCGCACGTCGGCGATCTTCACGCTGCGGCGGCTCGTGCGGGACCATCCGATCACGGCGGCGTCGCAGCGGGCGCTGGCATATCTGCAGGAGCAGGGCGAGGTGGTGGAAGAGGGCGACCGCGAGGCGCTGCCGCCGCGCGAGGCCGGGCCCATCGGCGAGGGGCCGCGGACGCTGCCGCAGAGCGAGCCGGTGCCGGGGCTTTCGCCCGAGGAGCCTGGGCCGGCGGAGACGTTCCCCAACGCGGTGACGCCGGGGAACATCGGTCCGGCGGACGCGGCGCCGGTGGGCGGTCGTCCGGCGGCGACGTCGCCGCGGCCTTGAGGTGCGGGCGGACGGGACGGCCGGGGCGTGTCGGCAGGGCCTGGGGGACCGGCTTGGGGAGCGGGCCTGGGGGACGGGCGTGGGGAATGACGCGATGAACCGTGCGGCGAGCGGACGTGCAGCAGGCTGGGCCATCGGGCGGGCCGGGTGCCGGGTGAGGGGGCGGGCCGGGGGGCGCGGCGTGCTCGGGCTGCTCGGTCGTGTCCGCGGCGCCGTGGTCGCGGTGGGCTTGGTCGGCACGGCGGGCCTCGTCGGCCTCGTCGGCACGGGGTGCTCGTCGGACCCGACGCGGGGGTATGCGCTGAGCAGCACCTACGACCGCGGGGTGAGCACGGTCTCGGTGCCGATCTTTCGCAACGAGACGTTTGTCACCGGGCTTGAGTTTGATTTGACCGACGCGGTGATCAAGCGCATCCAGGCGCAGACACCGTGGGCCGTGACGGCGTCGGACCGGGCGGACACGCAGCTCACCGGGACGATCACCGATGTGACGTACACGACGCTGTCGGGGTCGCCCGGGACGGGGCTCATCCAGGAGCAGGCGCTCGCGGTGACGGTGGACTTTACGTGGCGCGACAACCGGAGCGGGCGGGTGCTCGTGGCGCGGGAGCGGTTCCGGGCGACGTCGACGTTCATCGCGAGCCCGGGGCCCGGGGACACGCGCGGCGAGCGGCCCGAGATCGGCCAGCGCGACGCGGTGGGGGAGCTGTCTGAAGCGATCGTGTCGGAGCTGCGCAGCAGTTGGTGAGGGTTGGGCCGCGGGGCGGGCGCCCTGTCGCGCGGCGGGCGGTGCGTGTGTGAGTGGTGCGGGGCACAAGCGACAACGCACGGGCGAGGTGCCCGTGCGTTGCGGTTGTTTCGTTGGATGTTCGCGGTCGCGTGATCAGCGACGGCGGCGGCGGAGGCCCGCGGCGGCGGCGAGGGCCAGCGTGCCGGCGGCGGCGGGGGCGGGGATGTCCGGGCCGACCTGGGCGCCGATGACGAGCTTGTAGGTGAAGGCGCCCTCGGTCTCGAAGCCCTCGTTGTCGAGGCCGTCGAAGGTGGAGTCGAGGCCGGTCTCGTTGAAGCCGATGTCGGCGAACTGGGAGACGCCGATGAAGTACTGGCCGGCGGCGAGGGGGAGGCCCAGGGTGGGCATGAGGCCGATGCCGCTGTCGTCGTCGAAGGCGACGATGGCGCCGTTGGCGCGGACGATCTGGAGCTGGCCGTCGGCGATGGGGTTGTCGAGGCTGAAGAGGGCGACGCTGAAGAAGTCGGAGTCGCCGAGGAGGTTGATGCGGAACCAGTCGACGTCGCCGTTGGTGATGGTGCCGTCGACGGTGAAGCCGCCGCCGGGGTTGCCGAGGTTGCCGAGGAAGTTGGCGTCTTCGAAGGAGTCGTTGGACTCGGTCTCGAAGGTGACGCCGGCGGACGCCGGGGCGGCGAGGAGGGCTGCTCCGAACAGACTGGCGAGGAAGGCCCGCATGACTCACGCTCCCGCCGGCCCGTGCCGGCTTGTGTGTTCCCGCGGCGATGTGGTGGTGGCCGGGGTGGTGTCGATCGGTGTGATGGCTCGGGTCGTTGCTGGGTGCGGGCTTTTGTGGCCCGCGCGGTGGCGCGACGCGTCGGGCGTCGCGCGGCTCTGATCAGGCGCGGCGGCGACGTGCGGCGACGAGGCCCGCGAGGGCGAGGGCGCCGGCGGCCGACGGGGCCGGGACGGTGTTGATGCCGATGGTGAGGAGGTAGGAGAAGGTCTCGGTGGTGCGGTCGCCTTCGGGGTTGATGCCGTCGAAGAGACCCTCGAGGCCGGTCTCGTCCTCGCCGATGTCGTCGAACTGGGAGACGCCGACGAAGTAGACGCCGGCGTCGAGGTTGAAGACGCCGAGCTGGGACGAGAGCTCCGGGCCCGAGTCATCGTCGAAGGCGATGACGACGCCCTGGGCGTCGACGAGCTGGATCTGCGAGTCGTCGTCGACGTCGAAGGTGCCGAGCGTGATGCCGATGAAGAAGGTGGGGTCGAGGAGCTCGAGCCGGAACCAGTCCACGTCAGCGGCGGTGATGGTGCCGAGGCCCACCAGGTTGTCGCCCGGGGAGGCGACAGCACCGAAGTCGTCGGCGGTGCCGAGGGTGTTGTTGCCCTCAGACTCCACGATGAAGCCGGCGTACGCGGGCGCGGCAAGGGCCAGCGCAGCGGCGGCCGACGCAGCAAAGGCGGCGAATCGCATCTTCTCACTCCCAACAGACACCGGGCACGGCGATGCCGGCCCGCGACGGGGTGACAGGCGTGGCCGATCGCCGGCCGCGCCAACGGAACACCACAACATGCCTCAGGTCGGTGGGTGTGCCAGCAAACTTGGGCGCGGAGGGGCAGAAAGACGGATTGCGGGCCGCGAGGGGCGGAGTTTCAGGACGCGGCGGGGGGGAGACGGCGCGGGAACGCCGAGTGTTTGATTCTTGTTAGGTTCTTACGCGGGCGGGGGCGATGCGGGCCCAGGGCCGGCGCGGCGGGAGGGCATCGCGACGCAGCGGGATGAAGGAACCGTGGGGCGCTCAGTGGAGCAGGGGCTCGACGCAGGTGACGCCGACGCGGGTGACGTCGTGCGGCGTCAGGCCGGCCTGCCAGGCGAGGTCGAGGAGGTCGTCCACCGAGCACGCGAGACGCCGGGCGGCGCGGCGGATGCGCGTGTTGCGATCGGCCGGGAGGGCGGGCGTGGGCGCGGCGCAGGCGTGCATCGCGAGGGCGAGCAGCTCGGGGGGCGAGAGGCGGTGGAGACGGCCCAGGTCGATGTGCTCGAACTCGACGATGTCGTTGGCCGCGGACTCGCCCATCATGAGGTGCAGCGGGCCCGGCATCGCATCGAAGTGGCCCACGTACAGGACGGCGTCGGCGTCGTTCCGGCCGCGGGCGTGGTGCTGCAGGCGGGTGATGGTGACGAGGAGCTGGCGGCCGTGGTGAACGGTGCGGCAGGTGACGTGGGGCCACCGCTCGGTTTCCATGCAGCGGAGGATGCCGCGGAGTTCCTGGGCCATCGCGTCGGGGACGCAGTCATGGACGCAGCGGCCGACATCAAGGGCGGCGTAGGCGGGGCACTCGCGGAGGAGCTGGGCGGCGCGGGGGTTGGTGGCGACGACGCGGCCCTGGGCGTCGACGATGGTGGCGGCGGTGCCGTGGCTCAGCGCGTGCGCGGCGAGCGCTTCCCATGACGCGGGGATCATGAGGGGGCGGGGCGGGAGGCTCAGGGTGACGGCGTGGGTCATGGCGTCGTCATCAACATCGTGGTGGGCGGCGGGTGTTGGCGGGCCCGACTCGGGCGAGGCGGGCGGCGATGGGGCCGTGGCGGCGGGCGGCGTGTCGATCGCGGGGGCCGGGGCCGCGTCGTCGCGGAGGTCGCGGCCGGTGTCGGCGGTCGACGGGCTCTGCCGAGCCGGGATGTGAACGGCGGAAGTTGGCATAACTCATCTTCTCAGGCGACAAATCCGTGTCACTGGGTGGAGGTACGCAAACTGAAAACGCAATCTGTGCGCGCCCGGGGACAGCGGCGCGGCTCGCGGGGGTGATCCGATG
Organism: uncultured Phycisphaeraceae bacterium; assembly: GCA_964496975.1. Lineage (GTDB taxonomy): Bacteria > Planctomycetota > Phycisphaerae > Phycisphaerales > UBA1924 > CAZCBN01. Next base: position 4,861 of record CAZCBN010000163.1, read on the forward strand.
GTGCCGGCGCCCGCCTAGTCTGGGCGACGACGGACCCCGGGTTGCTTCGGAGCGGTGGGGCCGACGGGTTGAAAACGCTGCGGTTTTGCGGCGATTTGTGCGAGGAGTCGGCGCGATGGGCACGCGGGTTGAACTGACGACGTCGAAGGGCGTGATCACGGTTGAGTTGGAGGACACAGCGGCGCCGATCAGCACGGCGAACTTTTTGTCGTACACCGACCGCGGCGCGTTCGCGGGGACGATCTTCCACCGCGTGATCGATGGCTTCATGGTGCAGGGGGGCGGGTTGGATGAGAACCTGCGGCAGAAGCCGACGGAGCCGGCGATCAAGAACGAATGGAAGAACGGGCTGAGCAACGCGCGGGGCACGCTGGCGATGGCGCGGCTCGGCGGGCGGGCCGACTCGGCGACGAGCCAGTTCTTCATCAACCTGGCGGACAACAGCTTCCTTGATCAGCCGCGGGACGGGGCCGGGTATGCGGTCTTCGGCAAGGTGGTGGGGGGGATGGACGTGGTGGACCAGATCGCGAAGGTTCGGACGGTGAGCCGGGGCGGGCACGACGACGTGCCGGCGGAGCCGGTGCGGATCGAGTCGGCGCGCCGGGTGGCGTCCGGGGGCTGAGCGCGGGTGGGCCGGGGAAAGCGGCCTGTCGGGGCTGGGGGGGAGGCCTCCCGATTTTGGTGGTTGGTTGGGGTGAGAATTTGCGATGAATCGTCCGCGGGGGGCTGGTGCCGGGCCCGGGCGTGGGTGTAACATTGTCCAGTGCCCGGGGCGATGCTGCGCCCGTGCACCTGGACCGCCGTTCGATGAGGCCCGAGTCGGCACGGGGACAGATGGACAGAATCAAGGTCGGGCGGTGAACTGGACGGCGGTCAGCAGATGATCAAGTTGTATGTGGGAAACCTCCCGTTCTCGGCAACGGAAGAGGAGCTGCGCGAGGTCTTCGGGCAGCACGGCGAAGTGGCTTCGGCCGCGATTATTGTGGATCGTGAGACGGGCCGGAGCCGCGGCTTTGGCTTTGTCGAGATGAGCAACCGCGAAGAGGGCGAGGCGGCGATCAAGGCCCTGCACGGGGCCGAGTTCAACGGCCGCGACCTCACGGTCAACGAAGCCAAGCCCCGTGAGGGTGGCGGCGGCGGTGGTGGTGGCTTCGGCGGCGGCGGTCGCGGCGGCTTCGGCGGCGGCGGCGGTGGTGGTGGCTACGGCGGCGGCGGCGGTCGCGGCGGCTACGGC
>CAZCBN010000164.1:0-6043 GCA_964496975.1 uncultured Phycisphaeraceae bacterium
GCACGGTACTGTGCAGGGGTCTGTCGGCGGAACTCCTCTCCAGGGCGAAAGTTGCATCGCCCTCCCGCCGATCCCTCTCCCGTCCCCCGCTCCGGCCTGCGCTGCAGCCCGGTCGCGGACGCGGGAACTGTCCCCCCGTCGGGCCGCGCCCGCTCGTCAACCGTCGGCTTCCCCCGCCACGCCGGGGCCGCCCGCCGGTCGCCGAGCGATCGCGTCCTTCTCATCCCGCGCCGTCCGCCCGCCCGACCCCCCTCGGCCGAGCGGCCCGCGCCCCCCACAAGGACCCGATCGTGACCGACCAGCGCGCCGAGCAGCTCCAACTCGCCCTCGGAATCCGGTTCCGCAACCAAGACCTCCTGCAGCTCGCCCTGAAGCACGCCAGCTTCTCGGACTCTCGCCTCGACTCCAACGAACGCCTCGAGTTCCTCGGCGACGCCGTCCTCGGCCTGCTCGCCTGCGAGCGCATCTTCCAGCGTTACCCCGACTTGCTCGAAGGCGAGATGACCAAAATCAAGTCCGCCGCCGTCTCGCGCAAAACCTGCGCGGACATCGCCGCCGACCTCGCCCTGGACCAGTTCCTCGTCCTCGGCAAGGGCATGCTCTCCCACGACGAGCTGCCCCGCTCCATGGCCGCCGCGGTCCTCGAAAGCGTCATCGGCGCCCTCTACCTTGATCAGGGGATCGACGCCGTCCGCGCCTTCCTCCTCCCCCTCCTCGACCCCCGCATCGAAACCGCGCACGAATCCGGCCACCAGCACAACTACAAGTCGCTTCTCCAGCAACACGCCCAGCAACGCTGCTCCTCCACCCCCTGCTACCGCGTCCTCGACGAACGCGGGCCCGACCACGCCAAGTCGTTCTGCATCGCGGTGGAGCTCGCCGGCCAGAGCCACCCCCCGGCCTGGGGAAACTCCAAGAAACAGGCCGAGCAGGCCGCGGCGAAGAACGCCCTGACCGCCCTGCGCCTGCTGCCGCAGCCCGGCGACTCCGAAGCCCTCGGCACCGACGCGGCCCTCACCTCGGCGTCCGACCAGACCGAGCGGGCCACGCTCGCCTCCCAGGCGTCGTGAGCGAGGCACCCCATTCCGGATTTTCTCATCGTTTGCTCGTCGACACAACCGACGCGATCGCTATGTCGGCCGTCCCAGAACCCTCCTCCCGCAACTCGCACCGCGCCTAGGGGGGAAATCAACCGATTTCCTCATGGTCAATCGGCGGCGTGAGTCACCCCCGAGGTCCGTAAGCCTCGGTCACGACCCACGCCGCCCACACCGGAGGGGCGCTGACATGGCCGGGTTCAGTTTCTGGAGCAAGCTCTCCATCTCGTACAAGATCGCGGCGGTCTCCTTCCTCGCCACCGCGGCCTGCGTGGGCACGGTCGCCGTCGTGGTGCGGAACATCACCACCCAGTCGGCGATCACCCAGGCCCAGGCCGACATGGCGACCCTCGTCGCCGAGCGGGCCTCGCAGGCCCAGCGGCAGCTCGACACCGTCGCCTCGCAGATGAGCATCTTCGCGCAGCGGCCGGACGTCATCGACGCCGCGGCGCAGTTCGTCGACGCCTTCGCCCTTGTCGCCGACGAGGCGGGCAAGACGAAGCTGACCGTCGACGCCGCCCCGCTGAGCAACTTTTACGCGAACGAGTTCGGCCGCCGCGCCGCCGAGGCCGGCCTGAGCCCGATGCCCACCGCCGCGCTCGTGCCGCAGAACGACTCGGGCCGCATCCTCCAGCATCTCTACATCGCCGAGAACCCGCACCCCGTCGGCAGCAAGCTCGACCTGCAGACGGCCAAGGGCGAACTCACCTACAACCGCGTCCACACCGAGATCCACCCGGCCCTGCGTCGCGAGCTCGACGCGTTCGGCTTCTACGACATCTTCGTCATCGACCTCGACGGCAACGTCGTCTACACCGTCTACAAGGAGGTCGACTTCGCGAGCAACGTCACCACCGGCACCTGGAAAGACTCGGGCCTCGCCGAGGCCTTCCGCCGGGCCCGCTCGCTGCCGCCCAGCAAGGCCACGCTCGTCGACTTCGCCCCCTACACGCCCTCCTACGGCGCCGCCGCCGCCTTCATCGCAAGCCCCATCTACCGCGACGACAAGGTCGTCGCCGTCGCCTGCATCCAGATGCCCGTCGGCCGGCTGAACGACCTCTTCGCCAACGAGCAGGGCCTGGGCCGCACGGGCGAGACCTACCTCGTCGGCCGCGACGGCAAGCTCCGCTCGCAGGCCCGCCTCACCGAAGAGCCCACCATCTTCGTCAAGAGCCTGCCCGAAGAACTCGCCCCCCTCGCCGCCGGCACCCAGCCCGCGCAGACCATCGCCACCGGCCTGCACGGCGAGGAGGCCGTCGCCGCCTTCGTGCCGCTCGACTTCCTGGGCCTGGGCTGGGGCGTCATCGGCGAGATGACCATGGACGTGGTCAACGAGCCCGTCCGCGAGCTGCAGTTCGCCATCGCCGGCGTCGGCTCGATCGTCGCCGTGCTCGCCGCCGTCCCCGCGCTGCTGCTGGGCGGCATGATCCGCAAGCCCATCATGGAGGTGGTGAACGGCGCCCGCGCCCTGGGCAGCGGCTCCGTGCAGACCCGCATCAACGACACCCGCCGCGACGAGCTGGGCGACCTCGCCCGCGCCGTGAACGGCGTCTTCGACACCATCGGCTCCGTCGTCGGCGAGGTCTCCGCCTTCACGGCCCGCGTCGTCGGCGCCTGCGACAACATCTTCGAGCAGAACCGCGAGGCCCTCAACCTCGTGGACACGCAGAAGAAGGACGTCTCCGCCGTCTCCGCCGCCATCGAGGAGCTCGCCGCCTCCGTCGCCAGCATCGAGACCCAGTGCGTCGACGCCGACCGCAGCAGCAAGGCCGCCGGCGAGACCGCCACCGAGGGCGCGGGCGTCATCCTCGAGACCGTCACGCAGATCCGCGGCATCGCCGACACCGTCCGCGAGTCCGTCGCCGAGATCGAGAAGCTCGACGAGCGCTCGGCCCGCATCGGCGAGTTCACCCAGGTCATCGACGACATCGCCGACCAGACCAATCTCCTCGCGCTGAACGCCGCCATCGAGGCCGCCCGCGCGGGCGAGCACGGCCGCGGCTTCGCCGTCGTCGCCGACGAGGTGCGCAAGCTCGCCGAGCGCACCACCTCCGCGACCAAGGAGATCGCCGACACCATCTCCGCCATGCGGCACGAGGTGGCCCACGCCGTCGGGTCCATCAAGTCCAACGCGCAGGCCGTCGACAGCGCCGTCACCGGCGCCAACGCCGCCAGCGACAGCGTCAACCAGATCATCGGCAGCGCCCGCAACATCTCCGAGCTGATCGCCAACATCGCCGCCGCCGTGAGCCAGCAGGCCCCGGCCGCGCAGTACGCCGCCGAGTCCGTCCAGCGCATCGACACCGGCATGGCCAACCTGCAGCGCACCACGCAGACCACGGGCGACCACGCCGCCGAGGTCTCCAAGCTCGGCGGCGAGCTCGGCAAGCTCACGGCCAAGTTCGGCGCGCACAACGCCGCTACCGCCCGCTGAGGCCGCGCCCTTCACGCTGCACCATGACGCTGCACGATCACGCCACAGGCCCGGCCGAACGCCGGGCTTTTTCATGCGCCCGCGCCCGTCGCGCCCGCCCTCACCGCGGCCGCAGGTCCACCACCACCGGCAGGTGGTCGCTCGACGAGCAGTCGCCCGCCGAGAGCCCGCTCGCCAGCAGCGCCCCGTCCGAGAGCCGGCCCGTGTCCAGCACAAACGCCCGCTCCACCCGCGCCGCCGCGTCGGCGTACAGCACCCAGTCAAGCCGCCCCGGCGCAAACGCCGTCCGCGGATCGCGCCATGTGAACGTCGCGTTCGCCCCCAGCACCAAGGCCTCCGCCGCCGCGAGCGCCGAGCCGTCGACATCCGCCCCCGCCGCCGTCAGGTCCAGCGGCTCGCGCCCGCCGACAAGGTTGAAGTCGCCCCCCACCACGCGGATCGCCGCGCCGCGGGCCGCCCCCTGCTCCGCCACAAACGAGGCGACCGCCTCCGCCTCCGCACGCCGGCGCACGTCCTCCGAGGTCCCGTACCCGCCGCAGCACTTGTAGTGCACGCTCACCGCGAGCGCATCGCCCGCCGGCGTGCGCACCACCGCCGCGACCGCCCGCACGTCCACGTCGCGCCCCTCCACCGACGCCACGACGCCGTCCTCCTGCCGCCACACCACCTCGTGCGGCGACGCCACCGCCACACCCCGCTCCGCGAACGCCGCCGCGTGCCACACGCCGTCGTCCCCCGCGTACGCCGGCCCCACGTGCTCGCCGAGCCACCGCGACAGCTCCGCCGCGTCCATCCCGTCGCTCTCCTGCAGCAGCAGCACGTCGGGCGACACGCTCTTGATGAGCCTCGCAAACGGCTCGGGGTCCTCGCGCAGCGCCGACCGCAGCACGTTGTAGCTCATCACCCGCACCGCGCCGCCCGGCCCGTCCTCCCCCGCCGCCGGCACCGCCGCCTCGGCAAGCTCCGGCGCCAGCGCCGCCTCGGGCAGCGTGAACGTGAACGCCTCCGTCCACCCCGTCACCCCGCCCGAGGCGTCGGTCAGCATCACCATGCCGCGGCCGGAGCCCGCGCCGTCCAGCCCGCTGCCGATGAGCTCCGACGCGAGCCGGTCGAGCCGCGCCTCGTACCACTCCGACGCGAACGTCGGCGTGCACACAAACCCAACCCCCGCCGCCCCGACGTGCCGCGTCCCCCCCGCCCCGTGCAGCGCCACCGCCACGCCCGCCGAAAGCCCCTCCGCCGGCCCGCCCCGGCCCCGCATCGCCTCGGGCAGTTCCTCCCGCCGGGGCGACAGCATCACCTCCACGTCCACGCCCAGCCGGCCCACCTCCTCGGGCCCCTCGATCAGCCGCCCCGTCGCCGGGTCGTTGTCCACGTCCAGCAAGAGCCGCGTCGTCTCCGGTGCGTACTGCAGCGCCGCCCGCTCATCACCCACGCTGAACCGCACGTACAGCGACCGCTCATCCGCCGACGCCACCGTCGAGCCGCGCCACTCCGCCACGCGCCCGTCGAGCGTCACGTCGCGCACGCCCGCGCCGCCCCCGCCCCCGCACCCCGCCGCGACGAACAACGCCCACGCGGCGAGCGGCAGCGCCCCGAGCGCGCCCGCCGCCAGCGCCCTCCCCGGCTTGTGTGCGACCCGCCCGTTCCGCGCCGTCGTTGTCTGCACGCCCGCGCCCTTCAACATGCCCTGTCCGTCCGCCCCCACCGCGCTCAGCCGATCACACCCCGCAGCACCAGCACCAGCGCCCCGATCGCCGAGAGCCCCGTCACGATCACCGCCACCACGAGCCAGCGCTGGCTGCGGTCCAGCAGCTTGGCGAGCTCGCCCTCGCGGGCCGCGTCGGTCTCGCGCATCGCCGTGATGCTCTGGCCCAGGTCCGTCGTCGCCCGCGCGACGCCGCCCAGCGTGTCGCGGAAGCCGCGCACCGACTCGGCCATCTCCAGCTCCGCCTCGCCCGAACGCACGATCGCCCCCTGCATCTGCTGCAGCGCCGACGTCTGCATCTGCAGGCTCTCGAGCTGCTGGATCGCGGTCTTGCTGATCCGCGTCGCGACCTCCTCCGCCCGCTCCTGCCCGCTCTCCACCGCCCGCGCCAGCGACGCGATCGAGTCCGCCACGCGCCGGTTCTGCTCCACCAGCTCGGGCAGCACCTGCATCGACCGCAGGCTCTGCTCCGCGATCTCGAGCAGCCGCTCGGACCGCCGCGTCTGCAGGTCCAGGTGATGGTCCACCTTCCGCACCAGCCCGAGCACCTCGCTGTAGTTCTTCTTCAGCTCGCTCAGCATCTCCTGCCGGTTCTTGATCTGCGACAACGCCGCCACGCCCATCGGCGGCTCGACGAACCCGTTGCCCGAGCCGCTGCGTGCCGTGTCGCCCTGCATCCCCTCGTCCTCCATCAGATCAAGATCGTCGTCCTCGTCCAGCAACGCCGCGCGGGCCGACCCCCCCGCCCCGCCCCCACCCCCCCCCCCCCCCCCCCCCCCCCCCCCCCCCCCCCCCCCCCCCCCC
>CAZCBN010000165.1:0-5922 GCA_964496975.1 uncultured Phycisphaeraceae bacterium
CTTGCGGTACTCGTCGAACGTCGTCGCGCCGATGCACTGGATCTCGCCGCGGGCGAGCGCGGGCTTCAGCACGTTGGAGGCGTCGATCGCGCCCTCGGCGCCGCCCGCGCCCACCAGCGTGTGCAGCTCGTCGATGAAGAGGATGACGTTCTTCGCGCGGCGGACCTCGTTCATCACCGCCTTGATGCGCTCCTCGAACTGGCCGCGGTACTTGGTGCCCGCGACCATCATCGCGAGGTCCAGCACCACGAGCCGCTTGTCGAAGAGGATCTCGGGCACGTCGTTGCTGATGATGCGCTGCGCCAGGCCCTCGACGATCGCCGTCTTGCCCACGCCCGCCTCGCCCAGCAGCACCGGGTTGTTCTTCGTGCGGCGGCAGAGCACCTGCGTCACACGCTCGATCTCGTTCGCCCGGCCGATGACGGGGTCGAGCGTGCCCTCGCGGGCCAGCTCCGTCAGGTCGCGGCCGAAGCTGTCGAGCGCGGGGGTCTGGCTCTTGCGGCGGGCGCCGCCCTTCTCGCCGGCAGCGCCGGCGGCCGCGGGGTCGCCGCCCGCGCCGGGCGCGGCGGTGCCGCCGGCCGAGGCCTGCTCGCCCTCGGCGCCGGCGCCCAGCAGGTTCAGCACCTCTTCACGCACCTCTTCGAGCTTCAGGCCCAGGTTCATCAGCACCTGCGCGGCGACGCCGTCGTGCTCGCGCAGCAGGCCCAGCAGCAGGTGCTCGGTGCCGACGTAGTTGTGGTTGAGGTTGCGGGCCTCTTCGATGGCGTACTCGATGACCTTCTTGGCCCGGGGGGTCTGGGGCAGCTTGCCCATCGTGACCATGTCGGGGCCGGTCTTCACCAGCTTCTCGACCTCGAGGCGGACCTTGCGCAGGTCGACGTCGAGGTTCTTCAGGACGTTCGCGCCGACGCCGCTGCCCTCTTTGACCAGGCCCAGCAGGATGTGCTCGGTGCCGATGTACTCGTGGTTGAAGCGCTGGGCCTCCTGGTTGGCCAGGGCCATGACTTTGCGCGCGCGGTCGGTGAATCGCTCGAACATCGGAACGTCCTCCCGGCCCCCCGGTCGGCCGAAAGGCCGCGCCGGAAAACCCCTGGCGAAGGAAACCAGATCGACCGGAGGCCGCCCCCACGGGGCCGGGACGGTCGCCGCCTGCTTCCCCGTTCCCCATGCGTCGCGGGCGCGGCGGGGGACCGGCGGTGGGCGTTGATCACGGCGGATCGCGGCCCAACCTCTTTATACGTCAACCGCAGGCCGGCGGACGCAGGATGGCAGGTGTGGTGCACCCGCCGTGCCAAACGAACGACCCGGTCTCGGGCCGTCGCCGCCCGGGGCACGCCGGGCGTGATGCCTTTGATCGACGCGTCGGGGGCCGATCTGAGGCGAGAGCCGCGACAGAACCGGGGGGTGCCGACGCGCTCGCCCTGCCGGTCTGGCAGCCCGGCGCGGCAAGGGCCGCCGCGATCAGCGGTCGGCGACGGCCGAGCCGTCCGCGACGATGCGGATCGGGAGCGACGATTCGGCGACGGCGTTGCCCACGAGGTCACGCACGATGACTTTCAGGCGATAGGCCCCCACAGTCAGGGTGGCGGGCAGGGTGATCTGATCGACCTGGAAGTAGTCGGACACCTTATTGAGGGAGGTGTAGGTGGTCTCCACGGCCGGCCGGCGCCAGGCGAGCAGGCCGTCGGCGTCGTGGAAGAGCTGCAGTTCTTGCGCGACGCGGAGGCGGTGGGAGCGGGGGTCCGAGTCGGCCGGGGTGTCGGGGGTGGTGATGGGGGTTTCGATCGGGGTGTCGCCTGAAGCGGGCACGTCGACCCGCTCGGTCACAAAGTGATCGAGCTCGGTGTAGACGATCGCGCGGATGGGGCGGCCGGCGGGGAAGGACTTGGAGGGATAGGCAGCGTATTGCCCGAAACCAGTGACTTTCGTGCACAGCTCGACGCGGCGGATGCGCAGGGTGTGCAGCGCGTCGAGCCCGGTTTGGGCGGTCGCGAGGCGGGTGGAGACGGCCTCAGGCGTGAGGGTTTGATCGGGGGCGGTAAGGCCCTCAAAGGCGGTGCGCAGGGCGCGGAGGGCGGCGACCTGGTGCGGGGGGAGCGTGCCGCGGTCGATCAGATCGTCCAGCGTGGTGCGCACGGCGCCGGGGTGAACGGCCTCCAACGCGGCGAGCTGCGCGGCGAAGCGGGACGGGTCGTCGGCGGTGCGGGCCTGTTCGGCCAGCACGGCGACGGCGTCGGTGACGGCACGGCGGACGCGGTCCTCGGGGGAGAGCGGCGGATCGGCCGGCGCGGCGGCGGCCTCGGGCGACGCGGTGCCGGCGAGCGCGGCGAGGCCGGCGTTGGGCTCGGCGGGCGCGGCGGCGGTGGCCTCGGTGTCGGCGGTGGAAGTCGGAGGGGCCGCGGCCGGGTCGTCGATGCGGATGGCGGCGGTGGCGTCGGTGGGTGCGTCGGTGGGTGCGGTTGCGGGTGAGGCTGGGGCGGCGAAGTGGGACTCCAGGCCTTGGAGCGTGGCGGCCATCAGGTCGTCGAGCCGGCCTCGGTCGCTGGCGACGGCGTCGGTGGAGGCCTGGGCCACGGCGTCGGGCAGGGAGGGGGAAGTGCCGTCGCGGAGGGCGGCGAGGGAGGTGTCGGGGGGCCCGGGCTGGGACGTGGCGCGGGGCTCGTTGGCGCGGAAGAAGGAGCACGCCGGGAGCGCGAGCGCGGCGGCGAGCGCGATGGTGAGTGCGGCGGCGGGCCGGGCGGCGCGGGGTGTCGACGGGGCGGGCATGCGGGACCTCCGTGTCCGTGTTGCGGCGCGCTCCGGCGCCGGGTGAGGCATCGGACGAGCGGGGGTGGAAGGGTGAATCGCGGGGGGGGGTGTGTCGGACGGGCGGGCGGTGCGGGGCGCGTCGGCGGCATCGGGGAGGGCCCACATGCGGCGTGCGGTGGGCGCGTCCGGCCGGCCGGGGCGGCGCCGCGCGTGGTTTGACGCGATGCGGCGAAGCGATGGGCCGAACGGGAACGCGGTCACCGCGCGGCGGATGGCGGGGGCGTTGCTCCCGGGCCGCGTGGAGAGACCGGGGGCTTGATCGGGGACTTCGCCATGCGTTTGACCATTCGCGCTCGTCTGTGGCTGGGGTTTGGGGTGGTGCTGTCGCTGGTGGTGCTGATGTGCCTCGTGGTGATGTCGGGGCTGCGGCGGCAGGGGGTGCTGACGACGGAGGTGCTGAAGGTGTCGTTCCCGACGGCGGCGGCGGCGCAGCAGCTCTCGGGCGGCATTCCGGACTGCAAGGTGGCGATGCGCGACATGTTTTTGAGCGAGGGGAAGGCGGAGGCGCTGGCCCCCGCGGTGGCGGCGTGGAAGCGGGCGTGGGAGCGGACGGACGGGGGGCTTGCGCTGCTGGTGGAGCTGGCGCCGGAGTTTGACGACCCGAAGCAGCGGGCGGCGGTGGGGGACCTTGAGGCGGTGCTTTCGGAGCTGCGTGAGGTGCACCGCCGGGCGGCGGCGCTGGTGCAGTCGGGGGATATCCCGGCGGCGCGGACGCTGATCCGCGAGCAGGGGGTGGCGCCGACGGTGCGCGGGGACGAGCTGGTGACGCAGATCGTGGACGCGCACGAGGTGGCGACGGCGGCGAAGTCGGATTCGCTGTCGGCGATCGCGGCGACGAACGTCACGATGCTGGCGGTGTGCGGGCTCGGCGCGGTGGGGTCGGGGCTCGTGGCGGCGTTCTTCATCATCCGGAGCATTGTGCGTCCGCTGGGGAGGCTCGATGCGCGGCTGACGGACATCGTGAAGGGGGAGGGGGACCTGACGGTCCGGCTGGACGACACGGCGCGGGACGAGCTCGGCGCGGTGGCGCGGTCGTTCAACGCGTTCGCGGAGAAGATCCGCGCGACGATCCAGCAGGCGGGGAACTCGGCGACGCAGGTGGCGGCGGCGGCGACGGAGATCGCGGCGTCGGCCGAGGAGATGAGCCGGGTGGTGGAGCAGCAGCAGGCGGAGGTGTCGCAGGTGGCGGCGGCGATCACGGAGATGACGCAGAGCATCGTGATGATCGCGGGCAAGGCGGCGGACGCGAGCCGGCGGACGGACGAGACGCGGGAGATCGCCGAGCAGAGCGGGGCGGCGGTGGAGACGACGATCGCGGACATGCGGGAGATGAACGCGGTGGTGGGCCGCTCGAGCGAGCAGATCCAGGACCTTGGGCAGAAGAGCGAGCAGATCGGGAAGGTGGTCGCGGTGATCAACGAGATCGCGGACCAGACGAACCTGCTGGCGCTGAACGCGGCGATCGAGGCGGCGCGGGCGGGCGAGCACGGGCGCGGGTTCGCCGTGGTGGCGGACGAGGTGCGGAAGCTTGCGGAGCGGACGACGGGGGCGACGTCGGAGGTGGGGTCTTCGATCGCGGAGATCCGAGGGGTGACGAAGGCGGCGGTGGAGCAGGTGGAGACGGCGGCCGAGCGGTCCAAGCTGGGGACGGCGCGGGCGAACTCGGCGGGGGAGGGGATGCGGCGGATCTTGACGATGACGGGGGACGTCGGTGGGATGGTGGGGTCGATCGCCGCGGCGAGCGAGCAGCAGTCTGTGGCGGCGGAGCAGGTGAACCGCTCGATGGAGGCGGTGTCGAAGGCGAGCCGGGAGACGTCGGTGGGGGCGTCGCAGGCGGCGCAGGCGGCGCAGGACTTGTCGCGGAGCGCGGAGGAGCTGCGGGCGCTGGTGGGGCAGTTCAAGGTGGCGTAGGCGAGGTGGAGTAGGCAACGTGGCGTAGGCCGGCCGCGTCGGCGGGGCCGGGGAAGCCGTGGGGAGTGCTTGAGGCCGGCTCGTCCTTGTTGGGGCGGGCCGGCTGTTTTCTTGGGTTCGGGTGGGCGCTAGCGCGGGGAGCCGGCGAGGACCTGGGAGAAGCGGAGGGCGAGGCGCTCGAGCGTGCGGTCTGGGGAGCCCAGGCCCGACTTGTTGGCGGCGTCGGCGGCGAGGGCGTCGGCGAGCAGGCGGCGGGCGGCGGCGGGGGAGACGCGGGGGAGGGCGGCGAAGATGGCGTTGCGGGCGTCGCCCCAGAGGCGGTAGTCCTTGGCGACGGCGGCGGTGTCCAGCCGCTGGGCGCGGGCCTGGGCGAGGGCGTGGAGCTGGGCGGCGAGCTGGACGGCGGCGATGGTTGCGGGGACCTCGACGCTCTTTTTGTGCGCGTCGAGCAGGTCGCGGAGCGCGGCGAGGGCGTGGGCGGGGTGGTCGCGCAGGAGGATGGGGGCGATGACGTGGAAGACGTTGTCGTCGCGGTTCACGGCGCCGAGCTGCTCGTCGATGAGGGCGGGGGAGATGGCGGAGAGGCCGGCGGCCCGGGCGGCGACGGCGAGCTTGGCGAGCTCGGTGTCGATGCGGCCGAGGTCTGGGCCAAGACGGTCGACGAGGGCGAGGGCGAGGCGGTCGTCGAGCGTGACGGCGTGGTGCGAGGCGGCGCGGGCGGCGGCCCAGCGGGCGGCTTTGTCGGGGGTGGGGGGGGCGCAGTCGACGAGGGCGTGGGCGTCGGCGAGGGCTTTGGTGAGCTTCACGGCGCTGGTGCCGGGGGACATGAAGACGAGGGTGGCGTTGTCGGCCGGGGCGGCGAGGTAGCGCTCGAAGAGGGCGCGGGCGGCGGCGGTGTTTGGGGGGGCGTCGGCGTCGGGGTCTGCGTCGGTGTCGGCGGGGTCGTCGGTGGTGTCGGTGGTGGCGGCGGCGGACTTTCGGGAGCCGAGGAGGATCTCGGCGTTGTCGAGGATGACGAGCTTGTGCGGGGCCATGAGGCCGAAGCTGCGGCACTCGTCGAGGACGTCGGCGGTGGTGGCGGTGGCGGCGTCGAAGCGGAAGGTCTCAAAGGCGGGGTGCTCGGCGGCGAGGGCGGTGCGCAGGTCGTCCAGGGCGTTGGCGCGGAGGAAGGGGTCGGGGCCGAAGAAGGCGAGGACGGGGGGG
>CAZCBN010000166.1:0-261 GCA_964496975.1 uncultured Phycisphaeraceae bacterium
TCGCCGGCCCGAGATGCTTCGGCGGCGGCACCATCTCGTACAGCACGCCGTCGATCCGGTACCGCATCTTGAACTCGTTCTCGAACGGCTCAAAGTGGATGTCGCTCGCCCGGTCGCGGATCGCCTGCAGCAGCACCAGGTTCAGCAGCTTCACGACCTGGTTGTCGTCCGCCGCTTCCATCACCGCGTCAAGATCGATCGACTGGTCGCTGTGCCCCGCGAGGTCCGCGAACTTCGTGTCGCTCGCGAGCGCCGTCACCA
>CAZCBN010000166.1:271-5809 GCA_964496975.1 uncultured Phycisphaeraceae bacterium
CGTCACCACGTCCACCACCGACTCGGACTTGCTGAAGTGCTGCTTGATCAACGCGTCGATCGCCGCCGGGTCCCCCACCACCGCCTCCACGTTGAACCCCATCAGCAGACGCAGGTCGTCCACCGCCTGAAAGTTCTCGTGGCTCTTGAGCGCAATCTTCAGCCGCTTGCCCTGCTTGCTGAACTCCAGCGGGACAAACTCGTACGTCCGCACGTTCTCCGCCGGAACCGCGTCGAGCGCGTCCGCCGGCAGCGTGACCCCCGCCAGCTCGACGTACCCCATCCCCGCCTGCCCCGCGAGCGCCTCCCGAACGTCCCGCTCGGTCACCATGCCGAGGTCCTGCAGCACCTTGCCGAGCAGCACCTTCTCGCCGTTGCGGAGCCGCTTCTGCTGCTCCTCCAGGGCCGCGTGAACCTGCTCGCGCGTCACCTTGCCCATCTTCGTGAGCACGCGCCCGAGCTTCCGACCCTTCGCTTCGGCAATATCCAGACCCGGCATACCAACCTCCAGCCCAACAACTCGCCCCGGCCGACCGACCTTCAGACCACCCAAAGCCCGCCGTACCGCGGGCACCGCCACCCAAGCCGCCGGCTCCCCGGCCCCGTCGCGTTCCCGCCTGCCCTCAACCCACGCCCGCCGCCGGTCGGCCCCGCCCCGCGCATCCCGCCGACGCCGCAGGCACGTCGAACGCGACTCCGCCGGCCGGGCACGGCCCAACGGCCTCAGGCTCCCAGGGCCCCCCGACCGGTCGCCGGCAGCAGGCCCCAGCGTTCGCCAACCCCGCGGCCGGTTGGCCGCCAGTCGGCAGCCAGTCGCCCGCCAGTCGCCCGCCAGTCGCCCGCCAGTCGGCGGCCAGTCGGCGGCCAGTCGGCGGCTTGGTCTCCCAATCGCCGCTCCGCCCGCTTGGCCGTCCGCCTGCTCGGCGGTCCAGCCACCAGAGCCGCCCAACGGGCCGGCCGTCCGACGGGTCGGAGACCGGCTCGTTCGGTCTGTCGTTCGGCCGCTCGTTCGGCCGGTTGGTGGCCCGGTCGCTGGGCCAATCGCTGGGCCGGCTGACCCGCTCGGTCGTCGGCGCGCACGCCACGCCGTGGGCCGATTCGGGCAGTATGCCCGGGCGGTTCGGCCCTGCCAAGGCCCCAAAGGCCCCGGAATGGACACGTCTACCAGTTTTTTGCGTTCTGATACCGCTGCCGGCCACTCGGGCACCCGCGGCTCAACCCCACGCTCCCGCCGATTTCGCGCGACGGGCCCGGATTACTCCTGGTCCGCCAGCTCCGGCCGCTTCAGCTCGCCACCCGCGGCCAGCACCTTGTTCCGGAGATCACCCGGGTTTTTGCCCTTGTCTACCATCTCCTCGGCCGAGATCATCCCCTTGGAGTACAGCGACCACAGGTGGTCGTCCAGCAACTGCATCCCGTACTTCTTGCCCGTTTGAATGGACGAATCAATCCGGAATGTCTTGTTGTCGCGGATCAGGTTCGCGATCGCGGGCGTCACGACCAGGAACTCGTACGCGGCCACGCGGCCCTTCACGTCCACCCGCTTCATGAGCACCTGCGACAGCACCCCGATCAGGGCGGTCGAAAGCTGCACCCGGATCTGGTTCTGCTGGCTCACCGGGAAGGCGTCAACCAGACGGTCGATCGTCTTGGCGGCCCCCGTCGTGTGCAGCGTGCCGAACACCAAGTGACCCGTCTCGGCCGCTCGCACGGCCGCCTCGATCGTCTCCAGGTCGCGCATTTCGCCGACGAGGATCACGTCCGGGTCCTGACGTAGAGCTCGCCGCAGGGCCTCGGCGAAGTTGGGCACGTCGTTGCCCACTTCGCGTTGATTGATGATCGACTTCTTGTGGGCGTGGTAATACTCGATGGGGTCTTCCATCGTGATGATGTGGTGGTCCATGAAGGTGTTGATGTAGTCGATCATCGTCGCCAGCGACGTCGTCTTGCCCGACCCCGTCGGGCCCGTCACCAAAAACATTCCCCGGGGTCGGCGGATCAGGTCGCGGCACATTTCCGGCAGGCCGATCTGCTCAAACGTCAGCAGCCTGTTCGGGATCTGCCGCAGCACCATCGCCAGGTCGCCCTTTTGGCGGAAGACGCTGACGCGGAAGCGGGCGGCGGTGCCGTAGGCGAAGCCAAAGTCGGTGCCGCCCTCTTCCTGCAGTTCCTGCTGGTTGCGCTCGGGCGTGATGGACTTCATCAGGCCCACCATGTCGTCGGAATCGAGCACCTTGGTCTGCAGGTTCCGCAGCCCGCCGTTCAGGCGGATGGTCGGGGGCCGCCCGACCGTGAGGTGCAGGTCGCTCGCGCCGGTCTGCACGACGGTGTCAAGAAGGCGGTCGATCTGCATCGTGGACATGGGGGCTGCTCCAGCGCTTGGGCGCGCGAACGTTGGGGTCGCGAGCCCGATGTTCGAGAACCTGGGGTGGGCGGCGCGTCGCGTGAGTCCGCGGCCGCGGTGGGCCCCGGTCGGCGGCTGCCGTCCTTACATCTGCTCTTCCACCTGGGCCACGCGGGCGATCTCGTCGGCCGTCGTCATGCCCCTCAGCACCTTGATCCGCCCGTCGCCCACCAGGGGCCGCATGCCGCTGGCGAGCGCGGCCTTGCGCAGCTCGGAGACGGGTGCCATCTTGAACGCCAGCTCGCGCAGCTCCGCGTTCATCTGCAGCATCTCGTAGATGCCGCGGCGGCCCTTGTACCCCGTCGGCGCGTCGGCGTGCGGCACGGGCTTGTACACCCGGCCCAGCGCCTCGTCGACCGTCAGGCCGATGAGGTTCAGGTACTTGGCATCAAGCTCCTCCCGCGTCGCCAGGGCCTTGGACTCTTTGTAGAGGATGCGGATGAGCCGCTGGCCCATGATCGCCTGGATCGACGACGCGACAAGGAAGGGCTTGATGCCCATGTCGATCAACCGCGTCATCGCGGAGGGCGCGTCGTTCGTGTGCAGCGTGCTGAAGACGAGGTGGCCCGTGAGCGCGGCCTGGATGGCGATCTCGCCCACCTCGCGGTCGCGGATCTCACCGACCAGGATGATGTTGGGTGCCTGGCGCAGCATCGACCGCAGGATCTCTTTGAACCCGAGGCCGATGTGCTCGCGCACCTGGCACTGGTTGATGCCCTGGAAGTTGTACTCGACCGGGTCCTCGGCGGTGATGATCTTTTTGTCGGGCCGGTTCAGCACGTCGAGCGCGGTGTAGAGCGTCGTCGTCTTGCCCGAGCCGGTGGGCCCGGTCACGAGGAAGATGCCGTTGGGCCGGCGGATGATCTTGTTGAACGTCTCGAGGCTGTCGCTCTCGAAGCCCAGGTTCTCAAGGCCGATGCGGACCGCGTCGGGCCGCAGGATACGCATGACGATGCTCTCGCCGTGGTACGCCGGGCAGGCGGAGACGCGGAAGTCGACGTCGACCTCGTCGACGTTGAGCTTGATGCGTCCGTCCTGGGGGATGCGCTTCTCGGCGATGTTCACGCCGGCCATCAGCTTAAAGCGGCTCAGCACCGCGTTCTGCATGCGCTTGGGCAGGTTGTCGCGCAGGATGCAGACGCCGTCGATGCGGTAGCGCAGTCGCACGCGATCGCCCATGGGCTCCACGTGCACGTCGCTCGCGCGCATGCGCACGGCCTCGGACAAGATGCGGTTGCACAGCCGCACGACGGGCGAGTCTTCCGCCGCCACGTCGATCGACTTGTCCATCGACTTGTCGATGGAGCGGTCGATCGAGCGGTCGATCGACTCGGAGACGAGGCTCTTGTCGGCCGACACCGCGGCCGTGCCGCTGTCGTGGCTGTCGATGAACCGCTTGATCTGGGCCCGGCTGGCGACCTTCACGTCAAGGTCGGTGTTGAGCCGGAAGCGGAGGTTGTCCAGCAGCTCGATGTTCATCGGGTCGTGGACGATCAGCCCCAGCTTGCTCCCCTGCTTGCCCAGCGGCAGCACGAGGTACTTGCGGATGAGCTGCGCGTCCATCGACTTCATCTGGATGCGGCCGGCGATGCCCTCGGCGGCCAGGTCCAGGTACTCCATGCCGAGCTGCTCGGCGAGGGCCCGAGCGACCTGCTCCTCGCTGGCGAAGCCGGCCTCGACCAGCGCCTCGCCGATGCGCTTGCCCGCCTTCTTGCCCGTGGCCAGCGCCTTCTCGACCTGCGCCGAGTTCACGACGCCCCAGCCGACGAGGATCTCTCCGAGTTTTTTCTTCGATCGGGCCATGCGGTGAGAAATCAGAAAGGTGACCGGACCGGTCAGGCCGGCCCGAGGGGGCTGTTCGGGCGACGGGCACACCTCGCGACACGCGGCGATGGTCCCCGCCTCATCATTCCCGAACGACGACCGCCGTCGCCCGGGGGCGGCATGATACGGCAACCGTTCCCCGCACGAGACATGTACGGGCGAAACCCGCGGACTGATGCTCACGCGCGAGCGACATCCGAGCGCATCAACCCCTAACATGACGCTGTGCGCACGCCCGAGGGGTGTGCCACACCCGCGCCGAGGCGGCGCCCGCCACCCCCGTTGACGCACCTGTGGCCCTGGGAGCATCGCGTGCAGGCGTCTTCACCCGGCTCTCCGCAGCGCCGTTCGCCCGCCCACACCGCCGACGCCCCTACCCCGGCCCCCACGCCCACCGGGCGCGACCGAGGCCGGGAACGCCGACTGCTGATCACCGCTGGGCCCACGCGAGAGCCGATCGACGCCGTGCGGTTCATCGGCAACCGCTCCAGCGGCCGGCTCGGTGTGCAACTCGCCGACGAGGCGTGCCGGCGGGGGTGGCGGACGCGGCTTTTGCTCGGGCCTGTGGCTGTGCAGCCCAGCGAGCCGGGCGTGGAGGTCGTCCCGTTTGAATCAACGGCCGACCTGGCCGAGCGGTTGGAGCACTCGTCGGCGTGGTTTGACGTGCTGGTGATGGCGGCCGCGGTGGCGGACTATCGGCCGGTGGTGAGCGAGGGCGACCTTTCCGGGAAGCGGCGTCGGAAGAACGAGCCGCTGCACCTGGCGCTGGAACCGACGCCCGACCTGCTCGCGGCGTGCGCCGCCCGGCGGCGACCCGGGCAGGTGCTGGTGGGCTTCGCCCTGGAGCCGCGGCACGAGATGCTGGTCTCGGCGGCGGGGAAGCTGGCCCGCAAGCGGGTGGACCTGGTGGTGGCCAATCCGCTGGAGACGATGGACGCCGCGGTGATTGAGGCCGCGCTGATCGGGCCGGCACAGACCGGGACGGCGGAGGCGGCGGGCGGGGACGCGGAGGCGCCGGCCGGGGCGACGCCGGCGGAGGTTCGGGCGCTGGGGGCCCGGGTGGTGGCGACGACGGGGGGGCCTGTGGCCAAGGCGTCGTTCGCCGGGTGGCTGCTGGATCGGGTGGATGAGGCGTGGGCGCGCACGGCTGTGGCAGTGGCGGCGCAGGGCTTGATTGAACGCGGGGGTACGCGGCCGTGAATCGTGACGACAACCGGGGGATGGGTGGACCGCGCGGTCCGCGTGGCGGCGGTGGTGCGAACTTTGGGGGCGGCAGGCCCCCGCAACGCGGGGGATTTGGCCCACCACGTG
>CAZCBN010000167.1:0-5654 GCA_964496975.1 uncultured Phycisphaeraceae bacterium
ACGCGTCGGCACGTTCATCGGCGCGGGCTTGACGGGCTGGCGCGGGTCGCCGGCCGCGCCGCGGTCGTCGGGGCGCTGCCCCGGACGCGTGGGCCCGCCCGTGGTCGCGGGGCCCGAACCGCCGGCGTCGCGGCCGGGCTCGGTGCGTCCCGGGGCCGCAGAGGCAGCGCTCGCGGGCCTCGCCGGCTCGGCCGAGGCAGGCTGGCCCGGCGCGGCGTTCGCCGTCGGAGGGTTCGCCGAGGGTGCGCCGGCCGCAGGGGCCGCGGGCGATGACGCTGACAAACGATCGCCGACCGCCGGCCTCACCGCCGTGGGCGCGAGCGCCGCGGGGCGGACGGGCACCATGGGCCGCGCGGGCGAGGCCTGAGCCGCGGACCGCGTGTCGGCGGCGCCGGCGTCACCGGTCGAGGCGGGGCCACCCGGAGCGGCCGTCGCCGCGGTGGCGGCGGCCGCGGGGGACGCCGAAGCGGGCGACGCGGCAGACGCGCCAGACGCGGGGGATGCCGCCGTCGCGGCCGCGGCGTGGGTGGTTCCCACGGCGGGCGCCGGTGCGGAGACATTCACAGTCGCGGCGGGGCGAGCCGTCGCGCGCTCCGTCGACGTGTCGGTCGGGGCGTCGGCGTCCCGGGCCGGCGCGGCGACGGCGTCGTCCACCGCGGTGGCCGAGCCGCCGCGGTCGTGGTCGCCCTCATGGTCGGCGTGCTGGCCCATGTGGTGGCCCGCATGGTGGCCCGCGTCGTCGGCGGACTTGGCCCGGTGCTGCCGGGAGCCCTTCGCCCGTGCGGCCTCCAGGTCCACGCGCTCCGACGTCTCCACGGCCGTCGACTGCGACGCAGAGCTGAACCACTCGCGGATGGTCGCCTCAAGCCCGGCGGACACCACCGACATGTGGTTCTTGATGATGGCCTCGGGGATCCCCTCGTCGTGGCACTTCTGGATGATGGCCTTCGACTCGATCCCCAAGTCCTTCGCGATGTTGAAAACCCGCTTCTGCGCCAATCCAACCTCCGACCGTTGTCGCGGGCCCGGCCCGCATGAACTCGCCGCCGTCCGACAAACCGCGGGCACGCCTCTGGGCGAGGCCGCGGCAGAAATCGCATGCACCCGGGCGCGTCAGCCGCCCAGCCATCAACCGCCCAGCCATCAACCGCCCAGGATGTCCGCCGCCCGCGACGCGTCCTCGGGGGACACGGGGGGCTCGGGGGTGTCGCCCGCGGGCGGCTCGGCCGCCGCGCCGGGGGCGGCCATCGGCATGTCCCCGAAGCGGCCCGCACCGAGAATGGCCGCCGCGGCCTCGTCGGGCGACAGGTCCGCCCCGCCGCCGGCGAGGAGCTGCGCCGCCGCCGCCTGCTCCGCCGCGCGACGCTTCTCCGCCGCCTCCTTGTCCTTCGCCTGCTGCTCCTGCACGATCTTGGCCCGGGCCGAGGCGATCTCGATCAGCCGCTGCACCGCGGCCTCGTCGATCTCGAGCTCGGTCGCCAGCACCTCGGACCCGACCTCCTCGATGTCGAAGACGCTCACCATGCCCAGCGCCGCGAGCCGGTCGACCTTCTCCTCGCCGATGCCCTCGACCTGCTGCAGCGTCTCGGACATGATCTCGAGGCCCTTCGTGAACTCCTCGGGCGTCAGGATGTCGATGTCCCAGCCCGTGAGCCGCGCGGCGAGCCGCACGTTCTGCCCGCGCTTGCCGATGGCGAGGCTCAGCTGGTCGTCGCGCACCACGACGGTGGCCCGGCCCAGCTCGAAGCACAGGCTGATCTCGGACACCTCCGCCGGCTTGAGCGAGTTTTGGATCAGGATCTGGCTGCTCTCGTTCCACCGCACGATGTCGATCTTCTCGCCGTTCAGCTCGTCCACGATGTTCTTGATGCGGCTGCCCCGCACGCCCACGCACGCGCCGACCGCGTCCACCTTGCTGTCGATGGACGACACGGCGATCTTCGTGCGGTGCCCGGCCTCGCGGGCCATCGCCTTCACCTCGATGATGCGCTCGGCGACTTCCGGCACCTCCACCTCAAACAGCCGGCGGATGAAGTCCTGGTGGGCCCGGCTCAGGTAGATCTTCACCTGGCTCCCCATGTCCTTTACGTCCTGGATCAGCGCCCGCACGCGGTCGCCCGCGGTGAACTGCTCGCCGGGGATCTGCTCGCTCCGCAGCATCACCGCCTCGGCCCGGTCGATCTGCACGATCAACGCGCCGTGGTCGTACCGCTGGGCCGTGCCCGTCACGAGCGTCCCGACGCGCTTGGTGAACTCGTCCAGGATGCTCTGCCGCTCGTCGTCGCGGAAGCGCTGGATCATCACCTGCTTGAACGTCTGCGCCGCGATGCGGCCGAACGCCTCGGGCGGGATGTCCACCGCCGCCCCGTGGCGAAGCAGCGACATCGCCCCGCTGATGCGGTCGATCCGGCAGGTGAACTCCTCGGGGTCCAGGGCGTTGTAGTGCTTCCGCGCCGCCGACACCATCGCCTGCTCAAGGTCGCCGATCAGCGTCTCCCGCTCGATGTTCCGATCCCGGGCGATCGAGTCCAGGATCCGCAGCATCTCTTGGGCGTTCATCCCCATCGGGGCGGGGGGTTGGGCTTTGGCCATCGTCGTCGTTCCTGTCGCGTGTTCAGTTGTTCGGGATGTTCAAACTGTCCGAGTTGTCTGACCTGATTCCGATCCGATCCAATCCGCCCCGTCTCCCGGCGATCCCGGCGACCCCGGCAAGCAGGGCCATCCGGGTTGTCCGGGCCATCCGGGGCGCCGGCCTCGCTCCGCCGCCGCGTTCCCTCCGGCGGAACGCCAAAAACAAACAACCCCCAGGGGCCGCGTCGCGCCCCCCGAGGGCCCTCGTCGGCCCGCGCGGGGAAACCGTCTTCCCCCCGGGCCGCCAGCCGTGGCCGCGTCGCTCAGCGCATCGCCGAGCCTCCGCGGCGACAAACCGTCGCCCCGTCACCGGCGAAGACCCCAACCCGGGTCACCGACCGCGACACCGCCCGTGCGATCGCCGCGCCCGATCCCGCTTGGATCCCCTCAGCCCGCATGGCTGCCGCCGGTCCGCATCGAGAGCCCTTTCCACACCGCCGGGCCGCCCCGCCGGTTCCCCCCATCGTAGATGCCCCGACCGTTCCCGATCAACGGCCCCACACGCCTTTCGCCCACCCGGCCCCCGGTCGCCCGCCCGGCGCCGAGCCGCCGCCGCCGCCGCAACGCCCCGCAAAGGCCCGGCGCGGCCCCCCCCGAGCCCGGGCCCGACGCGTGCCTCCCGAAGAAAAAAAGGGGCGCTCGCCTCCGAGCGCCCCTTCAAAGCCAGCTTTCATCGGCCCGGCCCATACGCACGAAGCGTCAGGCCGTCCGAAGGCTCAGGCGTGTCATCGCTGGCTCAAGGGCAGCCGGCGTCGAGGACCGCCAGGAAGTCGAACAGGTCGAAGATGTCGGCGGGCGAGGTGTCGCCGTTGAAGTCCAGGCCGTTATCCAGGGCGGCGAGGAAGTCGAACAGGTCGAAGATGTCGCCGGGCACGGTGTCGCCGTTGAAGTCGGCGGGGCACGCCTCGTCCGCGGTCAGGTCGATGTACTGCTCGCCCGGGATGAGCGTGAAGTTAATCGCCGACGTCGTGCCCAGGTTGTCCGTGCCGACCGCGTCCGCCGCGATCACCTGGTTGGAGACGAAGCCGAAGTCGCCGCTCGCCACCCAGCCGGTCAGCAGGATGGGATCGGTGCCGTTCCAGCGCAGCTCGGCCAGATCGATCGAGATCTCAAAGCCCGTGCTGACGGCGTTCACAGCCGCCGGGTCGGCGCTGTCGCTCGTCACGCCGCCGACGTTCGAGTTGTTGATCGCGACCTGCAGGCGACCGGCCGTCGCCGAGCCGCCGCCCTGCGCGTCGCGGGCGGTCTGCGGGGCAAACTCGCTGAACAGGCTCGTGGTGAAGCCGTCCTGGATGTCCAGGCGGGGCCCGCTGAAGTCGATCAGCTGGCGGGCGCCGGGCAGGTCGTTGCCGCTGCCGTCGGTGATGCCGCCGCCGAAGAAGCAGCCCGCGTCCAGCGGGAGCAGGCTGAAGAGGTCAAGGTCGGGGCCGTTGGTGCGGAGCGTCGCCGCGTCGGCGAAGTTGATCAGGTTGCCGTTGCCACCGTCCACGCCGTTGTTAACGTTGAACCAGTAGTCCGCCGCGAAGCCCTCGTCGAAGATCAGCCCGCCCTGGCGGTTCAGGCCGCCGAACGAGATGTCCACGTTGTCGGTGCGGAGGATGTTCTGGCCCTCGCCCGCCACCGAGTCAATGAAGAACACGATCTTGTTGAAG
This sequence comes from uncultured Phycisphaeraceae bacterium, assembly GCA_964496975.1. Taxonomy (GTDB): domain Bacteria; phylum Planctomycetota; class Phycisphaerae; order Phycisphaerales; family UBA1924; genus CAZCBN01. The sequence continues at coordinate 4,284 of CAZCBN010000167.1, forward strand.
TTCACCTCGGCGTTGCCGCCCACGAAGATGTTCAGGCGGCCGCCCGAGATGCCGGCCCGCACGTTGTTCAGCTCGCTGCCGTACGCCCAGTCGGCGTCGGGCGAAACCGGCGTCGGGTTGCCGGGCGAGCCCAGCACGCCCGCGATGTTGCTGTTGTCGACCGCGATCGCGACGCCCGTGGGCGCCGCCGCGTCGCCGCCGGCCAGAGCGTTCGCCGCGCCGAAGCCCGTGGCCTGGCCCAGGAAGAACACCTCGCCGCCGACGGTGCCCAGGTAGCCCGCCACGTCGGTGCCGTTGAAGATGGCAACCGAGGCGACAAAGTCGGCCCCGAAGCCCGTGTCGAACGTGTTGCCCGTCTGCGCGTTGGGGATGAACCCGCCGCTGCCGAAGCTCGCGCCGCTCAGCACCGACTCGCCGCCGGACTGCGTGTCGAAGTACAGGTCGATCGCGTTGCCGTTGGCCTCGAGGTTGCCCGCGATGAACAGGTACAGGTTCGTCGCGTCCCGCGCGACGTAGACCGCGTCGATCTCGCTGCCGCCGCCGTTGGGGCCGCTGCCGTCGATCGTGCCGTCGGTCTCGTTGCCGAAGCCCGTGAAGTTGGTCTGCAGGAAGACACGCGAGTACTGCGTGCCGGCCGTGCCGCCGTCCAGGTTGCCGTCCAGCGTGGGCGTGCCCACGGGCGCGCTCGCCAGGTTCACCGTGACGTCACCGCCGCCGGGGAAGTCCGTCGCGTTGCTGAAGTCGGTGGGGGGGTTGCCGAAGTTGGTCGAGTCGATCCGCGGGCCCGCGATCGTCTGGTTCGACATGAACGAGCGGTCGCCCGAGTTCACCCAGCCCGTCAGGCGGAAGGTGCTCGTCCCCGTCAGGCCCAGCGAGGCCAGGGGGATCCGCAACTCAACGCCACGCGTCACGTTCTGCGGGTCGCCGAAGACGCCGCCGTTGAAGCGACCGGCGCTGTTGTCGCCGAACGACGTCGGGTTCGGGTTCGTCCAGCGGATCCCGCCGTACACCGAAGCCTCCGTCGCGGCATCAAACACACCATCGATCGTCGGCTGGGCCACCGCCGCCCCCGCGCACGCGAGCAGCGACAACACACTCACACCAGTCTGACGTGTCATACGTGAAACTCCCTCAGCGAACTGAGACAAAGACGCGTGCGTGCAAACGGCCGCACCACCGGGCCCGACCACTCCCGCCGAGCCAACTGACACAGTAAGCGCTTTCCGCTCGAAAACACACCTGTATCAGCCCTGAAATCGAATCTTTGCCACCCCTTCCCCCGTCTCGGCCGCCAGACCAAAGAGTCCACCCCGCCCCAAACCCCCCATCCCCCCGAACCCGACCGCCGGGCCCCGTTCTCGGGCCCAACGG
>CAZCBN010000168.1:0-5593 GCA_964496975.1 uncultured Phycisphaeraceae bacterium
CCCCCACACCCTATCCGCGGCCCGCTCGCGCAAACATCGAATCCACAACACCCTGCGCCATCTCGCCCGCCAAAGCCCCCTCCGCCAAAAACCACACCGACCCCTCCACCACCCGCAGCCGCCGCAGCCACGTCCGCTGGTTCTTGGCAAATCGCCGCGTCTCGATCTTCGTCCGCTCCACCGCCTCGTCGTGGGAACATACCCCCTCAAAGTGGGCAACAAACTGCTTGTACCCCAGCCCCTCCCGCGCCTGCGGCCCGAGCCGTCCTGCCGCCCACAGCCCCCGCGCCTCCTCCGCGAGCCCCCGCGCCACCATCTCGCGCACCCGCGCGTTGATGCGCCGGTTGATCGCCTCGCTGGGCCACTCCAGCCCCACCAGCATCGCGTCCCCGCGGGCCCCTCGGTCCCACTGCCCCTGGTGCTCGCTGATGGGCCGCCCCGTCTGGTGATACACCTCGAGCGCGCGCACCGTCCGCCGCTCGTCGTTCGCGTGGATGCGCCCCGCCGCCGCCGGGTCCACCCGCTCCAGCTCCGCCCGCAGCGCCGCGAGCCCCTGCGCCCGGAGCCGCTCGCGTAGCGCCTCGTCCGGCGGCGGCCCCTCAAACACGCCCTCGAGCAGCCCCTTCACATACAGGTGCGTCCCGCCCACCACGATCGGCACCCCCCCGGCCCCGCGCACCTCCGCGATCACCCCCTCCGCCTCGCGCAGCCAGTCGTGCAGCGTGAACCGCTCCGTCGGCTCCACCAGGTCCATCAGCCGGTGCGGCACGCCCCCGCGTTCCTCCGCGGTCGGCTTCGCCGTGCCGATGTCCATCCCGCGGTACACCTGAAACGCGTCCGCCGACAGCACCTGCGCCGGCACCCCGCGCCGCCCCAGCTCGTGCGCCACCGCCACCGCCAGCGCCGACTTGCCCCCCGCCGTCGGCCCCGCGATCACCGGCATCGGCAGCCCGCGCGCGCCCGTCACAGGCGCTCGCCCGCCAGCGCCGCCGTCGCGGCGAGCACGCCCGCCACCGCCGCCTCGGTCGCCGCCCGCGCGTCGTGCCCGCGCTCAAACTCAATCGTCAGCACCGGCGTCTGCCGCTCGATCCCCAGCGCCGTGCCGAGCGACCCCGGCGGGTTCGTGTAGTTGGGCAAAAGCCGCCACCGATCGTCCAGCGCCGCCGCGGCGTCCGCGAACGCCGCACCGATCCGCTCCGCCCGCTCCGGCCCGTCTGGGTCCACAAAGGGCCCCGTCGCCGTGCTGTGAAACACCACGATCAACTCCGGCTCCACCGACTCGATCGCGTCCGCCACGCCCCCCGCCTCCGGCTCGCTCAGCGGGAAGGGCCCGTTCGACCGGTCGGGGCGAAAGTTCCGCGCCGGCCAGTTGCGGTTCAGGTCCACGCCCCGCGCGTTCCCGCGCGTGCCGTTCGCGAGCCCGTCGGGGTTCATCGCCGGCACCACCCAAAACGTCGCCCGCGCCGAAGCGGCCGACGCCGCGAGCCGGGCGCACAACTCGTCCACGTGCTGCCCCCCCTCCGGCTCGTTCCCGTGAATGCCCGCCAGCACCAGCACCCGCCGCGGCCCCGACCCCAGCTCCCGCAGCACGACGGCCCGCCCCTCCAGGCTCCGCGCAATCGTCCGCTCCGTCCACGGCTGCGCGGCCCCCGTCTCCGGGTCCAGCGGCGTGCGGACCGGCCCCTCCGCGCGCGCCGCGTCGGGCGCCCGCGGCGTCGCCGTGCAGCCGGCGAGCCCGCCGCCGACCACGCCGACGAGCCCGCCGATGAGCAGCGCAACCCCTGCCCACGCTGCCCCGTTCGTCCGCGCCTCCATCCGCATGCACCCCTCACGATCCCCGCTCGACCACGCGCACCGTTCCTCACGCATCGCCCGCATTATGCGCCCACCCGCCGCCCGTATGCTGGCCCGATGCACCCGACCCACACCCGGGCCCCCGCCGACGCCGCAGCAACGTGGCTCGCCCCGCTCGCCGCCCTCATCACCGCCCTCGCCGCATCCTCCGCCCCCGCGCGCGACACCACGCCCCTCGACGCCGGCTGGATGTTCACCACCACCGATCCCACTGATCCCACCAATCCCGCGGCACCCTCCGCCGCCTGGACGCCCGTCACGCTCCCCCACACCTGGAACGCCGCCGACGGCCAGGACGGCAGCACCAACGGCAACGCCCCCTACCGCCGCGGCCCCGGCTGGTACACCCTCTGCCTCCCGCACCTGCCCGCGCCGGGCGAGGCCCGCGCCTTCCTCCGCTTCGGCGCCGCCAACAGCCGGGCCGAGGTCTCGCTCGACGGCCTGCCCCTGGGCTCGCACATCGGGGGCCACACCGCCTTTTGCCTGGAGATCCCCCTCGCGGGCCTCCCCGCCGGCGGCGCGCGCACCCTCACCGTGCGCGTCGACAACACCCACGACCCCGACATCGCCCCCTTCGACGCCGACTTCACCTTCTTCGGCGGCCTCTACCGCCCCGCGCAGCTCATCGTCGCGCCCAACGCCTGCATCGACCCCACCCACCTCGGCTCCCAAGGCCTGTGGGTCGAGCAGCGCGCGCTGACCGATCTGCAGGCCGACCTCACCGCCCGCGTCGTCGCCAGCGCCGCGACGCCGCAGCGGGCGAGGCTCATCACCCGCGTGCGCACCGCCGCGGGCCGCGTCGTCTCCACGCGGCAGTCGGAGCACGACCTGACGCGCGAGCCGCAGACCCTCGCCCACGACCACACCCTCGTCAGCCCGCGCCGCTGGGACGGCCCCGCCGACCCCTATCTCTACACGCTCGAGGCCGAGCTCATCGCCGGCGGCATCGTCGCCCCCGCCGGCGCCCCGCCCGACCCCGCCGCGCCCGCCACGGCGATCGAGACGCGCGACGCCGCCTCGGTCACCTTCGGCGTGCGCACGATCGAGGTGGACCCGCAGCGCGGCTTCCTGCTCAACGGCCGCCCCTACCCCCTCCGCGGCGTGAACAAGCACCAGGACCTGCTGAACAAGGGCTGGGCCATCAGCCACGCCGACATCGCGCACGACATGGCGCTCATCGCGCGCATGGGCGCCAACGCCGTGCGCTTCGCCCACTACCCGCACGACCCGGCGGCCTACGCCGAGTGCGACCGCCGCGGCCTCATCGCCTACGCCGAGATCCCGCTTGTGAACCGCGTCACGCCGGGCGAAGCGTTCGCCGAGAACACGCAACAGATGCTGCGCGAGATGATCGCGCAGCTGCGCAACCACCCCAGCATCGCGCTCTGGGGCCTGCAGAACGAGGTGACCGCCCCCTGGGTGAAGGACCGCGGCGAAGACCCCGAGGCCCTCGTCCGCGCCCTGCACGCCCTCGCCCGCGACATGGACCCGAGCCGCCCGACCACCTCCGCCGGCACCGTGCCGCGCGAGCACCCGTCCAACTGGGTCGCCGATGTCCCGGGCGTGAACGCCTACTACGGCTGGTACGACGGCGAGCCCGAGGGCCTCGCCCCCTTCCTCGATCGGCTGCACGCGCAGCACCCGGACAAGCCGCTGGGCCTCACCGAGTACGGCGCCGGCGCCAACATCCTGCACCACACCGACACGCCCACCAAGCCGCAGCACGACGGCGCCTTCCACCCCGAGACGTGGCAGCGCCACCTGCACGAGGTGAGCTACGCGGCGATCGCCGAGCGGCCCTGGCTCTGGGGCACCTTCGTCTGGAACATGTTTGATTTCGCCGCCGACCAGCGGCTGGAGGGCGACACCCCGGGCCGCAACGACAAGGGCCTTGTCACCTACGACCGCGCCACGCCGAAGGACGCGTACTACTTCTATCAGGCCAACTGGTCCGCCGAGCCCATGGTCTACGTCGCCGACCGCCGGCACACGCGGCGCACGGAGGCGCTCACCAGCGTCACGGTCTACTGCAACGGCGCGTCGGTCACGCTCTCGCGGAACGGCGAGGCGATCGGCACGCAACCGGTCGGCCCGCTGGGCATCGCGCGGTTTGAGGGCGTGCGGCTCTCGCCGGGCGAGAACGTGCTGCGCGCGACGGCCGAGTTCGAGGGCCCGGCCCGGCTCGGCGGGCCGCGGTCCGACGAGGTCCGCTGGCAGCTCGCGGCGGACTAAGTCGGACGGCGTGCCTTCGCTGCGGTCGGTGTGGGGGGAAGGCGAACGCGAAGGAGGCGAAGGGAGGACGCGGAGGACGCGGAGAAGCCGGGACGGGTGGCGGGCCGAGCGGGCGACGGTGAGCGGGCTCGAAACCCCTGTGCGTCTCGCTCCTCTCCCTCCGCGTCCCGCCTCCGCGACCTTCGCGTTCCACCGTGTCTCCGAGCTCTTCGCGTTCGATCGGTGCCGGCCGCGTTCACACGCGACGGGTCCAAAAACGCAACGCCGCCGGATTTCCCCGGCGGCGTTCGACTCAACCTCACTCTCACCTCCCAGACTCTGCTGGGCCAACCCCGGCGGCGAACCGCAGGGCCGGATGGGTGAGACGCCGCCCTCCCGGGCCGGCGTCCAACGACGGAGGCCGACCGTTTCGATCGACCGCGTCACTCACTCTCGTCTGCCCACCGGGCAGGGCCGCACTGTACACATGCAACCGCCCATACTGCAACGTCTTGGGCTCCAGACGGGCGGAGATTGTTGACAAGATTGCGCAAGTCAGGCCGAATGCCTACCACCGGGCTACGAACCGGGACCCGAAACTCCCCATAAGCCGCACTCAAATCGGTACTTGTGGACCTCGCCGCTCCACAGCGTTCGCCACCGGGAAAACCCTTGGGCTTTGCCCAGCCGGGCGACTTCATCCCCGAGCGGGTCGGCCCGAAGAACGAACATGTGCCGTTCATCCAGCGATTGAAGACCGGACAACGCCGTCCAGCGCGGGTGCATCTGGATCACCAACTTATGGGGATGGTCCAGCCCAGAATACCCACCAGTCTTGGTCAGCCCGTTGTGGGCAGCAAACGCCCCCGCTGCGTACCACAGCACCTCGGGCCGAGCCTCAACCAGACCGTCGGCGGACAGAAATAGACCGGATGGTTCAATCGGCACCGCGCCGGAGCCTGTCAGGTCGGCGAGCGCACGGCCCAGGGCGGTTCCGGCGGCGCGGCCTGAGGTGGCCCGCTGCCGGGGTTCCAGTGTGGTGATCCAGGCGGCGGAGGCCACAGCGAGCGCGGCCAGCAGGACGCTGGGGTGACCCAGCAGCATCACCCGGCCGATGGCGGCGCGGCGCCGACCGAACCCGCCCCCGCACGCCCCGGCCACGGCATAGCCCACGAGCGGGCCCAACATGCCGCAGGCGGGCAGGGTGTAGCGCGGGTTGCCGACGCCGACGAGGACGAACGCGACGACGGCGAGGCACCACGCGGCGGCGAGCGCGCGGGCGACGCGAGCGGCCGAGGTCGCGGGCCGGTCGCCCGGTGGGCTCCGCAGGGCGGAGCGCCAGCGTTCACGCCGCGCGTCGGGCCCCCACGGGAAGAGCACGGCGAGCGCGGCGGGCATCGAGGAGAGCCACGCCGCGGGCGCGAGCCCCGCGATGCGCCACGCGGGCTCGGTGAAGAGAAACTCGGAGGGGCTCTGCATGACGGCGTGCGCGAGTTCGCCCGTGGTGTCGAGGTGCGCGCGCACGGCG
>CAZCBN010000169.1:0-5493 GCA_964496975.1 uncultured Phycisphaeraceae bacterium
GAACAGGCGGCGCTGCAGCAGCTCGTCCAGCGCGAGGAGGCGGACGACGCGGCTTGAAGGGACGGCGGCGCGGAGGTCGCGGGCGGCCTCGGCGACGGCCTCGCGCGACGTCTCGCCGGCGGTGGCGAGGGTCGCGAGCCGCGCGGCGTGGGCCCGCTCGTCGAAGGGATCGGCCTCCAGCGCGAGGCGGACGGCGGCGAGCGAGTCCTCGATGTCGCGGGTTTGCCGCGCGGCGTCGGCGGCGAGGAGCGCGGCGTCGGCGGTCGTCGGCGGGGCGAGGGCCGCGAGGGCGGCGCGGGCGTCGTCGTAGCGCTGGAGCGTCCAGAGAAGCCGGGCGCGGGGGACGGCGAGCGCGGGGTCGGCCGCGTGCAGGCGGTCCATCGCGGCGACGGCGAGATCGGCGTCGTTCCATTGGCCGACGAGGGCGGCGGTGGCGCCGGCGGCGTCGGCCGCGGCGGCGGCGGTGTTGGCGAGTTGGGGGTCGGTCGAGGCGGCGTCGGCGAGAAGCGGGGGAAGGTCGACCTCGGCGGCGCGGCCGAGTTCGAGGAGCAGGCCGGCGTGCAGCAGGCGGCCCGCGGGGCTTGTCGCGGCGCGCTGGGCCTGCGAGAGCAGGGCCGCGGGCTCGGCGGCGCCGAGCAGCACGGCGGCGGCGGCGGAGCGGTACCAGAGGGGCCGGGCCTCGGTGAGGTCTCGCGCGGCGGTGACGAGCGCGGCCTCGTCGGCGGGGTCAAAGGTCCACGCGGCGTCGCGCGCGAGGGCGAAGGCGGCGCGGGGCGAGGGCTGCGGGTGCGCGCGCCACGCGGCGAAGGCGGCGCGTCGGCGGGCGCCGTCGCCGGTGGCGGCGGTGGCGACTCGGTCGGCGAGCAGGTCGATGGTGGGGGGGGGGAACTCCAGGGCCGCGTAGGCCTCGCGCACGGCCGCGGGGAAGGCGCCGCCGAGACGGCCGGAGCGGGCGATACCGTCGATGAGGCGCAGGGCCCGGTCGTCGAGGAGGCCGCGGTTGTTCCGCACGGCCTCCACCAGAACGAGCGCGGCGGAGGCGGGGCGGCCCAGGCCCACGGCGGCGCGGACGCGGCGCGCCAGGACGGCGGCGGGGTCGATCGAGGGGTTGACGGCCGCCTCGGCGTACGCGTCGGCCGCGGCCTGCAGGTCGTCGAGCGCGAAGAGCGTGTCGCCGGCGAGGAGCCACAGGTCGCTCTCGCGGCGGCGCAGCGTCGCGTACTCGGCGGGCAGGCGCGTGGGCACGCGCAGGCGGGACGCCCCGCTCAGCCCCTTGGCGAGCGCGGTGGCGCCGGCGCGGGCGTAGCCCAGGTCGAGCAGCGCCTCGCCCAGCCCGGCCCAGGCGACGGCGTGGACCGAGGTGTCGATCTCCGGCACATCGCTCCGCACAGCGCGGGCGAAAAACGCGGCGGCTCGTTCGAGTTGCCCGCGGCGCAGCGCGTCAACGCCGGCGACCGCCAGCGGCCGGGGCTCTTCCAGCCCGAGCTCCGCGGCGCGGGCGAAGGCGAAGACGGCCGAGGCGCCCAGGCCCGCCTCGATGTTCGCGTCGCCCAGGGCCCGCTGGATCTCGGCGTTGTCCGGCAGCAGATCGGCGGCTCGCTCCAGCAAGCCCAGCGCGGCGTCGGGGTCGCCCTCGGCGGTGGCGGCGCGGCCGGCGGCGTAGAGCCGCAGGGCGTCGGTCGCGGCTTGTTCATCGGCCACGGGGGCGACAGCCGTGGGCGCGTCGGAGGCCTCGGGCCGCGGGGCGTCGGCGGGGGGCGTGCTGGCCGGCGCGTCGTCGCCGCGCAGCGGGCGGGCGGCGAACGCGTCGATGGTGGGCTCGGTGTCGGCGGTGCGGCGTGCGGCGGCCTCGGCGGCGTCGAGCGACACCTTGGCCTCGCGCAGCGTGGGGCGGCCGGCGCCGGCGAAGGCGAGGTTCCACGGCGCGTCGTCATCGGTCGCCACGGGCACAGGGTGGCGCCGCTCACGCTCGGCGAGCAGGCGGAGGCGGGACTCGGCGGGGCCGATGCCCGCGTCGCGATCATCGCCTGGACGGGCTCCACTGCGCGCGGCGGTGGCGCCGGTCGGGGCGTCGCCGCGGCCGGCGCGTTCGGCGACGGGCGAGCATGCGCCGACGGCGAGGAGCAGCGCGGCGATGGACGCGACGGCGCGAACGGGTGAGGGCATGTCAGGTGCTCGGTTGGCCTTTGGACTGCGCCTTGCTCGCGCGGCTCGGACGCTTGGACGCCCCGGCGGGACGCGCGGGCTTGGCGGCGCCCGCCGGCTTGGACCCGCCCCGCGAGCGGCCCGCCGGCTTGATCGGCCGTCCTCCGTCCGCCGCCCAGCGCTCGAGCAGCGTGTAGGCCCCGAGCGCCTCGCCGGAGCGGACGGCCCGCTCGAGCCGGCCGGCGATGGCGTCGGCCGTGTCGTCGGCGTCGGCGGCGCCCTCGCGGCGGATCAACGCGCCGAGGCGGTCGTCAACCGGGACGGCGTGCGCGGCGAGGGCACGCAGCATGACGCGGGCGATGGCGAAGGGGGGCACTCCGGGCAGGGCGTCGAAGTACGCCCGGGCGTCGCGCTTGGGCAGGTCGCGCATGTGCTCCAGCACCAGGCCGTTCTCGCGGAGGAAGACGGCGTTCAGCGCGAGGTGGAGCCGCTCGGCCCGCTCGTGGGCCCGCGGGTAGTCGGGGCCCAGCACGGCCGCGACGTCGTCGGGCGTTGCGACGCGGAGCTCGTTCCCGTCCACGAAGTGCAGGCCGAACTGGCCCAGCGCCCACGCGGCGTGCTCCTCGCCCGCCTCCCACGCGAGGACAGCGCGGACGAGCTCGGAGACCACCGACTCGCTTCGCGGCGGGGCGGGGGGGAGCGAGGGGTCCTCGGCCGGCGGGTCGGGGTACCGCGCGGCCAGAGCGGCGAGGAGATCGAGCAGCGGCTTGGCCGGGTCGGTGGATGGCACGCGTTCTCCAGCAGCGGTCGGCGATGGGGGGGTGAGATGCGGGGGACGGAACGGTGCGGGGTCACCCGTGGGCGGTCGCGGCGGCGTCGGGGCCTTCGGGCGCCCCGGCGGGTGGCGGGTTGCCCGGCGGAGCTTCGCCCGGGAGAGCTTCGCCCGGCGGGGCTTGCGCTCGGGGATCGTTGGCATCGTTCGCCGTCGCGGGTTCGCCGTCTGCGGTGGCGCGGGATTCGGCGGCCGCGGCACTGTCGGCGGCGGCGAGCGAGATGGCCCGGAGCAACTCGGCCTGTCGCCGGACCGACGGGTCGGTCTCAAAGAGGAGCCGCGGCATGTCGCGGCTGGACATGCGGTCCATCACCTGTCGGCGGAGGTGGCCGGCGGCGGCCCGGAGGCCGTGCATGGTGAGGGCCTCGTGGTCGGCGGGGAAGACCGAGACGCGCACGGTGGCGTCGCTGCGGTCCTCGGCGACCTTCACCTCGGTGACGGTGATGAGGCCGCGGACGCGCGGGTCGGACAGGCCGCGGGCCAGCACCTCTTGCAGCGTGCGCTGGAGCGTTGCGGCGAAGAGGCCTTCGCGGCGTTCTTTGGCTTGGCCGCGGCGGTTCACTGGCGGAGGCTCCGGACGTCGGGGGGCGTCGCGTCGTTCGACGCGTCGGCGGCGGGGTTGACGGGGCCCCGCGCGGGCACGTGGCCCGACCGGTGGCGGCCGCGGTGCGGTGTTCCGTTGCGGGGCGCGAACAGATCGGCGAGGGCGGGCCGGGGGCCGGGATCGCCTGCATCGACGTTGTCCGCGGCCGCGGCAGGGTCGATGTCCGCGGCGTAGCGCAGCAGCTCGTCCGCGATGGCGGCCCGCTGCTTCGGCGAGGACTCGGGGTCGTCGGGCGCGGCGCTGAGGGGCTCGTCGTCGTCCGGGCTGACGCGCAGGATCTGGCGGGAGAGCTCGCCCAGCTCGGCCTCGACCGAGCCGCCCCACATGCCGCGGAGCTTCGTGGTGATGCGGTCGAGCGTTTCGCCCAGGTGGCGGCCGTCGCTGCCGACGACGGCGAGGGCGAGGACGGCGAGGGCAGGGTTCTCCTGCGCGGCGATCTCGGCGACGGCGGCGAGGTGCTCGCGGTGCAGGCGGTCCTTCACCGCGGAGACGACGCGTCGCTTGTCCTTCAGCGACTGCGCGTCGTGGATGAGCAACTGGAATCGCAGCGTGGCGATGATCATGGCGGTGCGGGCCCGGGCCCTCAGCCCCTCGTCCCGGCCTTCTCGGGCTTGCCGCCCAGGGTGCGGCGGACCTCGACGTTCTTGTAGCACTCCAGGATGTCGCCGGGCTTGATGTCGTCGTAGCCGGCGATCTTCATGCCGCACTCCATGCCGGCGCGGACGTCCTTCGCGTCATCCTTGAATCGCTTGAGCTGCTCCAGCAGGCGGTCGTTCTCGATGATGATGTTGTTGCGGGTGACGCGGATGTACGCGGCCCGCTCGATGACGCCGTCGGTGACGTAGCAGCCGGCGACCATGCCCACCTTGCTGACGCGGAAGACCTGGCGGACCTCGGCGTGCCCCAGGATCTCCTGGCGCACGTCGGGCTCGAGCAGGCCCTCGGCGGCCTTGCGCATGTCGTCCACGATCTCGTAGATGACCTGGTACTGGCGGATCTCGACGCCCTTGTTCTCGGCCAGGTTGCGGGCCTTGCCGGAGGGGATGACGTTGAAGCCGATGATGACGGCGTTGGACGCCGCGGCGAGCTGCACGTCCGACTCCGTCACGCCGCCGACGAGGGCGTGCAGCACGCGGATCTTCACCTCGTCGGTGCTGACCTTCTCGATCTCGTGCTTGAGCACGTCGACCGAGCCCTGCACGTCGGCCTTCAGGACGACGAGGATCTCCTTCAGCTCCGCCTCGGCCATCTGGCTGAACATGCTGTCCAGCGTCATCTTGGGCTGGGCGAGCTGGCGCTCGCGCTCGACCTGGCGACGCTGGTCGGCGGCCTCCTCGGCCTTCTTGAGCGTGTCGACGCAGTAGAACTTGTCGCCCGCGTCGGGCAGCAGGTCGATGCCGCTGATCTGCACCGGCATGGGCGGGAAGGCCTGCTTCAGGCGCTCGCCGCGGTCGTTGGTGATGTCGCGCACGCGGCCGAACGCGCGGCCCATGACGACGAAGTCGCCGACGCTCAGCTTGCCCTCCTGCACCAGGATGTTGGCGACCGAGCCGCGGCCCTCCTCGGGCCTGGCCTCGATGACGGTGCCGCGGGCGGGGCCGTCGAAGTCGGCCTCCAGCTCGAGGATGCTGGCCTGCAGGTCGAGGATCTCCAGCAGGTCCTGGATGCCGGTGCCCTTGGTGGCGCTCGTGCGGATCACCTCGGTCTCGCCGCCCCACTCGACGGGGTTGAGGCCCCTCTCGGCGAGCTGGCCCAGGATGCGCTGGATGTTGCCGTCGGTCGCCTCGGGCTTGTCGATCTTGTTGAGCGCGACGACGATCGGCACGCCCGCGGCCTGGGCGTGGCTGATGGACTCGGCCGTCTGCGGCATCACGCCGTCGTCGGCCGCGACCACCAGCACCACGATGTCGGT
>CAZCBN010000170.1:0-5456 GCA_964496975.1 uncultured Phycisphaeraceae bacterium
GCCCCCCGCTGGTGGAAGGGCAACCTGCACACCCACACCTTCTGGTCCGACGGCAACGACTTCCCGGAAATGGTCGCCGAGTGGTACGCCGACCACGGCTACAACTTCCTCGCCCTCACCGACCACAACGTGCTGAGCGAGCCGCTGCGCTACATCCCCGTCAGCGCCGTGAACAAGCGCTCCCGCGACAAGGCCCTCGCCAAGTACCTCGCCCGCTGGGGCGCGTCATGGGTCCAAACCCGCGGCTCGGCCGACGACGGCACGCTCGAGGTCCGCCTGAAACCCCTGCACGAGTTCCGCGCCCTGGTCGAGGAGCGGGGCCGCTTCATCCTCATCCCGGGCGAAGAGATCACCGGCAGCGCCGACGACGGCAAGGCGATCCACATGAACGCCTCGAACCTCGCCGAGTTCATCGAGCCCGCGACCGGGCCCACTGTGCGCGACATCATCCGGCAGAACGCCGCCCGCGTAGACGAGCAGGCCCAGCGGCTGGGCCGCGAGATCCTTCTGCACGTCAACCACCCGAACTACAAGTGGGGCGTCACCGCCGAAGACCTCGCCGCCGTCACCGCCGAGCGCTTCGTCGAGATCGAGAACGGCGTGGACGGCGACAACGACCCGGGCGACGAGCTCCACGCCTCCACCGAAGAAATCTGGGACATCGCGAACACGCTCCGCATCGTCGAGATGAACGCCCCGCCTCTCTTCGGCCTCGCCACCGACGACTCCCACGACTACCACGAAGACAGCCCCCGAGCCCTGCCCGGCCGCGCGTGGGTCATGGTGCGTGCGGCGCACCTCACCCCCGAGTCGATCCTCCGCGCGATGAAGGCGGGCGACTTCTACGCCAGCACCGGCGTCACCTACCGCGCCGTCGCGTTTGATCCCGCCGCCCGCGTGCTCTCGCTGGAGATCGACGCCGTGCCGGGCGAGTCGTACACCACGCGCTTCATCGGCACGCGCCGCGGCGCCTCCACCCTCGGCACGCCCCGCACCGACGCGACGGGCGAGCCCCTGCACACCACCCGCCGCTACGGCCCGACGCCCGACAACCCGCACGCCCCGGTCATTGGCGAGGTGCTCGCGGAAGTCCAGGGGCAAACCGCGTCGTACACCTTCCGCGGCGATGAGCTCTACGTCCGCGCCGTCACCACGTCGACCGCCCCGCCCGACGTGCCGAGCCGCGAAAGTCTGCTGAAAAAGGCCTGGACCCAGCCCGTGGGCTACGCACCCGCCGACCCGCCGCGCTGACGCAGGGTGGACGCAGCGCGAACGCCCGGCCGACGCCGCGCCACCGCGCTCTCTCCCAACGCGGCGTAGCCTCCCGCCATGTTGAACCGCCGAGACATCCTCCGCGCCGCCGCGTTGTCCGCGTTTGCCGGGCCCGCCGCGGCGGCCGTTGCGAGAACCACCATGCACACCGCCGCCCACCAGCCCAGCGCCTCCCCCGCCCCGGCCCCCGCGGGCGGCCCGCTCGCCGACCTCCGCGCCTCGCTGAAGGACCCGAGCAAGCCCTTCACCCTGATCGTCACCATTGAGCTGAAGGCCGATGCGGTGGAGCGCTTCGCCGCCATCGCCGACGAGGCCGCCGCCGGCACCGGCACCGAGGCCGGCGTGCTGCAGTACGACTTCCATCAGAGCGCCAAAAACCCGGCCCAGTTCGTGCTCTTCGAGCAGTGGCGGAGCCTGGACGACCTCGCCGCCCACCTCGCCCTGCCGCACACGCAGAAGCTGCTCGCGGCGCTCGGCGACATCACCGCCAAGCCCACGTCGCTCGAGGCGTACCAACTCGTGGGCCGCCGGGCCGTCCCGCTCAGCCGCTGACGCCTCCCGCGGCGTTACCGCTTCAGCCGCGGCGGCACCATCTCGCCCGACACCTCGGCCGCGATCTTCTTCACGGCCTCGTGCGCCGAGACGCGCGTCGTCTCGCTGGTCCGCTTCATCGCCGAGCGCCAGATCAGCGGCACCCAGGGCACGGTCAGCGGGTAGTACCACATCCAGGTGCGGAACGCGGACTGCTCCACCCACCCCGCGTAGAACGACAGGTACGTCTTCAGCAGCGAGTCCGTCAGCGGCTCGCCCGGCCACACCGTCACGATCAGCGCGCCCGCGAACAGCGCCGGCAGCCGCATCGGCAGGCGGCTCTTGAACTCCAGCCGGGCCCGCTCCGCACCATCGCGGAGCGCGCGCACGACCAGTTCCTTGTCAAAGGGGTTCCCGAACAGCGCCACCGTGCACGTGTCGCCCTTGGCCCCCATGGTGAACCCGGGGAGCCGCCCCCGCCGCGACGCCTTGTCGAGCCGGGCGATCGCGCCGACGGGGCTGAGCGCACAGACCACATCGGGCAGCCGCGCCGGCAGCGCATCGGCGGGCGCGTCGGCCCGGGCCGCCGGGGCTGACGTTGTTGAGCCGGCGTCGGCGTTGTGGACCGGCGCAGCCACCACCGAGGCCGCCGAGGCCGCCGCGAAGCTGGAGTTGGCGTTGTGGTCTGCCGCGGTCAAGGCTGCTCCCCGGAGCCCGTGAAGTATAACGGCCCAACGATCCCCGGACCCGTGAACAAGGTGGCGTTCAGACGGGCCGGGAAACCCCGCACGCCGTGCGTACGCGCCCGAACGGCGCGCCCAGCGTCGGTACGAGCGAAACCACCCGCGGGTTGGCACGCGGCGTGCCTGCATCGGTTGAACATGGCGAACTCCCCAGATGAAACCCCACGGACGGGCGGGACGTTGCGGCTGGTCCACGGTCCGCGTGGTTTCCGGGCAACGCCGGTGCGTCCGCGCAGCACGGCGGAACCCGTGCAAAGACCGATCGAACCCTCCCCAGCACGGACGACCCGAGCCAGCCGGACCACCCAGTCCACGCCGCCCCGGCCCGACGCGTACGTCATCGAGCCGTCGGACGCGCGGTGGCTGCTTGCGGCCCGGGTGGCGCTGGCCCTCGACGGCGGCCGGGCGGGGTTGCTGACGCCGGAGCAGCGGGACGCGGTGCTCCGGTTCGCGGGGCGTTTGGGTGTTCGGCCGTTTGACGCCCACGTCATCATCGCGCTCGTGCAAGATCGGGCCCGGCGAGGCGAGCCCGCGCTTGGGGGGGAACTCGCCGAGCAGTTGCTGCTTGTGTCGCCGGTGGGCGGGCCCGCCGCGAGCGGCGGCGCAACAGGGGCCGAGGCCACGGCGGCGGGCTCGGGCGGCGTGCTGCCGATGGCTGCCGGGATGGGCGCGGTGCTCGCGCTGCTGATGATCCTGTGGACGGCCGGGGCGCTGTAGCGGCCGCTGGAGAGGCATCCGGCCCGGGTGGTTCGCTCGAACGCGAGCGCACACCCCCCGGAGATGGCCCGATGCCCCTGTTGAACCCCGGAAAAAAGGCCCCGACCTTCACGCTCACCGACCAGTCCGGCACGCCGTGGTCGCTGGCGTCGTGCGCGGGGCGGCCCGTCGTGCTGTTTTTCTACCCGAAGGACGCCACGGCGGACTGCACGGCCGAGGTGTGCGGCTTTCGCGATGCGCTGCCGGAGTTTGAAGGGCTGCGTGCGGCGGTGGTGGGCGTGTCGACCCGCGGCGTGCGCGCAAAGCAGCGCTTCGCGGCGGCGCACGGCGTGACGTACCCGCTGCTGGCCGACGATCGGGAGAACGACGAGGGCAAGCCCGACCCCGTCGTGTGCCCGAAGTACGGCGTGTGGGTGGAGAAGAGCATGTACGGCAAGGCGTACATGGGGATCGTGCGCACGACGTACCTGATCGGGCCCGACGGCAAGGTCGTGCAGCGGTGGGACAAGGTTCGGGTGGAGGGCCACGCGGCCGAGGTGCTGGAGGCGGCGCGGGCGATCGGGGGCTGAAGCCGACGAGAACGCCCGGCGCCGGTTACTTGCGCACCTGCTGCCGCAGCACGTTGAAGCGGCCCCGCTGGGCGACCTCGCCGAAGCCGGCGCCGCGGGGCTTTTCCACGCGCTCGACCGTGACGAAGGCGGTGGGCGCGATCTCCGCAAGTGCGTCGTTCAGCTTCGGCAGCTCGCGGCGGCGGAGGACGAGGAAGGCGATGTCGACCGCGGCGTCGCGTCCGCGGCCGGTGATCTGCGTGACGCGGTAGCCCAGGGCGCGGAGTCGCTCGGGGACATGGGCGTTGTCCTCGGTGCAAACGACGCGGACGATGCGGAAGCCCAGGGCGATTTTGTCCTCGAGCCACATGCCGACGAGCACGCCCGTGCCGAAGCCGCACGCGTAGCCCACGACGGCCCCGAGGTGCCCCTGCTGAACGTACTGGATGGCCTTTCCGGCGACGAGGACCCAGATGGCGACCTCGAGCACGCCCAGGAGGGCGGCCCAGTGGCGGTAGCCGGCGAGCATGAGGATCGTGCGGAAGGTGCCGACGGAGACATCGCCGATGCGGCCCAGGAAGATGAGAAAGGGGATATACCACGCCATGCGGGCAATCTAGGCGTGCGGCGGGCGGGGCCGGCTCTGGGTGGAGCGGCTCGGGCCGGCGGCGCGACGGGGGCAACGACGATGGGCCGGGTGCAACGCGGGGCGATGGGCGGGGCGATGGGCGGGGCGATGGGCTGGGCGATGGGCTTCGGCTGGGTCGCGGCCGGTCTCGTGCTGTGGGGCGTCGCGGGGCCGGCGAGCGGGGCTCCGCTGCCGCGGCCGGCGCCGGGCGATCGCCCGAGCGGCGTGATCCCCTCGCGCGAGGTGGGGGGGCGGCCGCCGATGGACGGGCGCGGGGCGGCGGAGAGCGCGCCGGGGGTTCCGGGGGTGCCCGGGGTTCCGGGGGCGCCCGGTGCGCCCGCTGCCGCTGGTGCGGCCCAAGAGATGCCCGGGATGCCGGCGAACGTGCGGCGCGACGCGCCGCCGCGGCCCGATGTGGCGCTGTTGCCGGGCCTCACGTCGGCGGACGTGTCGCTGCTGGCGGGCAAGCCGCTGGCGCCGCTCGCGGCGTACATCGGCGACTGGGAGGTGTCGGCGTTCTGGTCGGGCGGGCAGCACGTGTGGGCGCGGAACGAGTACCGCGTGCTGATGAACGGGGCGTTCGTGCTCGCGAGCACCTGGGTGTCGGACGCGGGGGGCGAGCCCTACCTGCGTTACCAGACGATGTACGCGTGGGACGCGGCCCGCGGGGCGATCGTGGGCCACGGCTTCACGAACGACGGGACGACGGAGACGCTCGTCTTCACGCAAGAGGCCGACGAGGCCGGGGCGCCCCTCGCGCTCGTGACCGAGTGGGCGAGCGGGCAGGACGGCTCGGGCCCCGTGGTGCGGCAGCGCACGGCGATCCCCTCGCCGGCGGACGAGACGTACGCGTGGCAGGTGTGGTTTTTGAGCCCGACCGGGGAGGCCACGGTGGCGGTGATGGACGACGTGTGGCGTCGCGTGCCGGCGCGGCGGGACGATGCGGCGCCCGGCGCGGGCCCGCGGCCGGGCGCGAGCGCCGTGCCCGCGGCGGGTGGCCCGCCCGCGGGGCCCTAC
>CAZCBN010000171.1:0-5352 GCA_964496975.1 uncultured Phycisphaeraceae bacterium
GCTCCAGGCCGCGGAGGCGGCGGGCGCGCCGGAGGCCGAGATCGACTCGCTCGCGCAGGCTGTGGCGCAGGCTGAGATTGCCTACGAGACGCGCCGCGACGGCCTGCTGTCGGTGGGCCTGCGGGCGGAGGAGCTGCGCCGGGCCCTTGAGCTTTCGAACGCCGCGCGGCGGCTGAAGGACTTGGACACGCCCTTCCCGAGCGATCGCCAGCGGGCGATCGACCGGCTCAAGCTGGAGCACCCGGACCTTGCGGCGGACATCGACCGCGTGGTGGCGGCGCACGACGCGTACCTCGCGCAGCGCACGAGCCTTGACGACCCGGACGACCTGAAGCGGCTCATCTCGGCCGCGGGCGTGCCGTCGTTCCGGGTGATCGCGGTGCCGGGCGACTCGCAGACGCAGCACCCCGAGGAGGAGCGGCTTCGGCGGGAGCTGCTGGAAAAGGGCCCGCAGAACGTGACCTCGCGCGACGCGCGGTGGTGCCGGATCAACGACATCTTTTCCTCGGGTCTGGTCGAGACGTCGGCAGATCTTGCGGCGCTGGAGGTATCGCCCGCGGCGTTCATGGCGAGCAAGCGGTACACGGGTGAGGAGTACGGCGGGGCCTATTGGGTGCTGTGCTGGGACACGCCGTCGCGGAGGCTGACGCGGGCCGAGGGCGACTGGGCGGTGTCGAGCACCTTCCGCACGCGCGACGAGGTGGGCCGGCCGGCGATCGGCTTTGAGATGGACGCCCGCGGCGGGCGGCTGCTGGGCCTGATGACGGCCCAGAACACGGGCAACCGCATGGCGGTGCTGCTGGACGAGCAGGTGTACACCGCGCCGGCGCTGCAGAGCGCGATCAGCCGGAGCGGGCGCATCACGGGCGAGTTCTCCGACGCCGACATCGACTACATCATCAAGGTGCTCTCCGCGGGCTCGCTGCAGGCGCGGGTGAGCGCGGAGCCGCTGAGCCAGAACACGGTGGCGCCGGAGTTCGGCCTGGACAACCTGCGTGCCGGGCGGGACGCGGGGCTGGTGGCGCTGGCGGTGATCTCGGTGTTCATGGTGGTCTACTACTACGGCTACGGCCTGATCGCCGTGGTGGCGCTGCTGGCGAACGGGCTGATGATCCTGGGGGCGATGGCCCTGGCGCGGGCGTCGTTCACGCTGCCGGGCATCGCGGGCGTGGTGCTGACGTTCGGCATGGCCGTCGACGCGAACGTGCTCATCTACGAGCGCATCCGCGAGGAGCTGAACGCGGGGCAGGACCTGCGGACGGCGGTGCGGCTCGGCTTCAGCAAGGCGATGAGCTCGATCGTCGACGGCAACGTCACGAACCTCATCGTCTGCTTCGTGCTGGCGAACCTGGGGACGCAGGAGATCCGCGGCTTCGCGATCACGCTCGGCATCGGCGTGATCACCACGCTGTTCGCGGCGCTCGTCGTCACGCGGCTGCTGATGTCCTTCGCGGTCGACGTGCTCAAGATCCGCACGATGAGCATGCTGCCGATGCGGATCAAGTTCGTGGAGCGGCTGCTGAACCCGTCGATCGACTGGATCGCCCTCCGTTGGATCTTCGTCGCAGTGTCGGGCGTCTTTGTGTCGCTGGGCGTTTTCATGATCGCCACCCGCGGCGAGGAGATGCTGGACATCGAGTTCCGCGGCGGCACGCAGGTAACGCTGGTGCTGGAGAAGGCGCCCGAGGCCGGCGGCGAGCCCGTGCCCGTGACGCGGACGCGGGCCGAGATTCTCGAGGGCGTCCGCGCGATCGCCGAGGGCCGGCCCGAGGGCGACCCGCTCCGGGCGCTGCGGAACGCCGAGGTCATCCCGATCAACCCGCAGGCGGACGGCGTGACGTCGGACCGGTTCACGGTGAAAACGTACGCGACGGCGCAGACCGAGATCCTGGAGGCCGTGTCGAAGCAGTTCGCCGAAGTGCTGGCCACGCGCCCGCCGCGCGGCTTCGCGGGGCGCGAGGTCGAGGGCGTCGCCGGGGCGCCGGTCTTCCCGGTGCTGTCGGGGAACCTGGGCGAGTCGATCGAGCGGCCCGACTTCCGGGCGGACGCACGCGAGTACCTCGGCGGCGTGGCGATCGTGCTGGAGGGCCTGAGCCCGCCGCCGACGCTCCGCGAGCTTGAGGAGGAGCTGGAGCAGGCCCGCAGCGGCGACGAGTTCTCCGACACGCTGGGCCGCTCGCGGGAGGTCCGGATCCTCCGCGGATCGGAGGAGTCCGTCGAGTCGGCCGTGCTGCTCGTGCGTGACGACTCGCTGAGCTACTTCGACAACCGCGATGCGTGGGAGGCCACGCTCGCGACGGGGGAGTGGTCGCTGACGCGGGCCGCGCTGTCGAACGTCACGACGCTCGCCAGCGTGCAGAGCTTCAGCGCGGTGATCGCCGAGGACTTCCAGCGGACGGCCGTCGTCACGGTCGCGATCAGCCTGCTGCTGATCCTGATCTATATCTGGGTGCGGTTCGGCTCGGTGAAGTACTCGCTCGGCGCGATCGTGTGCCTGGCGCACGACGTGCTCTGGGCGCTCGGGCTCATCGCGCTCGCCGAGATCGCGTACGACAACGAGTACACCGCGGGCATCGCGCAGGCCCTGGGCGTTGAGCCGTTCAAGATCGACCTGGGCCTGGTCGCGGCGATCCTGACGATCATCGGCTACTCGCTGAACGACACGATCATCGTCATGGACCGCATCCGCGAGACGAAGGGCCGGATGCAGTACGCCTCACGCGAAGTCGTGAACAAGAGCATCAACGAGACGATCAGCCGCACCGTCATCACCTCGGGCACCACGCTGCTCGCGGCCCTGGTGCTGTACACCGACGGCGGGGCGGGCGTGAAGGCGTTCAGCTTCGCGCTGCTCGTGGGCGTCGGCGTGGGCACGTACTCCTCGATCGCCGTCGCCGCGCCGATCGTCTGGTCGCGGAAGGCCGTGACGCGTTCGCAGACGCAGGAGGCCCCGCGCCTGGCGTAAAGTCGGGGTCGGTCGGCTCGTGCTTGGTCGGTGGTGGCCGGCGGCCGGTCGTGGGAGGCCGCGGAGAGCCGCGCCGGCCGCGATGTTCCGCGGCCAGTCGCGGAGATTTGGAGGCGCCGATGTCGGCCGGGGCTTCCGCAGACATGCTCACCTCGCCGCGCCTCATCGGAGCCGCGGCCACGCTCGTCGTCGTGTGGATCGTCGTCTACTGGGCGTGGGAGCCGAGACCCGCCGCGATCACGTTTGACCCGCTGATCGCCCCGCCGCCGGGCTCGCAGACGACAGCGGCATCTTCGCCCCTCGGGGCCGCGACGCCGGCCACCGAACCGCCGAGCTGGCCGCCCTCGCCCGGCTCCCCGGACGCCGCGCCGATGAACACCAGCGCCGCCGCCGCCGCGCCGCCAAGCGTGCCGGACCGTCGCGCCGAGGCGAAGCCCCCCGCGCCGCCCGCCGGCGCTGTGGCGGCGGGCCCCACGCTTTCGGCCGCGGGTCAGTCCGCGGCGGGGGCCGCGCCCCGCCTCGTGCCGCCGGAGTTCCGCGAGTACACGGTGCGCTCCGGCGATCGGCTCGACTCGATCGCCGAGCGCGAGCTCGGCGCCTCCGAGCTCTGGGTTGCCATCGCGAAGTCCAACCCCACGATCGACCCCAACCGCCTGCGCGTCGGGCAGGTCATCCGCATCCCGATCGATCCCGCGAACGTCCAGGGCATCGTCGTCGGCGGCGACGCTGCGGGCGTGACGGACGCCCACGCCCCGGATGCCCCCGGCGCCATCGAGTACCGCGTCGCCTCCGGCGACACGCTCTCCGGCATCGCGTCGCGCTTCTACGGCTCGCAGCGCTTCGCCGAGTTGATCTTCACCGCGAACCGCGACCGCCTCCGCACGCCCGACGATCTGCGCGTCGGCCAGACGCTTGTCATCCCGCCCGCGCCCGCGGGGGCGGTGCGGCCTTGATGGAGCCCGGCCCAGGATCGAGCCCGACGCCGAGCGCACGCTCCGGCCCGCCGCGGCTCGTCATGCTCCCGGGCCTCGGCGCCGACCCGCGGCTCTTCGCGCCGCAGACCGCCGCCTTCCCGGGCTCGGTCGTCCCCGCGTGGATCGCGCCGCGCCCGCGCGAGCCGATCGGCGACTATGCGGCCCGCTTCGCCGAGACGATTGACCGCCGTGTCCCCTACGCGCTCGTCGGCTTCTCCTTCGGCGGCCTCGTCGCCCTGGAGATCGCCCGGCGCACGGCCGACCCGGCCCTGCGTCCCGCGGCCGTCGTGCTCATCAGCGGCCTGCGGTCCTCCGCCGCGGTGTCGCGGGCGTTCAAGGTGCAGCAGGCGATCGGCACGCTCGTCCCGCCGGCCGTTGCCAAGGCCGTCATCGCGGGCCCGCTCGCCTCGGCCTTCGCCTGGCGCGACGGGCTGAGCCGCGATCAGGCCGGCGGGCTCTCGGCGATGGCCCGCGACATCGACGTTGGCTTCCTGTTCTGGGCCGCGCGGGCCTGCGCCCGGTGGGACTGTGACGGCGTCTGCCCCGTTCCGGTGCACCACGTGCACGGCCGGCGCGACCCCGTCATCCCCTACGTCCCGCACCCGCACCTGCCGGGCGGCGAGGCCACGCTTCTCGACGCGGGCCACCTCATCACCTGGACGGCGTCCGAGAAGGTCAACGCCTTCATCGCCGCGGCGGTGGGGGCCTAAGCACGCCCGTGGTTCAGCCGAAAGCACCCCGCGGCGGCCCCGCTACCATCGGCCGCGCGGGCGGTGCCGGCGCGGACACGCCGGTCGGACGACAGACCAGACGAGGGGTGCGACGGTGAACGTGAAGCGGATTCTGGTGACCGGCGGCGCGGGCTTCCTCGGCAGTCACCTCTGCGACCGGCTGGTCGCCCAGGGGCACGACGTCATCTGCCTGGACAACTTCTTCACGAGCCAGAAGAGCAACGTCGCCCACCTGCTGGGCCGCGCAAACTTCGAGCTCATCCGCCACGACGTCACCCACCCCATCTGGCTCGAGGTCGACGAGATCTACAACCTCGCCTGCCCCGCCGCCCCGGGCCACTACCAGTACAACCCCATCAAGACCATGAAGACCAGCGTCATGGGCGCGATCAACGTGCTCGGCATGGCCAAGCGCTGCCGCGCCAAGGTCTTCCAGGCCAGCACCAGCGAGGTCTACGGCGATCCCGAGGTGCACCCGCAGCCCGAGTCCTACAAGGGCAGCGTCAACCCCATCGGCCCCCGCGCCTGCTACGACGAGGGCAAGCGGGCCGCCGAGACGCTCTTCTTTGACTACCACCGCTCGCACAACCTGCGCATCAAGGTCGTCCGCATCTTCAACACCTACGGCCCGCGCATGCACCCCTACGACGGCCGCGTCGTCAGCAACTTCATCCGCCAGGCC
>CAZCBN010000172.1:0-5048 GCA_964496975.1 uncultured Phycisphaeraceae bacterium
CCCGGCGGGGCACCCGCGGGGGGGGGGCGAGGCGGGGGGGGGGGGGGTCGGCGTTGGCCGGGGCGGGTGGCGAGGGCGCCGTGGGGGGTGGCACCGGGGGGGACGGGGGGGGTGTAGTCGATGCCGTAGGTGGGGCGCGGGGTGTACATGGAGGCGATCCACTCCGTGGCGCGGCGGAAGCGGATGTCCTGCTGGTCGCGGAAGATGGGGCGCCAGCCGCGGCGTCCGCTGGTGGGGCCGGCCTGGGGGTGGGGGGTGGCGGTCTCGGAGCGGGGGAGGCCCATGTGGAGCAGGCGTGACTCGGCGGGGGCCTGGTAGTTGATGAGGGGCTCGCCGTCGGCGGTGCGGAAGCGGTCGAGGATGAGGAAGTTTGTGTAGACGCTGGTGTCGCGGTTTTGGCGGGTGGTGTTGAGCCAGAGTCGGCCGGCCTCTTGCCCGCCGTGGCAGGAGGCGGAGGCGCAGGCCGTCATGAGCCAGCGGGCGTGGACCTCTTCGCGGAAGAGGCGGAACGACTCCGGGTCTTCGTGGACGCGGACTTCGCCGTAGAGGTCGCGGGCCTGGAGGCGGAACATGAGATCCAGAACGGCGGCGGGGCGCTTTCGGTGGAGGGCGTCGCGGCCCTCGGCGGTTTGGGGGAGGCGGGGGTCGGCGCCGTAGAGGTCGAGGAAGCGGGTGATGGTGGCCCGCGGGATCTCGAGGCGCGGCGGGTCTTCGAGGTTGATCTCGAAGACGCGGATGAGGTTGACCTCGTCGGTGGTGAGAACGGGGAAGCCGCCGGAGCGGAGGCGGCGGCCGGGGGTGCCGTCGCCGGGGGCGTCGGGGTTGGCGTCTGGATTGGCGTCGGGGTTTTCGGGCGGGGCGTCGCCGCGGCGGGCGGCGGTGCGGTCGATGAGCTCGATCTGCTGGTTGAGCCAGATGAGCAGGCCGCGGGCCTCGGCGTGGTCGGCGTCGATGGCGAGGACGCCCTGCACCTCGGCGCGGGCGGTGCGGTAGGCGGCGTTGTCGCGGAGCCATTTGGCGAGCTCGACGCGGGCGACGAGGTCGCGGTCGTCGATGGCGGCGCGGCGTTCGCGGTAGCGTTCGAGCAGGGGGGGGAGGGTCTGCAGGTCGACGATGTCGGCGACATCGAAGGCGGTCTCGATGCCCTCGATGAGCAGGACGATGCGCTGGTCGTCCTCGTCGACCTGCACGCCCTGAGCAATGCGGCCGTCGCGGAGGCGGAGGCGGACCTCGGGGCGGACGGCCTCGTCGGCGGGGCGGAGCTCGTCGGCGGGGCGGAGCTCGTTCGGGCCGTCGGGGGCCGAGGCGGCGGCGGGAAGATCGGTCGCGGCGGCCAGGAGCGCGAGGGCCGGGAGGGCGAGGGTGAGGAGGCGGGCGCCGAACTGGCTCCCAAACCGGGCACCGGGTTGGGCACCGGACTGGCTACCGAACAGAGAACGATCGCGCACGCGGGTCAGCATGCGTGCTGATACGCGGGCGGTGGGCCCGGGGTGGCACGGCGTGGCGGGCGTTGGGTGAGAAGGGGGTTCGGGTCTGCTGGGCATCTGGCGGGCATTGTGCCAGAAAAGAAGAACGGGCCGCGCGGGGGGCGCGGCCCGGGTGGGTCTGGCGTTGGAGACGTGGGCCTGGGCGTCGGGTCAGGCGGCCTTGGTGGCCTGGAGCTTGGACATGGTCTCGGTGATGCGCTGGCTCAGGAGGTCTGGGGTGAAGGGCTTCACGACGTAGTTGTTGACGCCGGCCTTGATGGCCTCGATGACGCGGCCCTTCTCGGCCTCGGTGGTGACCATGATGAGCGGCGTGGTTCGGTTGGTCTTGCGGAAGGTCTTGACGAAGGTCAGGCCGTCCATCGTGGGCATGTTCCAGTCCACGAGGATGAGGTCGGGGTTGAACGCGCCGACCTTGGTCAGGGCGTCCTGTCCGTCGCAGGCCTCTTCGATCTCGGTGTATCCCAGTTGGCGCAGGACGGCCTTCTGGATGTTCCGCATGGTCTTGCTGTCGTCGACGAGCATCACCTTCATGGTGTTTCCTCTGCTTTCCCCGCGGCTTAGGCGGACGTCGTCTGGGCGGCGGTGCCGGAGGCGGCCGCGGCGTCTCCGTTGCGGGTGGCGATCTCCACGGCGAGGACGCCGCAGTCGGTGGTGCACGGGATGAGGACGCATGGGACGTCGCTCTGGCGGGCGATGGTGTGGCCCTTGCCGATGACGACGCTGGGGCAGGAGATGCTGACCTGCCGGGTGTTGGGGAACAGGGCCTTGGCGGCGCCGCTCACCATGTTGACGAGCTCGCCGATGGCGTCGGCGAAGTCGGGGGATCCGGGCTCGATCTTCTCGCCGGTGAAGAGGGAGACGAGGGCGACGGCGGTGTCCTCGGGCATGCTGAGGACGACGCTTCCGACGACGTCTCCGCTCATGCCGATGATGCCGCTGACGTCGTGGACGGGGTCCCCCGACTTCTTGATGGTCGGCTCACCGATCTCGACCGGCAGCTGGAGCATCGTTCCGAAGACGCTCTGGATGCTGGTGATGAACGGGCTGATGTAGTTCGGGTCCATGCCGCGTGCTCCTGGGCGCTCCCGGCGCCCCCTGCCCCCAGCCCCGGTGCATCCGGCGGCCCGCCCCGAACCGGGCGGCGACTGCGCGGGGGGGCGCGTCGCAGTCACTTCGGCTTGTCGGCGGCCCGCCTTCAGGCGGCGCGTCGCAAGAGTTCCGCAACATCGACGATGAGGCTGACGCCGCCGTCATTTCGGACGGTGGCGCCGCTGACGGGGCCGGTCTTCTCGACGCCGTCGAGGGGTTTGATGACGATTTCCTGCTGGCCGATGACGCCGCTGACGGTGAGACCGACGGTCTTCTGGCCGCTGGAGAGGACGAGGACGAGGGGCTCGGGGTTCTCCAGGGTGGGGGGGACGCCGAAGAGCTCGCCCGCGCTGAGGAGGGGGAGGACGGCGTTCCGGAGGCGGATGACCCGCTTCTCGATGATGCTGGAGACCTGCTCGGGCCTGGGCTTGACGATCTCGACGACGCTGTCGAGGGGGACGGCGTAGACCTCGTGCGCGACCTGGACCATCATGGCGGGCAGGATGGCGACGGTGAGCGGGATGGTGATCGTGAACTCGGTGCCCTTGCCGGGCTCGGAGTGCAGGGTGACGGCGCCCTTGAGCTTCTCGATGTTGGTGCGGACGACGTCCATGCCGACGCCGCGGCCGGAGAGGTCGCTGACGGCGCTGGCGGTGGAGAAGCCCGGGAGGAAGATGAATCGGTGCACCTCGGCGTCGGACATCGCGGCGACCTCGGCCTCGGTGACGAGGCCGCGCTCGATGGCCTTGGCGGCGATGCGGTCGCGGTGCAGGCCGCGGCCGTCGTCGCGGATGCGGATGGTGACGTGGCTGCCCTCGTGCGAGGCGGCGAGGGTGATGACGCCGGTCTCGTCCTTGCCGGAGGCGCGGCGTTCCTCGGGCGGCTCCAGGCCGTGGTCGGAGCTGTTCCGCATGATGTGGACGAGGGGGTCGCCCAGCTCTTCGATGACGGACTTGTCGACCTCGGTGTCGCCGCCGATGATCTCGAGGCGGATCTTCTTGCCGGTGCGCTGCGCGAGGTCGCGGATGAGCCTGGGGTACTTGCCGAAGATCTTGTCCAGCGGCTGCATGCGGGTGCGCATGACGGCGACCTGGATGTCGCTGGTGACCCGGTCGAGGCCGCCGCGGGCGAGCTCGAACTGCTCGGCGAGGACGCCGTCGATGGCGGTCTGGCGGCTCAGGCGCAGGGCCAGCTCACCGATGCGGTTCTTCTGAAGCACCAGCTCGCCGACGAGGTTCATGAGCGTTTCGAGCCGGCCCACCTCGACGCGGATGGTCTGCTCGGGCGCGTTGGCCCCGTTGGCGGCCTTGGCGCCGTCGGCGGGCTTGGTGTCCTTGGCGTCCTTGGTGTCCTTGGCGTCTTTGTGCTCGACGCCCGCGGCGACCGGCGCGGCGTCGGCGGGCTCGGGCGGGGAGCCGGGCGCGTCGGGCGCGGGCTCGCTTCGGGTGGGCGTGGCGCCGCCGGCGTGCTGGGCGGCCGGATGCGCCGGGGTGTGCGTCGCGGCGTGCTCGGCGTCGTTCACAGCGTCGCCGGCCGCGTCTTGGCCCGTGTTGCTCGAGGCGTCGGTGATGAGCGTGCCGTCGGCGCGGAGGGCTTCTTTCGCCGAGGCGCCGGCGGGCAGGGACCAGGAGGCGTCGGCGCCCTCGCCGCGGGCCAGGGCGGCGAGGCGGCTCACGAGCGTCTCGGCGGGGGGCGTGAGGATCTCGAGGCGCTCAAGGGCCTCACGCTGCTCGCGCAGCAGTTCCACGACGGCCGCCATGCGGGGCAGCATCTGACCGAGCGCGGCCTCGTCGGCGGACGCGGCGGCGCGGCCGGCGTCCAGCAGCGCCGAGGTGAGGGCGACGAGCGGGGGCACGTCGAAGAAGTTGACGGTGGCGGTAAGGTCGCGGCCGACGGTCTCGAGCTCGCCGCTGACGGCGGCCCGTTCGGACTCCTCGCCGAGCCGGTCGACGAGCTGCTGCACCTTCGCGAGCTGGTCGTCGAGGTCGGTGACGAAGTGGGGGAGAAGGTCGGCCTTGCCGACGTCAAGGACGAGCGGGGCGACGCGCGGGGCGCCGGGGCCGCGGGGGCTGCCCGCGCCGGGTGTCGCGGCGGCGGCCTCAGCCTCGGAGATGATGTCGGCGGCGCGGCTCGGCGCGGTCGGCTCGCTCCCCGCGACGCATACCGCGGCGAAGGCGGGGGTGATGGCGGCCGCGGCCGGGGTCGCGGCGCGGCCCTCGGCGATGGCGGTGAGCGCGGCGATGAGCTCGGGCTGGGCCGCGGTCAGCTCGGTCTCGCCCGCGGAAAGCTCGCCGAACTGCACGCGGAGCAGGTCGACCGTCTTCAGCAGCAGGTCCATGGCCGCGCGGTCGATCTTCGCGGTGCCGCCTCGGGCGGCGTTGAGGGCGCTCTCGGCGGCGTGGGCGATGGCCACAAGATTCTTGAGCGAAAGGAACGAGGCGCTGCCCTTGATCGTGTGCAGGGCGCGGAAGA
>CAZCBN010000173.1:0-5044 GCA_964496975.1 uncultured Phycisphaeraceae bacterium
TGGTGCTCCGTTGGTTTGACGAGACGCACTATCGGCTTGATGAAGCGTTTCCGGGCTCGGAGTCCTCGATCGCGGCCGCTCGTGTTGGTGAGGAGGCGTGGCAACTGGCCGACGAGGAAGGGGTTCGCTATTCGATGGATGGTCCTCGACCAGCGGCCGAGGCGATGCGGCTTCACGGCGGGGCCTTGGGCGATGTCCGTCTGCTCGTTGGGCAGGCGCTGGACCGTTCGGGGATCCAAGGCCCGTCGCCGCGGATCGACTGCGTCGTGGAGGGTGATCGGTGGTCGGCGGAGGTCTATCGCGGCGAAGCGCCGATCTCCAATATTCAAGGCCGGATCGACGAGGACGGGCGGCTTCTCGTTGACCGCATCCAGCGTTTCGAAGCAGAGCCGCCCCGTACGCCCGGAAACCTGTACGTTCTTTCGGGGCACGTCTTGATCCCGGACGGCAGTCAGTACATGGCAGGCCGTGTGGACTTGCGCGATCCCGGTTACGAGCATTCAAAAACGGTGCGGCTGCGCTCCATCCAGGCCATCGAAAATGCGGCCACGGTTCGGGCGCAGGTACTCGCGATGCCCGAAAAGTCCGTCGACTCGGCACGCGCAGCGACGCTCGATCTTCGCGGGGCATCGGCGGCCGAGGTGCAAGCCCTGGGGATGACCGTGGTGGTTCCCCAGTCGGGCAACTCGGTTCGCGTCGTGCGCCCCGGCGAGCCGCTGCCTTCGGACTCCATCTGGCCCCGTGTGGTGGCGATGGCTGGGGCGTTAACGGTTTGTGGAGCACTTTTCTGGTGGCTGCGGGCGTTGCGTTCTCGCCCGAAGTCTCGGAGCGAACAAGGAGGACATCACTCGTGATATCATCATTTCGAGTACTGGGGTCCGCGTTTACCGTTGGTGCAGTGGTATCCGTCGCGCTGGCGTGTCGGCTCACGGTGCCGTTCAGCCCGCCCAACTGCTGCGCTTTGGTTCCATTGGACTTTGATGAGTTCTGCACGCAGACGGACAGTAACGGAAACATTGTCTATGAGCTTTGCCCGGACTACGTCATCACGGATGGCGCGCTTTCCTACACTAAATACGACAAGTGCAACGGCAACGCAACCGATTCCCAGCGATTTACACAGACGTGCGAGTGGGCGACGTGGGATTGCGTGGATGACGTTTGCGCGCTACGACCAGGTTCTGGGCACGCCGGTTCCAACAGCTCTGACTGTAGAAACAACCGGGTTGGAGAGGGCATTTGCCGTATTCCGGCCGATGATTGCATCGGAGTGCCGATGTGACCGGGCAAATTGAAAAGATGGGCGCTTGGCTTCCTCCGGCGGTGCTGCTGTTGCTTCTGGCCGCTGGATTACTCAAGGCGTGGGATCTGCCGGGTTTCGCGTCTTCATTGAAAAGTTGGCCGCTCATCCCTGCATGGTCCAGGCCTGCCCTGTCCCTGCTGGTTGTCGGGATGGAGCTCGCGATGTTTCCCGCTTGGTTGGCGGGTGCACGGCGGAACACGCGGCGCGTCGCGGCGGGGTTTGTGCTCGCGATGGCGTGCGTGTACGGTGTCCACCTCGGCATGGGGTTTCATCCGAAGTGCTCGTGCTTCGGGGAGTTCGTACGGTTCGAGACGATGCGTTCTGGAGCGACGTACCGGATGCTCATGTACGCCGGCCTGCTTGTAGCCCTGCTTGCGCCGGAGATCGCGGGCGGGGCGAAGCGGCTTCGTCGAGCGCTCGTGGGGCGCTCGTTGCCCGCGTCTGCGATGCCGCGTGCGGTTGCCCGCCACCGCAGCGGGATGGGTGCCGGCTACTCGCTGGTTGAGGTTTTGGTCGTGCTGGTCGTTCTCGGGGCGATCGTCGCGTTGCTCTTGCCGGTTCTCCACCGTGCGCGTGCATCGGGCGCTGATGCGGTCGCGATGTCTCGACTGCGATCGCATGCTCAGGTGTTTCAGGTTTATGCGCAGGACTTTGACGACCAGTGGCCTTGTTTCGTCGATCCGCGGCGGCTCAACGGGGCTTTGATGTGTGGTTCCGTCGATGAGACATTTTATTACTTTGATACCTCGGATGCATGGCCGTACGTGCTGCGGTGTGAATCGTATTATGCGAAGAACGAGATCGAAGTCTTCGAATCGCCCTACGCCGTCGCCAGTGGTGACGCGGCGCCGCGCAGGCTGAGCAGCGCGACGTTCGCTTACCGTGCATCGTGTGCCATGCTCGCTTCGCCGACGTACTGGGACCCAACCACGCGAACTGGCCGCGATCAGTGGCGATCCACTCGCGTCGGCGAGGTGACGTTCCCCTCGTCGAAGATACTGCTGACCCACGAAACTCCGCCCGGCTCGGTCGGCCCCGCAGGGGGCGTGCTCGTGGCGTTGGCGGATGGGGCCGCTCGTAGCCTGCCGGCGGGGAGCATCCCCGACGGATACCCCACTGGCGATAGCTACGAGGGCATGGACGCGGACGGGCCGTCGCCGAGTGGCCACGGCTGGGACGGCGTTGCAGGCCAGCACACGCTTCGCGGGGTCGCCGGGAGGGATGTGGGCGGATGAACAACGCACTGGGTGCTGCCGATACCGAGTCATCAAGGTTTGGTCTATGATTGGGCCATGATCGCCCGCGTCCAGAGTTGCCTGCTTCAGGGGATTGATGCGCTTGGCTGCGAGGTGGAGGTTGACCACGACGACCGGGCGATGGAGCGGTGCACCGTTGTCGGGCTGCCCGATGCGGCGGTGCGGGAGAGTTTGGAGCGGGTGCGGTCGGCGCTGGGCAACAGCGGGTACGCGTTCCCGCTGGGGCGGCTGCTGATTAACCTCGCGCCGGCCGACGTGCGGAAAGAGGGGCCGGTGTACGACCTGCCCATCGCGGTGGCGATGCTGATGGCGCAGGGGGTGATCCCGCCGCGGCGCGAGGGCGGGCCCGGGCCGGCGAGCGTGGCGCCCGTGCCGGACGTGCGGGGGCTGGTGTTCGCGGGGGAACTCGGGTTGGACGGCCGGGTGCGGCCCATCCGCGGGGCGATCGCGATGGCGGACTACGCGCGGTCGGCGGGCTTTTCGGGGCTCGTCGTGCCGGCGGAGAACGCGGGCGAGGCGGCGGTGGTGGGGGGGCTGAACGTCTACGGCGTGCGCACGATCGCGGAGGTTGTGGGCCTGCTGAACGGCGAGCTGGACGCCGAGCCCACGGCGGCGCCGGACGTGGAGACGCTGCTGCGCAGCGCCGAGGCGCCGATTGACTTCGCCGAGGTGCGCGGGCAGGAGGCGGTGAAGCGGGCGCTGGTGATCGCC
This sequence comes from uncultured Phycisphaeraceae bacterium, assembly GCA_964496975.1. Classification (GTDB taxonomy): domain Bacteria; phylum Planctomycetota; class Phycisphaerae; order Phycisphaerales; family UBA1924; genus CAZCBN01. The sequence continues at coordinate 3,271 of CAZCBN010000173.1, forward strand.
GCGGCGGGGGCGCACAACATCTTGATGCTGGGCCCCGCCGGCAGCGGGAAGACGATGATGGCCAAGGCGCTGCCGGGCGTGCTGCCCCCGCTGACGGCGGACGAGGCGATCGAGCTGACGCGGATCTATTCGGCCGCGGGGGCGATGCGGCCCGGGGAGACGCTGGTGCGGACGCGGCCCGTGCGCACGCCCCACCACACCGCGAGCGCGCCGGCGATCGTGGGCGGGGGCATCGTGCCGCGGGCGGGGGAGATCAGCCTGGCGCACAAGGGCGTGCTGTTCCTGGATGAGCTGCCCGAGTTCCCCCGCGGGGTGCTGGAGACGCTGCGGCAGCCGATGGAGGACCACGTCGTGAGCATCGCGCGGAGCCACGGGACGGTGAAGTTCCCGGCGAGCTTCATGCTGGTGGCGGCGATGAACCCGACGCCGCGGGGGGATGTCGCCCCCGGCGAGGTGGGGCGGCGGGAGATGGACCGGTATGTGGGGCGGCTGAGCGGGCCGCTGCTGGACCGGATCGACATGCACGTGGAGGCGCCGGCGGTTCCGTTTGACCAGCTTTCTTCCAAGAAGAAGGGGACGGGCACGGCCGAGATGCGCGCGCACACGCACGCGGCCCGCGAGCGGATGTCGCGGCGGCAGGGCGCGGGCCTGCCCAACGCGCGGCTGAGCGGGAAGCAACTGGACGAGTGCGCGGGGCTGACGGAGGCGTCGTCGGCGCTGCTGCGGGACGCGATGATGGGCCTGGGGCTGAGCGCACGGGCGTATGACAAGATCCGCCGCGTGAGCCGGACGATCGCGGACCTGGAGGATCGGGACGAGGTGGGGCCCGAGCACGTGGCGGAGGCGGTGGCGTACCGGCTGCTGGACCGGCGGGTGTGAGGGGGGTGGTCGGGGGCGGGCGCGGGCCGCGCGCGAAACGCGCGGGGGCCAACGACCAGTGACGTGGCGGGGCGTGCCGGCGCACGCTCTGGGGCACGTGCCCGGGGGCGGGGTGTTCGTCGCATGGTGGGGCCGGCGGCCGCGCTGGGCGTTCGGCGGGCTGGTACTGTGCGGGCGGTGGAACGGGACAGGCATCACAGAGCAGCACACGGCGAAAGGGATTCGATGCGTCGGCAAGCGACTCGCGGGGTGAACGGCGGTTGGGCGATGGTGCTCGCGGCGGGGCTGGCGGTCGGGCTTTTGCCCGTGGCGACGGCCGCGGCGGCGGTGCCCGGGGCGCTGGCGCACGTGGCGGCGGAGACGCCGGTGTATGTCGCGGTGCCGAACCTGAAGGCGCTGCTGGACGACGTGACGGCGTTCAACAAGGCGTTCGGCAAGCTTCTGCCCGAGGAGGCGCAGCAGGGGATGGCGGGCCTGGGCTTTGCGCAGCTGCTGCTCGCGCAGCCGGGCGTGAAGGCGGACGGGTCGGCCGCGGTGGTGCTGTACCTGCCCGAGGAGGGCCCCGAGGCGGGCCCGCCGGACGGCGTGGCGATCTTGCCGGTGGAGGACTTTGAGGCCTTCCGCACGTCGCCCTTCATCGAGAGCCAGAACCCGACGTTCGCCGACGGCGTGCTGTCGGTGAACATGTTCGGCACGGTGCTGACGATGCGCGACCTGGGCGACTATGTCGCCGCGGGCGTGAACGCCGAGCGGGTGCGGGCGTACGCGACGCAGGACCAGGGCGCCGCGCACGCGGCGATGCTGGGCGCGGCGGGCGAGGCCGCGGCGTCGGGCAACGACCTGATGCTCGTGGCGAACATCCCGCTGCTGGCGGACCAGATCCGCGCGGCGGGGG
>CAZCBN010000174.1:0-5041 GCA_964496975.1 uncultured Phycisphaeraceae bacterium
GGGCGGACCATGGGCACAGGGTGCAATGGTAGTGGCACCCCCCACGCGGTCAACCACCCGCCCGCCGCAACCGTGCGGACCCGCCGGCTCGGGGTTCTGGGTAGGCCGGCTCTCCGAGCCGGCTCTTCTTTTCTCCTTCTCCCTCTCCTCTCCTCTCCTCTCCTCTCAATCGACACGCCCCGCGACCTCCACCCCCGCGCCGCCCCCTGCCCCCGCCCCAGGGGTGGGGTTGCGCCGCCTGGGCCGGTCCCGCCGAACGCGCCGCGTGCGCCCTCTGCCGGGCGTGCGCCGACCGCATCGTCTGGGGACGCCGCACAGGCGTCAGATCCTTCCGCGCGCGGCCCTGCGGCTGCGATGACGCCCGGCGGCTACCGATGCAGGATGGGCGGATCAGAGCGCCCGCGCGGAAGGAGCGACCCATGCCGGACCGAGAACACCACGATGCCCTGACGTTCCCCATCGCGGCCCACGCCGGCGCGGGCGAGGCCCTCGCGGCCGGTACGCCGTCCGACGCCGCCGGGGCCGAGGACCGTTCGGCCCGCGGGCTCCCGAACATCGGTCTGCGCTGGCACGCCGACGCAACGGGGGAGATCCGCATCGGCTGGCCCGCGGCGGGCGCCGAGCGCGACGCCGTCGCGATGGGCTGGCTGCACGCGACGCGGCCGATCGGCGTGATGGAGGCCTGCCTGCCCCGTCGCCGCCGCGCCATCGCGGCCGCGCTGGAGCGTCGCTTCCCGGGCCGCCGCTGGTTCGCCGGCACGTGGGACGTGGAGGGCACGTCGCCCGCCGCCGAGCCCGTGCGTCAGGCCGCCTGAGCCGCCGCGCCGACCACGGTCCCAGATCTCCATCGCGGGCCGTCCCCGGTCATCGTGGCCCAGGCGTGCAGCCTGGGCCTTTTCGCACCATCACATCCCCCGCTGGCCGACGCCCGCCCGTAGCGCCGCCTCCGCGGCCTCAATCACCCGCTGCAGCTCGATGCGGTCGATCGCGCAGCGTTCGGGGTGGTCGTTCGCCGAAAGCGCCGGCGGCAGCGTGGGGTCGGCGACGATGATCTGCTCGCCCCGCGGGTCGTTGGCCGGGTGGTCGCTCGGCAGCGTCGTCCAGCGCGGGTCGGTGGGGCCAAAGAGCGAAACAAGCGGCGTGCCAAAGGCCGCGGCGATGTGCCGGGGCCCGGTGTCGTTTGTCACCATTAGCCGTGCGCCCGAGGCCAGCACCTTCAGCGTGCGCATCGTCCCGCCGTGCGCCGGCAGCGAGAGACACCCCGGCCCCCCGGCGTCCGCGATGGTCGCGCACAGCTCGGCCTCGTCGGGCGAGCCGTTGACGAGCACGCGCAGGCCGTGCGCGCGCCCCAGGCGCTCCGCGAGCGCCGCGAACCGCTCGGCGGGCCAGCGCTTGGCGGGGTTGTTGCCGCCGGGGTTCAGCAGCGCGAAGGGCTCGCCGGCGGACAGGCCCGCGCGGTCGCGCAGGGCCTGCGCCTCGGCGTGGTCGCGCTCGGTCAGGCCCAGGCGCAGCCGCGCGTGCGGGGGCAGGTCGAGCGCGGCGTGGGTGGGGTGGTCCAGCGGCGGCGCGGCGAGCGCGGCGGGCCCGGACGGCTCCAGCAGCGCGCGCACGGCGTGGGCGTAGTACGAACACGCCGGCACGATCGCCCACCCGCCGCGGGGGGTGCGGGGCGGGAGGAGCCGCCGCGTGAGCAAAAACCCGCGGGCGTCGCGGTCGTACCCGATGCGGGCCGGGATGCCGGCGATGCGCGCGACGAGCGCGGTCGAGAAGGAGCCGGTGAGGAGGAGGGCGGTCTCGTACCGCCTTGGGCGCAGCTTCGCGGCGATGTGCTTGGGGCCCAGCACGCCGGTGGGGCGGGCGACGTGCAGGTCGTCGACGAGGCCCGAGCCGTCGAGCAGGGCGTCGATGCCGGGCCGGGCGAGGGCGCCGATGAGCGCGCCGGGCAGGGCGTCGCGCAGCATGCGCAGCGCCGGGGTCGCCATGACGGCGTCGCCGATCCACGAGGGCAGGATGACGAGGACGCGGGCCATGCGCTCACTCGGCGTCGGTGCTGGCGGGCCAGAGGGGTGCGCCCCGGTGCTGCTGGTGCCAGTGGTTGGTGTGGCGGCGCAGCTCGGCGGCGAAGGCGGTCGCGGCGAGCCGGTGCGTGGCGAGCGTCGCGGTGAGCGCGTCGCCCGTGGGGGCGAGAGCGAGGGCGAGGAGTTCTACGCCCGTGCGCTCGGCGATGGCGTGTGCGGCGGCCTCCACGTTCCGCCGCACGTCGGCGTCGCGCAGCGGGTGCGTGCCGTCGGTGGTGCGCAGCGTGACGGTGGTCGCGGGGCGCAGGATCATCGGCGGCGGGGACGCGGGAGCTTGGCGGGGCGGGGCGAGTGAGCTGGGCAACTCGTGCGCGGGGCCCTGGGCGAGGATGTGCTCGGCGGCGCTGGGCGTGTCGGGGAAGTCGGACGTGGGGTCTGGGGCGTGGGGGGGGCCGATGCGCAGGCAGCGGGCGCGGGGCAGGCCGGCGGCGAGGCCGGCGTCGACGTCGCGCGTCTTGTCGCCGATGATCCACGCGCGGCCGAGGTCGAGGTGCAGGTCATGGGCCGCGGCGAGGAGCATGCCGGGGCCGGGCTTTCGCCAGGGGTGGTCGGCCTCGGCGCGGCTCCGCAGGTGGGGCACGACGGCGCTTGGGTGAAAGGTGGCGCTGTAGCACGCGTCGATGACGCCCGGGCCGAGGGCGTCGGCAACAGCCTGGTTCGTGCGCTCCACGTCGGCGAGCGTGGCGTGGCCCCGGGCGACGCAGGCCTGGTTGGTGACGACGACGAGCGCATAGCCGGCGGACTTCAGACGCTGGCAGGCGTCGGCGACGCCGGGGAAGAGCTGGACGTGCTCGGGGAGAAACAAGTCGCCCCGGGTGCCGGGGAAGGCGGCGGGGGGAAGATCGGCGTTGCGGTTGAGCGTGTCGTCGCGGTCCAGGAAGACGACGGGGCGTGGTGGGCTCTGTGGGCGTGGGGGGGCCATGCGGATGGACGGTACGCGGGCGCGGTGCGCGGGGTGTTGGCGATAGCCTGCGGCGAGACGCGTGGGCGGCGGGGCACAGCTTCGGGGGCGTTGGTGATGCGGACGGCGCGATGGGCGTGTGGGTGGTGCGTTGCGGCGATGGTGGTGGCGGTCGCGCGCGCGGGGGGTGTGGATGAGCCGGCGGGCTCAGATGCCGCGGGGGCGGCGGTCGAGCCGGCGGTGCGGGTGCAGACGGCGGCGGAGCTGTTGGAGATGCTGCGCGCACGGGGCGTGGCGCTGCCCGAGGGGCTCGTGGCGGCGGGGGACGGGTCGGTGTCGGTGCCGGCGGCGAAGGGCGAGGCTGGCGCGGGCGCGGGCGGGATCGGGAGCGGGGAGAGCGCGGCGGTGCCCGCGGCGGCGGGCGGGGACGCCGTGCCGGCGGGTGGGAATGGGGATGCGGCGCAGGGGAGTACGCCGGGGGATGCGGCGGGGAGCGCTGCGGCGGCGGAAGGGGCCGGCGCGGCGCGGTGGGAGAACCGGGTGGAGCTGAGCTTCGGGCTCATCGACGGGAACACCGAGTCAACCACGGCGCGGGTCGGGTATGTCGGGACGCGGGAGACGGAGGTCGACAAGCTGCGGCTTGATTCGGCGTACTTCTTTCAGTCGCAGTCCAACGAGACGACGGAGAACGAGGCGTTTGGGGCGTTTTTGTACGACCGTGACATCACGCCGACGCGGTGGATCTGGTTCTCGGATGGGCGGCTTGAGTGGGACGAGTTCGAGAGCTGGGACGTGCGGGTGGGGACGCACGCGGGCCTGGGGTACAAGGTGTTCGACCGCGAGCGGCTCAGGCTGGTGGCGCGTGCGGGTGCGGGCGCGGTGCGCGAGTTTGGCAGCGAGCGGGACGAGTGGATCCCCGAGGCTCTGGCCGGCGCGGACGTGGCGTGGAAGATCAGCGATCGCCAGCGGCTTGAGGCGTCGTTCCGGTACTTCCCGGATCTGGAAGAGGGCGGGGAGTTCCGAACGGTGACGTCGGCGGGGTGGGTGCTCGACCTGGACATGCGCCGCGGGCTGAACGTGAACGCGGGTCTGCTGCACGAGTACCAGAGCGTGGTGGACCCGGGGATCGAGCGGAGCGACCTGCGGGTGTACGCGGGTGTGGGGTATGGGTTTTGACGGCGTGGACGGATCGGGACGCGTGAAGAAAAAAGCCCAGGGATGAGGGTCCCTGGGCTTCGCGATGGTTCGATGGGCGTGCGCTGGGGGTGGTGACCCGCTCAGGCGACGGTGACGGTCTTGTCGAGGTAGACGTCCTGGATGGCGTTGAGGAGGGCGACGCCTTCCTTCATGGGGCGTTGGAAGGCCTTGCGGCCGGAGATGAGGCCCATGCCGCCGGCGCGCTTGTTGATGACGGCGGTCTTGACGGCTTCGGCGGTGTCGCTGGCGCCCTTGCTGTCGCCGCCGGAGTTGATGAGGGGGATGCGGCCCATGTAGTTGTTGATGATCTGGTAGCGGCAGAGGTCGATGGGGTGGCCGCCGCCGCCGTTTTCGTCGGAGCCGGAGAGTTTGGTGTAGACCTCCTTGCGGAACTTGCCGTAGGAGGAGTCGCCGGTGTTGAGGGCGGCGTACCCGCCGTTGTTGGTGGGGAGTTTCTGCTTGATGATGTCGGCCTGGATGGTGACGCCGAGGTGGTTGGCCTGGCCGGTGAGGTCGGCGGAGGTGTGGTAGTCGACGCCGTTGACCTTGAACTTGTTGTTGCGGAGGTAGCACCAGAGGACGCAGACCATGCCGTACTGGTGGGCCTCGGCGAACATGTCGGAGACGTACTGGATCTGCTCGGTGGAGTCGTCGCTGCCGAAGTAGACGGTGGCGCCGACGGCGGCGGCGCCCATCTCGTAGCACTGGCGGATGGTGCCGAAGGGGATCTGCTTGAACTGGTTGGGGTAGGTGAGCAACTCGTTGTGGTTGAACTTCACCATGAAGGGGATTTTGTGGGCGTACTTGCGGGCGACGGCGCCGAGGACGCCGAAGGTGCTGGCGACGGCGTTGCAGCCGCCCTCGA
>CAZCBN010000175.1:0-4964 GCA_964496975.1 uncultured Phycisphaeraceae bacterium
GGCCAACCCCGCGTCCGTCGGCGCGTCGCGGCACGTGCGGCCCGCGGTGTACCTGCCGGAGACGGCGCGGCTCGACGCGGCGCTGGAGCAGTTGCGGCGCGTCGGCCGCGCGCACGCGCTGTGCGTCGATGAGCGCGGGGCGATCACGGGCCTGGTCTCGGTGGGGACGATCGCGCAGGCCTTGGTGCGCGGGGCGGGCGAGGCGGCGCGCACGGGGCCGGGGCGTGTGCAGATGGTGGGGCTGGGGCGGTGGCTCGTGCCGGGGCGGCTGGGCGTGCGCGCGTTCGAGGAGCTGTTCGAGGGGTCGTGGGCGGGGGCCGAGGGGGCGGGCGCGGCCGGCGGCGCGGCGACGCTGGGCGGCCTGATCGTGCAGCGGCTCGGGCGGCTCGCGACGGTGGGGGACTCGGTGCGGGTGGGGGGGCTGCGGCTCTCGGTGGAGTCTGTGCGCGGCCGCGGGGTGGACCTGGTGCTCGTCGAGGTGCCGATGGCGGGGGGCGGCGATGGCGTGGGCTGAGACGCTGGGCTGGGCGGCGGCGGCGTTGGCGGGCCTGGGCGGCTCGGCGCTGTGCAGCGGCGTGGAGACCGGCGCGTACTGCGCGAGCCGGGTGCGCCTGAGCGTGCGCGCCAACGACGCGGTGCGCGGCCGCGGGGCGAGGCGGCTGCTGTCGGAGCTGGAGCACCCCGAGCGGGTGCTGGGCACGGTGCTGCTGAGCAACAACGCGTGCAACTACGTGGGGACGCTCGGGCTGGGGGGTGTGCTCGCGCAGCTCGGGCTGAGCGGGGCGGGGGAGATGGCGCTGCAGTTGCTGGTGGTGACGCCGCTGCTGCTGGTGTTTGGCGAGGCGCTGCCGAAGGAGCTGTTCCGTGCGCGCGCGGACCGCTGGACACCGGGGGCCTCGGTCGCGCTCACGGCGGCGCGGCTTGTGCTGACGGTGACCGGGGTGCTGCCGGTGGTGCTGTGGATGGCGCGGGGGCTGTCGCGGCTGCGGGGGGGCGGGCCGGGGGGGGCGGCGGTGCGGGGGAGGCTCCGCGTGATCGAGCTGCTGCGCGAGTCGGCGTCGTCGGGCTCGCTGAGCCGCGAGCAGGGGACGCTCATCGACCGGGCGCTGGAGTTTGGCCGCGCAACGGTGGGGGAGCAGATGACGCCCTGGGCGCAGACGGCGTGGGTGCCCGCGGGCGCGGGGCGCGAGGCGGTGCTGGGCGTCGCGGGGCGGCGCGGCGTGCGGGCGGTGCCGGTGGTGGATCGGTCGGGCCGCGTGGCGGCGGTGGTGCACCGGCTGGATCTGCTGGCCGGGGCGGGGCGAACACCCGCGGGTGTGGGCCGGGCGCCGGTGCGGCTTGCGGCGGAGATGTCGGCGCGCGAGGGGTTGGTGCGGATGCAGGGCGCGGGCTCGTCGCTCGCCGTTGTGGAGGACGCGAGCGGGCGGCCCGTCGGCGTGGTGACGGCGCGGGACCTGCTGGAGCCGCTGACGGGCGAGCTTGTGACGTGGTAAGCGGAGCGGGTGGTCCGTGGAGATGTTGGCGGGGACACGAGGGCCCGAGGGGAGTGGACCGCGGAGTTCGGGGCTTTGTGCGCGGCCTCTTGCGGGGCCTCCTCTTGGGCGTGCGGGAATAGGCGCGGGTGCGGCGGGGATGACGTGGGGACGAGTCCGCACTCGTGCGCACGCGGCGGGCCAATGGCCCGATGCCGGCCGGACGCAGGTCTGGTGATGGCGTGTGCGGGCGGCGTGAAACGACGTGTTTTGTGGGCAGAATGTGAGCTTGGTTGGCGTTGGACGTGCGTTGCGTGAGGGTTGGGCGAGGGTTGAACTGGGGATGTACCGGAGCCGTCAATGAAAAGCGCGATCGTTTTTGCAATGGTGGGGGCTGGGGCGCTTGGGGCGTTGGTGCTCGGTCCGGCGTTGCTCGCGGGTCCGGCGGAGACGCCCGCGGCGTTTCGCGTGGCCGCGGCGGCGGGCGAGGCCGCGGCGGTGAGCGCGACCGGGGCGACCGGCGAGGCCGGGGCGACGGACGTCACCGGCACGAACGGGGCAACGAGCGGCAACGCGGCGGGTGACGCCGCGGGCGGGCCGGTGGTCGCGGCGGGGCTCAGCGAAGCGATGCGGCTCGCGTCGACTTCCGGGCGGCCCGTGGTGGCGCTGGTGACGGCGAACTGGTGCGGGCCCTGCCAGATGCTGAAGCGCACGACGCTGAAGGACGCGGCGGTGGAAAAGCTGCTGGGCGAGCGCGCGGTGACGGTGCACCTGGAAGACTCGGCGAACCGCGAGGACATCGCGCGGCTGCCGGTCGAGGCGTACCCGACGACGCTCGTGATCCGCGGCGACGAGGTGGTGGGGCGGCTCGTGGGGTATGCGGACGCGGGGAAGTACGCCGCGTTCTTGGGCGAGTCGATCGGCGGGGAATGACGCGGTCTGTTCCGCGGTGCGCGCGGCGCGGGGCTTCAGGCTTCAGGCGTCGAGCGGGTGGATGGCGAGGCCGGTCGCGAGCTTTGGATAGAAGAAGGTTGACTTCTGGGGCATGAGCTCGTTGGCCCGGCTCACGTCGCGCACGGCGTCGAGGGGCGTGGGGCGGACGATGACGGCGAGCTGGGCGAAGCCCGAGCCGCCGCCGGAGCCGGTTTCGTGGCCCTTGCCGATGGCGATGACCTCGTCGATGGTGTGGGGGAAGGCCCACTGGACGGGGTTGTTGTCGTTGAGCATGGGCTGGCAGATCTGCTCGACGATCAGGTGCTGGATGATCGCGACGTCGAGGTGACGCCAGGCGTCGCACCGGTTGGCGTGGGTGGCCTTCAGCGGGTCGGCCGCGACGGGGGTGGCGCAGAAGCAGCGTCCGGTGGCGAAGTCGAGCAGGCCCAGGGCGTTGGTGCCGGCGGCGTGCGCGCGGGCGGTGAGCTCGTCGTCGAAGCGGCAGGGGTCTGCTGCGATGGGGTCGATTCGGAGGAGGCCCTGGGCGGCGCGGGTGAAGGCGTCGATGGTGTAGTGCTTCATGCCGCCCAGCACGCGGTGGGTGGGGCCGATGTAGAGGCCCGGGTCGGACATGCCGACGAGGACGAACATGGTGCGGCGGGCGGGGTGGTCGGCGGGGAGCGGGGTGTGGGCCGAGAGCTCGGCGAGGTAGTTGAGGGCGGTGTTGTAGCGGTGGTGGCCGTCGGCGATGAAGACGTCTTCGCCGGCGAGGGTGGCCTGGTAGCGGGCGATGGTGGCCTCGTCCTCGACGGTCCAGAGCTCGTGGGTGACGCCGTCGCGGAGGTCGGCGGTGAGGTCGGCGGGGCGTGACTCGGCGACCTCGCGGATGATGCGGCTCGCGTGGCCCCGCGGGTCTTGGTGGAGGCCGAAGATGGGGCTGAGCTGGGCGGCGGTGGCGCGCATGAGGGCGATGCGGTCTTCCTTGGGCCCGCTGAAGGTTTGCTCGTGGGGGAGGATGCCGCCGCCGGGGCGTGGGCCGAAGGGCACGGTGTCGAGCGTGCAGGCCATGCCGCAGCGCTGGTAGCGCCGGCCTGCGATGGCAAAGGTCTGCCGGTAGGCGAAGAGGGCCGCGGTGCCGCGGCGGGTGAGCGTGCCCTCCGCGAGAAACTGGCGGTAGGCAGCGGCCGCGCCGGCATAGGCGGCGGGGGGGCCGAGCTCTTTGGCGGGGACGTGGGGCAGGTCGATCGCGACGATGTTTTTGGGGTCGCGGGCGAGCAGGTCGGCCTTCTGCGCGGCGGAGAGCACGTCGTAGGGAGGGGCGACGCGGGTGCTGACGTCGCCTCGGCCGGCCTGGAACTGCAGGGGCTTGAAGGGATGCACGGCGGGCATGGGGTGCCTCCGGGGCGCGTTGGGTGGTGGGCCGGGTGGGATGAATCGGGCGGGATGGGCCGGGGCTGTGCGCTCGGCGTCGGGCAGTCTATGGGGGTGGGGCGCCCGGGTGGCGGCGCGCACGGCAGGGCGGCGGGCGGGGGCGAACGCTCGTAGGCTTGACGCATGCACGAGCACGAGGGCGTTGATCGGCCGCGGGCGGTGGTGGTTCGCACGGCGGGGACGAACTGCGACGCGGAGATGGTGCGGGCGTTTCGCCTGGCCGGGGCGTCGTGCGAGGTGTGGCACGTGGACGCGCTGTCGCGCGACGCGTCGCCCTTGCACGCGGCGGACCTGATCGGGCTGCCGGGGGGCTTCAGCCACGGGGACGATCTGGCGTCGGGGCGGATCTTCGCGGCGCGGCTTCGCGAGCGGCTCTGGCCGGCGCTGCGGGAGGCGGCGGAGCGCGGGTGCCTGATGATCGGGGCGTGCAACGGGTTTCAGGTGATGGTGCAGGCGGGGCTGCTGCCTGGGCCGGCGGCGGGTGGGGCGTGGCCGGCGTCGGGCCCGCCGGCGCAGACGCTGGCGCTGGCGACGAACGCCGGGGCGCGGTTTGTGGACCGGTGGGTCTCGGTGCGGGCGGAGCCGGGGAGCCCGTGCGTGTGGACGCGTCCGCTGGCGGGGCTCACGGGCGAGGTGGCGGCGGAGGTGTGCCGGCTTCCGATCGCGCACGGCGAGGGCCGGGTGGTGGCGGAGGCGGCGGTGTTGGACGCGCTGGAGGCGGGGGGTCGGGTGGCGCTGCGGTATGGGGAGCAGGTGAACGGGTCGGCGCGGGGGATCGCGGGGGTGTGCGACGCGAGCGGGCGGATCTTTGGGCTCATGCCGCACCCGGAGCGGTACCTGGACTGGACGCGTCACCCGTGGTGGACGCGGCTCTCGCCGCAGGTGCGGCAGGGTGAGACGCCGGGGCTCGCGATGTTCCGGGCGGCGGTGGAGGAGGCGGGGCGGACGCGGCCTTCTCTGGCCGGGGCGTCGCGCGGGCTGGCGGGGGCGTGAACGGGCGCGGGGCGGATCGGGCCGGGCGCGCGGGCTGGGGGGCGCGCGGGGGCGCCGATGCGCCGCGGGTGATTGACGCGGCGGCCTTGGGTGTGCAGGGCGGCGGTGGGGTCGGGACTGGCATCGGGGTTGGCA
>CAZCBN010000176.1:0-4895 GCA_964496975.1 uncultured Phycisphaeraceae bacterium
CACCCCGCGCAACCGAACCCACACCACCGCCAGGCCGCGACCAAACCACGCCGGCCTCGCCCACCTCGGAGCCTCGCGATGCCAACCCAAGGCCCCATTCGATCAGGGGGCGCGATGCTCGCTTCAACCCTCCTGCCCCTCGCCCTCCTCCCCGGCGCCCTCGTCTCCTGCGCCGCCACCAAGCCCGCCGACTCGGGCCCCATCGCCGGCGCAACCACCAGCACCACATCCAGCGCCGAATCCACCCCCTCCACCACCGCAACGCCCAGCCCCGACGGCAGCACCCCCGCCCCCGGCCTCGCCGGAGGCGTCGTCACCCAGTCCGCCGGCGTCCGGATCGTCCACGACCACTGGGCCGAGCTCGGCTACCGCTGGTCCTGGAGCAGCACGCCCTACCTCACCCCCGGCAAAACCGTCGAGCTCCTCGAGCCCCAGGGCGACATCGTCATCGCCCTCGACCAAGCCGCCCTCATGACCGTCATCGACGCCGACACCGGCAGCCGACGCTGGTCCCTCCAGGCCTCCTCCGCGCTCACCAAGTTCACCGACGTCACCCGCATCGGCGGCGTCCTCCTCGCCTCAAGCCGCCCCGAAGTCCTCGCCTTCGAGGCCTCCAGCGGCAACGTCCTCGCCCGTCAGCCACCCGCCATCGTCCTCAACACCCCCCCCGTCATCGTCGGCGGCATCGCCGTCTACGGCACCCCCACCGGCGAGCTCCTGGGCCACCGCTTCGGCAGCCCCGACGGCTCCCTCCTCCCCGCCCCCTTCAACGACGGCCTCAAGGCCTGGGGCTACCTCCTGGACGGCGCCATCACCGCCACCCCCGTCCGCGTCGGCGACGTCGTCGCCGCCGTCACCCAGCGCGGCGACATCCTCTTCATCGACCCCCTCACCGGCTCCTCCGTCGGCCGCGGCCGCATCGCCAGCGGCCTCGCCAACAACCCCGTCTCCGACGGCGAAAACCTCTACATCGCCGCCCTCGATCAATCCGTGTACGCCTACAAGCCCTTCGGCGCCGTCCAGATGTGGCGCTACCGCACCGACGCCCCCCTCCGCGACCAGCCCGCCGTCCACGACGGCACCGTCTACGTCAGCGTCCCCACCCAGGGCATCCAGGCCCTCGACGCCACCACCGGCGACGTGAAGTGGACCTGCCCCGACGCCCGCGGCTCCATCCTGGGCGTGCGCAACGACGAGCTCATCATCTGGGACCCCGCCGTCCCCACCCTCGCCCTCGTCGAGCGCACCCGCGGCACCCTCATCTACGCCTTCGACGCCCCGGGCGTCCGCGCCCTCATCCCCGACGGCTTCACCGACCCCAACCTCTACGCCGTCGGCGCCTCGGGCGTCGTCATCCGCTTCGAGCCCCGCAAGTAACGCGTCCCGCCCGACATCGTGCGGCCCCGTTGGCACAAGGCCCGCCGTCTGGGCCGAGTTCCCCCTTGGTGGCACAGGCTTGCAGCCCGTGCCGAGCCCTCCCCCGGTGGCACAGGCTTGCAGCCTGTGCCGAGCGGCCTCCACCTCTCCCCATGCCGCCCATCCCAAGCGGCCCCCACCCCCCATGCCCGACCTCATCCACCCCACCCGCGCCCTCCTCTCCGTCTCCGACAAGTCCGGCCTCGCCGACTTCGCCGCGGCCCTCCACCGCGCCGGCGTCCACCTCATCTCCACCGGCGGCACCGCCAAGGCCATCCGCGACGCAGGCCTCCCCGTCCAAGACATCTCCGACTTCACCGGCTTCCCCGAGATGATGGACGGCCGCGTCAAAACCCTGCACCCCAAGGTCCACGGCGGCCTCCTCGCCCGACGCGACCTGCCCGAGCACACCAGCGCCATGCGCGCGCACGGCATCGCCCCCATCGACCTCGTCTGCATCAACCTCTACCCCTTCGAACAGACCGTGGCCAACCCCGCCGTCCACCGCGACGAAGCCGTCGAGCAGATCGACATCGGCGGCCCCAGCATGGTGCGGTCCGCGGCCAAAAACCACGACTGGGTCGCCGTCGTCACCAGCCCGCAGCAATACGCAGACATCATCAACGAACTCGCGCACACCAACGGCGCGATCTCCCTGCAAACCCGCCGCACCCTCGCAGCCGCCGCCTTCGCGCGCACGGCCGCGTACGACACGGCCATCGCCAGTTACCTGACCAGCGACCTCACCGCCGCCAACGCGCCGCTTGACGCCGACGCCGCGCCCGCGCCGGGCGCTCCCCCCGCCGCGCTCTGCCTCTCGCTCCGCCGCGTGCAGGGCCTGCGCTACGGCGAGAACCCGCACCAGCCCGCCGCCGTCTTTGCGCCCGTCGGCGCGGCCCCCTCCGGCGTCGTCGGCGCGACGCAGTTGCACGGCAAGCCGCTGAGTTACAACAACCTGCTCGACGCCTCCGCCGCCTACGGCCTCGTCACGCAGCTCGCGCGCACCGCCCGCACGCTGGGCCACGTCACCCCCGCCGCGTGCGTCGTCAAGCACACCAACCCCTGCGGCGCCGCGTCCGCGCCCGACGTGCGCACGGCCGTGGAACTCGCCTTCGCCGGCGACCCGGTCGCGGCCTTCGGCGGCATCCTCGCCGTCTCGGCCACCATCGACGCGCGCGCGGCCGAGTGCATCACCGCCGAGGGGCGCTTCGTCGAGGTGGTCATCGCCCCGGCCTACGCCGACGACGCGCTGCAACTCCTGCGGAGCCGCTGGAAAAACGTCCGCCTGCTGGTCGCCGGCGCGGAACCGCCGGCCGAGGCGCTCGACCTGCGCGCCATCGCCGGCGGCTATCTCGCGCAGCGCCCCGATGACCGGCCGCCCACCCCCGACCAGTGGGTCCACGCCGCCGGCCCGGCCCCCGACGCCCGCACCCTCCGCGCCGCGGCGATGCTCGAGCCAGTCGTGCGCGCGCTCTCCAGCAACGCGGTGCTGATCGGGGGCCCAGTGGCGAGCACGGACCCGCAGGCCGTGCGGCTGTTTGGCGCCGGCGCGGGGCAGATGGACCGCGTCGCGTCGTGCCGCATCGCGGTGCAAAAAGCCGGCGACCTGGCCCGCGGGGCGATCGCCGTGGGCGACGCGTTTTTTCCCTTCCCCGATGGACCCGCCGTGCTGATCGAGGCCGGCGTGCGCACGATCGTGCACCCCGGCGGCTCGGTCCGTGACGGCGAGACCTTCGCGCTCTGCAACGAGCGCGGCGTCACCTGCCTGACCACGGGCGTGCGGCGGTTCCGCCACTGAGGCCGCCGAGATCGGCGCGCTGCCCGGATCCCAAGATACGAACGGAACACGATCGGCACCCGCCCCGCGTTCAGATCGCATCAAACCCGCGATCCGCGGGCGGTGCATGTCGGTTTCCCGCCCAAGATGTTGTTGATCCGCCGGCCCGAACCTGATACAACCACAAGCGATGCTGCGGACCGGTGGCCGGATTTCTCCTCGGCCCATACAGGGCCCACTCGTCGTGCCCCACGACGACGGGGGTCTCAACCCCGCCGCGCAGCCCTCCACACGGCCCACCTCGTCCGACGCGTCCGCGTCCGCCCCGGCGGCGCCGGGCGATGCCGCCTCACCCGAGCACAGTCGTTTGCCGGGCGCGCCCACGGCGGGCGTGTCCGGCCGGGCTTCGGCCCATGCGCGGCGCGGCCCGGTGGTGGACGTTGAGGACACGGCCGACGACGCGGCGGACGCGCTTGAACTGGCACCAAACGCGGGGCGAGGTGCGGGCCTCAGCGCGTGCCTTGCCTCAGGCTTTGGCTCGGACAGCCCCATCTTCGGCGCCGGCAGCGTGGCCCTCGCGAACGAGGGGCTCGACGCCAAGGTGCTCGTGCTGAACAAGCTCTACGTCGCCGTGCGGGTCATCTCGGCCAAGCGGGCGTTCACCCTGCTCGTGCGCGACGCGGCGGAGATCATCCACGTCGACGGCGGCAAGTACACCAACCACGACCTCGCCTCGTGGATGGAGGTCAGCGAGCTGGCCCGCACCTTCGAGCCCGAGCGGCACGACTGGGTGCGCACGGTTCGCGTCGACATCGCCGTGCCGCGGGTCATCCGCCTGCTGGGCTACGAGCGGCTGCCCGAGCAGCAGGTGAAGCTGAACCGGCGCAACCTCTTCGCCCGCGACCGCAACCAGTGCCAGTACTGCGGGCACTACTTCCCCACGAGCGAGCTCTCGATTGACCACGTCCTGCCGCGGAGCCAGAACGGCCCGGACACGTGGGAAAACCTCGTCTGCTCCTGCGTGCGGTGCAACGCCCGCAAGGGGGGGCGCACGCCCGAGCAGGCGCGGATGAAGCTGATCCGCAAGCCCAAGCGGCCGAAGCGCAACCCCTTGATCCAGATCAAGTTGGGGCACGAGAAGTACGCGTCGTGGAAGGCCTTCCTCGACGAGGCGTACTGGAGTGTCGAGCTGCGGTGACCGGGCCGGGGCCGCGACTCCCCTGAACATGGGCGTTTTTCGTAACGTTCCGGGAAGCTGGGTCGGCCGCGTCGCGAACCTTCGGGTTCATTCATGGCAATCGATTGACGATGGATCTTCTCGGATCTGAAAGCGCAATCGTTGCGGAATGAAAAGGGTTGACACGGGGTTCATCCTCCGGAACAATACGGAACAGTCAGCGCCGTGTTTCGGACCCGCGGGGCCGCTACGCACGGCGAGACGGCGGGCCCGCGAGCGCGGGGGCTTTGGGGCCCACGGGTTGGCGGGCTCGGGGCGTGCGGGGTCGCGGCCCGCCGGCGGCACAGGCCGCGGGGCGCGTTGCAAGGGAGGTCGGCCGTGGCATCGTTGAAGACGTGTCGTGATCGGGCGGCGGGCGGCGAGGGCGAAGGGGCGCGGGCGTCGCGCGGCTTCACGCTGATCGAGCTGCTGGTGGTGATCGCGATCATCGCGCTGCTGATCGGCATCCTGCTGCCGGCGCTGGGC
>CAZCBN010000177.1:0-4753 GCA_964496975.1 uncultured Phycisphaeraceae bacterium
CGTCGGCGCGGCGGCCGCGGCGGTGCTGGCCCTCGCCGGCGGCGGCGTGGCCTGGTGGCTCGCCGTGCGCATCGACCCGCCGCCCGACTACGCCACGGCGAACCTCGACGTGCTCTTTGACTACACGCTGCTGAACGACGACTTCAACCGCCTCTCGATCGACGAGCGGCTCCGCCTCATCGAGCAACTCGTGACGCGCCTGCGCGACATGGGCAGCAGCGACTCGGTGCTCATGGCGATGTTCGCGAGCCAGATCGCCGGGCCCGCCCGGGCGCAGCTCGAGAAGAACCTGTCGCGGCTGGGCGTCGACGTCTTCGACAGCTTCGCTCAGGACTATGACCCCAACGCCTCGGTGGCCGACCGGAAGAAGTACCTCGCCGAGACGTTCGTGAAGATCGAGTCGTGGTTCGAGAAGCTCGGGGGCGAGGAGCCCCGCGACGTGGCCCCCGAGGAGCGGCTGGCCCGGGCCCAGCGGCAGGCGCAGCGCGAGGCCGAGTGGGCCCGCGAGGGCAACGTGGGCGCGAGCGAGATGGCGCGGATGTTCGACGTGATGAACAACCGCATCGGCGCGCACGCCAGCGGCTTTCAGAAGCGGCGCATCACCGGCCTGCTCCGCGACATGACCAAGGTGATGCGCAACCAGGACCTCGCCTCGGGCGAGGTGACCATGCTGCCCCGCAAGGAACGCCGGAAAGAAGAGCCCCAGCCCGACGCCGCCGCAGCACCCGCCCCCGCCGAGGCCGCACCCCCCGCGGCCGAGCCCACCACGCCCGAGCCCTCGAGCACCGAGGCCAACGACACGCAGCCCGGCGACGCGCAGCCCAAGGACACCGAGACGAAGGACACCGAGCCGAAGGACACCGAGGCCAAGGACACCGAGCCCAAGGCCGGCGAGCCGACCCCTGCGCCCGCGGGCGGTGAGCCGGTGAAGAAGCCCTGAGCGCGGGCCGGTCGCGCGGGCCGGTCGCGCGGGCCGGCAGTCACGGCGCGGGCGTGGCCGTCGGCACGCGGCGGCCCTCGGTCTGGCAGGTGACCTCGATCCAGCCGTCCCCGAGGCGCACGCGGCGGATGCGGATGGTGCGGTCGTCGGGCAGCTCGTGGGCCGCGGGGTCGGCCAGGGCGCGGGCGCCGGCGAGGATCTTGAAGAAGTCGGCCGTCTCGGGCAGGCGGACCATCACCTCGGGCAGGGCCTCGGCGGCCCGGTCGGCGGCGCTGCCGAGCACGGCGCCCGCGGGCAGCGGCATGCGCCCCACGTGCACCCAGGTGGCGCGGAGCCAGAGCGCGTCGTTCACGAGTTCGGGCCGCAGCGTGACGGAGAGCACCTTGCCCGCGCTGCGCCCGCCCCCGCCGACGCGGACGCCCACGTGGATGTCGCTGGGCGTGAAGCGCACCTGCAGGTCGCGCAGCTCGTCGGGCCAGTCGGAGAGGTTGGCCTCGGCCCGGAGCCAGTCGGGCAGGCGGGTGGCGAGCCAGCGGCTGGCGGTGAGGTCGTCGATCGCGACGGACCAGGGGGCGCTGCGGGGCGTGCCGTCGGCCGACTCGGCGGGGTCGCTCGCGCGGGGGCGGGTGAACTCGCTCCCCGCGTCGTTCTCCAGGCGCCGCGCGGCCTCGGCGGCCTCGGGGCTCGCGGGGTCAATGCGGCGCCACCAGCTCGGGGCCTGCCGGGAGAGCGCCGCGCCCGCGAGCGCGAGGACGGTGCAGGCGACGGCGAGGGCGATGCCCAGCGTGATCGCGAGGCGTCGCGATCGGCGGAGGAAGCGGCGGAGGCGGGCGCGTCTGGGCACGCCGGGAGCGTAGTGATCGGCGGGGCGTCTGGGATCAAAAGAAAACGCCGGCCCCAGAGGGGGCCGGCGGCATGGAACCGAGGCGGTGCGGGCCGGGCGGGCTTAGCGCTTGGAGAACTGGAAGCGACGGCGGGCGCCGGGCTGCCCGTACTTCTTGCGCTCGACCTCGCGGCTGTCGCGGGTGAGGAAGGCGGCCTCGCGGAGGGCGGGCTCAAGGTTGGGGTCGTAGCCGATGAGGGCGCGGGCGATGCCGAGGCGGACGGCCTGGGCCTGCCCGGTGATGCCGCCGCCGGTGCAGCGGACGATGACGTCGATCTTGCCGAGGGTGTCGGTCAGCTCAAGGGCGGAGAGGGCGTCCATGCGGTCGCGGACGCGGGGGAAGTATTCCTCGAGGGTCTTGAACTGCTTGCGGGTGATCTGGAACTGGAAGACGCCGCGGCCCTCGCCCTCCTTGGCCGCGCGGATGCGGACGCGGGCGACGGCGGTCTTGCGGCGGCCCAGGCCCCACCACCAGCCGTGCTTGTCGGCGGGCTTGGGGTCGGCGATGACGCGCTCGGCCCGCGGGGCGGGGGCCCGGTCGACGAGGTTGGGGGCCTCAAAGTCGTGGGCGAGGGGAGCGGCGTTCCGGGGGGAGGAGAAGTCGGGCATGGGGTGTCTCAGGTCGATGCGGGAGGGGGAGGGCGATGGGGAAATGGCGTACGGAAAAGAGGGGAGAAGTGAACGGCGTCAGGCGTGCAGCGGGACCATCTGCTGCGCGGCGTGCGGGTGCTCGGCGCCGGGGTAGACCTTCAGCTTCAGGAGCATCTGCCGGCCCAGGCGGTTCTTGGGGAGCATGCGGCGGACGGCGAGGGTGATGATGCGCTCGGGGGCCCGCTGGAGGACGGAGCCGTAGGACTCCAGCTTCAGGCCGCCGGGGTAGTCGCTGTAGCGCTTGACCATCTTCTGGTTGGCCTTGTCGCCGGTGAGGAGCACCTTGGAGGCGTTGGTGACGACGACGAAGTCCCCCGTGTCGATGTGGGGGGTGTACTCGGGGCGGTGCTTGCCCATGAGGACGGTGGCGATCTCCACCGCGAGGCGGCCCAGCGGGACGCCCGAGGCGTCGGCGTGGCGCCAGAGGCGCTCGACCTCGCCGTTGTGGGTGGCGAGCCAGGTTTGGCGGCGAAGATGAACGGCGTTGGCGTTGGCCATGGACGCGGGCTCCCGCCGGCAGGGGGTCGGCGGGTGGGGCTCGGCCGGTCGCCGCGTCGGCCTTCGGCCGAGCGGGCCGGGGCGTGGGCGGGGACAACGGGCCGAGACGGCAACCGCCGGCAAGGCTGCCGGCCTGAATCGCCCCGAATCGGGGCACGCCGCCTACCGGGCGGAGCGGGTCGCTCGGGCCGGTCCGCTCGGTGGAGAACCACCGGGGCCGGGTCGGGCGACAGACTTGTGTGCGGGCAAACGGCCGCGCGGCGAACGGATCGCCGAGCGGGAAGAAAGCATTGCCCGGGGCCGGGGGGAAGTCAAGCGGCGCCCGGCGGGCGAGGGTTGGTGTATGGAAGGGTGTGGTCCGCAATGGTCCGCGGCCCGCCCGGGCGCGGCGTCGCCCCGGCGAAGGATGACCCGAGGGGGCGTGACGAGCCGAAGACGTGTCGGCCGCCTCGGGGCGGGTCGCGGCGCGGCGGAACGGACGAACGCGGAGGGCATCGGCGGTGGCGAGGCACGCGGGCGAGGACGTGGGAACGGCGGCGGCCATGCCTGCGCCGGCGGGGCTCGGGCGGTTGGCGTGGGACTTGTACGCCGGGGTGCCGGCCGCGGCGCGGTGGATGATGCGGTACCGGCCGGCGATTGCGCCGTTTGACGCGGTGCTGTCGCGCGTGGCGCCGGGGTCGCGCGTGCTGGACGTGGGGTGCGGGGCGGGGCTGCTGCTGAACCTTCTCGGGGCGACGGGGCGGCTCGGCGAGGGCGTGGGGTTTGATCTTTCGGAGAAGGCGGTGTCGGCGGCGCGGGCCGCGGCACTGCGCCACGGCCGGCCCACCACGTTTGTGCGCCTGAACGAGGCGGATGCATGGCCCGATGGCGGGTTTGACGCGGTGACGGTGGTGGACCTGCTGCATCATCTGCGGCCCGAGCGGCACGCCGAGGTGGTGCGCCGGGCGGCCGAGCGCGTGGGGCCGGGCGGGCGGCTGATCGTGAAGGACATGGACGGCACGGCGCTGGTGCGGCCCTGGTTCAGCCGGCTGCATGACCTGGTGCTGGCGCGGCAGTGGATCTGGTTTCCCAAGCCGGAGGTGGTGATCGCGGCGGCGGAGGGGGCGAGGCTGCGGCTGGTGGAGCGGAAGCGGATCGACATGCTGTGGTACGGGCATGAGATGATGGTGTTTGAGCGGGGGTAGGTGGCACAGGATTTCATCCTGTGCTGAGCGGCGTGGGCAGTCGGGAGGTGGGGTGTGGATGGCGGCCGCTCGGCACAGCCTGCAAGGCTGTGCCACCTGGGACCGGCACAGCCTGCAAGGCTGTGCCACCAAGGGAGGTTCCCGTGACGCGTGACCTGCGGCGAGCGTGGACGGCGGTTGGGGTGGTGACGGCCGTATTTTTCGCGGCGGCGATGCCGTTGGTGTGGAGCGGGTTTGATCGGGGGCGCGGGGCGTTTGATCAGTTGAACTACCACGAGCCGGCGGTGCTGCGCTTTGCGGAGGAGCTGCCGCGGCCCGATGTCTCGAACTATCTCTCGGCGACGACGCCGCTGTACCACGTGCTGCTGGCGCTGGCGGCGCGGGCGGGGCTGGATTCGCCGGCGGTGCTGCAGACGCTGGGGTCGCTGTTCACGGCGGGACTGCTCGGCGCGGCGGCGTGGTTTGTCGCGCGGCGGGCGGGGGGGCTGGTGGGGGCGGCGGCGGGGCGGTCGCTCGGGGCGTCGGGGGACGTCTTCTCGGCGCGCGTGTGGATGCTGCCGGACAACGCGGCGTGGCTCTGCGTGCTCGGGCTGCTGT
>CAZCBN010000178.1:0-4617 GCA_964496975.1 uncultured Phycisphaeraceae bacterium
GACGAGAACCGCGTGGACCTGCACGGGCTGCGCGGCACGGGGCCGGGCGGGCGCGTGCGTGAGCAGGACGTGCTGGCGGCGATCCGAGGCGGGCCGGGAGAGGTCGCGGGCGGCGGCTCGTCGTCGCCCATGGCGGCTGCGGCCGCGGCGGGGCCTTCACGGGGCGTGCGCATCGAGCGGATGAGCCCGCTTCGGCAACGCATCGCGTCGCGGCTTGTCGAGGCGCAGCACACGGCGGCGATGCTGACGACCTTCAACGAGGTCGACATGACGGCCGTGATGGCGCTGCGGAAGAAGCACAAGGAAGCCTTCGAGAAGCAGCACGGCATCGGGCTGGGCTTCATGAGCTTCTTCGTGACGGCGGCGTGCTCGGCGCTGCGGGCGTTCCCGGCGGTGAACTCGTACATCGTGGCGGGCGAGGACGGCAAGCCCGCGGTGCAGGGGCACGACTACTGCGACGTGGCGATCGCGGTGAGCAGCCCCAAGGGCCTCGTGGTGCCGGTGCTGCGGAACGCCGAGACGCTGGACTTCGCGGGCATCGAGGCGGCGATCAAGAACTTCGCGGTGCGGGCGAAGGACGGCAAGCTGGATCTGGCGGACATGCAGGGCGGGACGTTCACGATCACGAACGGCGGCGTGTTCGGCAGCCTGATGAGCACGCCCATCCTGAACCCGCCGCAGTCGGCGATCCTGGGCATGCACGCGATCAAGAACCGCGCGGTGGAGCACCCGGAGAAGCCGGGCGAGGTGGCGCTGCGTCCGATGATGTACCTGGCGCTGAGCTACGACCACCGGATCGTGGACGGGGCCGAGGCGGTGAGCTTCCTCGTGCACATCAAGAACGCGATCGAGGACCCGACCCGGCTCATGCTGGGGGTGTGAGGGCGGCGCTGATCGCGGCGAGAAGCCCCTCGCACGCCGGCAGCAGGAAGTGGTAGACGGCTTCGAAGCCCGCCTCGTCGCCGAAGTAGGGGTCGGGCACGTCGAGGCGCGCGTCGTCGGCGGGCAGGTGGGCGAGGGCGGGGTCGAACTGCCGCATCAGGCGGATGCTCCGCTCGGGGCAGCCGCTTCGGATGAGGTCGGCGCGGTTCTTTCGGTCCATCGCGAGGAAGAGGTCGAAGCGCCGCGGGTCGGCGTCGCGGTCGTACTGGCGGGCGATGCTGGGGAGGTGCACGCCGTGCTGGGCGGCGTTGCCGAGCGTGCGCGGGTCGGGGCGCTGTCCGACGTGCCAGTTGCCGGTGCCGCATGAGTCGACGGTGCACCGGCCGGCGAGGTCGCGCTGCGCGGCGACGTGCAGGAAGAGCCCCTCGGCGAGCGGGCTGCGGCAGATGTTGCCGAGGCAGACGAAGCACAGGGCGTAGGGCCGGTGCGGGTCGGCGGGGGGTGGCAGCGTCGGCGTGTTCATCGTGGGGTGTGGTTCGCCGGCGGCGGTGCGGCGGGTTCAGGGTCGGGGGACGGGGCGTGATTCAGGCGGACGCCGACGCGGCGACGGCGGCCCGCGCATCGTCCACGCCCTGCTCGCGCACGGCCTGGGCGTCGAGGTGTCGCAGCACCGAGGGCTCGATGGTGTGCGGCAGGAACGGGTGCCGCGCGGCGGCCGGGATGGTGACGTGCCCGCGCGACGCCTCGCCGTGCACGGGCGTGCCGGCCCGCGCGGCGAACGCGAGCAGCGCGTCGAGCGCGGGCCCCGGGGGAGGCGTGCCGAGGGCGGGCTCGGCGAGCGCGAAGTCTGCTGCGGCGAGGGCGGCGAGGGCGGGCCCGTCGTACACGCACAGGTCGAGCGCCAGCGCCGCGCCGCGGACAAAGGCCTTGGCCGCGCGGAGGCGGCGGGCCCGCGCGGGGATGAGCGCGGTGATACGCCCGTGCATGAGATCCAGCACGCCGATGAGGACCATGAGGCGGCGGGCGTCGACCGCGTCGGGTGAGTCTGTCAGGCAGGCGACGCAGAGGCGGTCGGGCTCGATGGCGAGCTCGGCGCGGAGGCCGGCCCGGTCAGGCGGCGTGGTCTCGGCAAGATCGGCCGGCGCGGCCAGCGGCACAGTGTGCGTGCGGATGGCGCGCACGCGGCGCGTCAGCGCTGGGGCGAGGGTGGCGGCGGTGGGGCCGTACAGGGCGACGGCGCCGGGGCCGGCGGCGTTCGCGCGGAGCCATCGTCGCGCGGCTCGGACCGGGCCGAGGCCGAGCGGGGGCACGAGGACCTGCGCTTCGACGCCGAGCGCGGCGAGCCTCCGCGGCGTGTCGCCGAAGCCGATGCAGAGGGCGGGGGCCGGACGGGCCGCGTGGTGGGCGGCGAGGTGCACCGCGGCGAGCTCGTCGCCCGCGACGGGGGCGGCGCCGGGCCTCGGGAAGGCGAGCACGCGGGCCGCGACGGCCTCGCGGGCATCGGGCGCCCTCGGGAGGTCCGTCGTCGGCGCGTTCATCGGCGGACGCTCTGCGGCACCTCGACGTCGTAGAACATCTGGGCGAGGCCCGTGCCGGCGAACTGTGCGAGGGCCTGCTCGCGGCCGAGCCGGTCGGAACGGGAGTCGGCGGCGTCGGCCGGGGAGGCGGGCATGCTGAGGCGGAGCGGGTAGCCGGCGGGGTCGGGGGGCCAGATGGCCTCGGCCTTGGCGACGTCCACGATGATGACGTTCATCGCGGCGACGGGCGAGACCTCGGCCCCGCCGACGCCCGTGCGGAACTCGGTCATCACGGCGTAGACCACGATGTCGGCGCCGACGGCCTCGCCGATCTCGACGACGGAGAGCGTCTGACCGTTGGTGTTCGCCAGCGCGGCCTGCATGGCGGAGCGTGTGTCGATGACCAGCCCCTCGTCGATGATGCCGCGGTCGAGGAAGAGCTGCTGCGCCGTCTCGCCGATGGTGGCGCGGAGACGGCGCTGCGTGACCTTGCTCGCGGGGTCATCGACAAAGACAACGGTCTTCCGCGTCTCGTCCAGCTCGTAGAGCTTCTTCACCTCGCCGGGGCCGTGGACGGCGAAGAAGATCGGCGCGGCGATGTTGCACGCGGCGGGTAGCAGCGCGAGCGGCGCCGCGGCGAGGGCGAACGCGAGGCGGGCCACGCCCCGCCGGCGGGCGGCGCGATGCGCGGCGCTGCGTGCGTCGGTGGCGGGGGCCTTGGCTGTGCGGCCGGTGATGGGCATGGCGGGAAACCGATCAGTACGGGATGACGTTCGCTTCTTCGTGCTCGTAGAACAGCCAGGCGGACCGCTCGCAGAACCGCCGCGACAGCTCGGACGTGACGGCGGCCTCGGGGATCTGCTCACGCAGGATGCCGTTGCTGTCCGGGAACGTGACGCGGATGTCGCGGTCGAAGACGGCCTCGTCGGGGAAGGGACCGTCGGCTTCGTGCACGGAGACCACGCCCGTCGCCACGCCCGCCCAGAGGTACTGGTTGCCCGCCTCGGTCAGCGCGTACTCGCTCAGCTCAACGACGATGAGCCGCTCGACACCCAGTTGCTCGGCGAGCTCGCCCCGCGGCAGGATGCGCCACTGGGGCCGCTCGAGCAGATAGGACAGCAGCGCCGGGCTCGGGATGTGCGAGGCGGCGCCGGCGTTCTGTGCCAGCGCCGCGTTGATGCGGTCGGTGACGCGGGCGACCAGGCCCGGATGGTCCGCCTCGATGAGCCGGTCGGCGTCCACCACCACGGCGTACGACTTGCCGACCAGGCCCGTGTACTGCGCGGGCTCGGTGTGGCTGCCGGTTTCGTACGCCGACTGCGCCACGCCGCCGATGAGCGCGGGGATGACGCACCCACCCAGCGACAGCGCGAAGGAGGCGAGCACGCCGACGCGGAGGGCGCGGCGCACACGCGGCCTCCGGGCGCGGCGAGCCGTGCATCGCGGGCGATCGGGTGCGGCGGAGTCGGTGGGCCTCGGCATGCTGGGGGCCTTGGTGGGGATGGGTCGTGTCGCGGTCGTCCGCGGCCCGTGGGGTGGGGCCCCGCCACAGGTGGGGGGCAGGCCGTGTCGCTGCGGCGACCGGCGCGGGCGCGTCGAACCGACCAACCGCCAGCATATCCCGCGGCGGCCGAGCAGGATGCGGCCGTGCCGGCGAGTCGGCGGGCGGGGGCCGCGGGCGAGGGCCCGGCCTCGGCTCACCACGTCAGCGCTTTGAAGCCCCACGCCAGCAGGAACAGAGCGACCGCGGCGGCGATCGTCGGCCCACGCCACAGCCCGCGGAGCGCGGACCCGACGCGGACGTTCCCGATGGCAACGTGCAGCGCCCCCCAGCCGGCGGCTGCGGCCAGCACGGCCAGGGCAAAGCCCGCCGGCTGCGTGCGGAAGCTCTCGGCCATCTGGCCCTCGCCGGCCCATGCGAAGGCCGTGGTCATGCCGCACGTCGGGCACGGGGCGTCGAGGGCCATGGCCCACCCGCACGGCGGGAGGCCGAGCTGGCGATGCGTCCCGTGCCCCTCGGCGCTCGGCCGCAGCAGCGCCCCGAGCACGAGCGGCGCAAAGCAGGCGAACGCCACCGCGAGCGCCGCCCAACGCTGCGGGAGAGCGGAGGGCGGGTTCTGAAAGGCTTTGGGCATGCGGCGGATGATGAAGGTTCCGGGCGCGAACCGCGGTCAATCGAAGCGGAAAACGCCCTTGCGGAATCCGTACAGGTAGGCGA
>CAZCBN010000179.1:0-4542 GCA_964496975.1 uncultured Phycisphaeraceae bacterium
GGCGTGGAGGGCGCGGAGCTGCTGCGGGCCGCGGCGAACGCGGAGCAGAATTCCAACCACCCGCTGGCGCAGTCGATCATCGCGACGGCGCGGCAGGCGCGGATCTCGATCGACCCCGCGACGCATTACGAGGAGATGTCGGGCCGGGGCGTGAAGGCCGACACTTCCATCGGGCAGGTGCACGCGGGGCGGGCGAGCTGGATCCGCGAGGTGGCGCCGTACGCGGCGGAGCAGATCGCGGCGGTGGAGCACCGCATCGAGGGCATGAGCGGCGTGCACGTGGTGCTGGCCGGGCGGTACCTCGGCGCGGTGGGGCTTGAGGACAAGGTCCGCTCGCAGGCCAAGGGTGTGGTCGACGGGCTGCGGCAGCTCGGCGTGCGGACGGTCGCGGTCTTCACGGGCGACCGGCTGGGCGTCGCGAAGCGCGTGGGCGTGGCGATCGGGGC
Organism: uncultured Phycisphaeraceae bacterium; assembly: GCA_964496975.1. Taxonomy (GTDB): domain Bacteria; phylum Planctomycetota; class Phycisphaerae; order Phycisphaerales; family UBA1924; genus CAZCBN01. The sequence goes on from CAZCBN010000179.1 coordinate 447, forward strand.
GGACCGGCTGGAGGCCGAGTGCCTGCCCGAGGAGAAGCACGAGCAGGTGCGCGGGCTGGTGGCGCAGGGCTACAAGGTGATGATGGTGGGCGACGGCATCAACGACGGCCCGGCGCTCGCCGAGGCCGACGTGGGCGTCGCAATGGGCCTGTCGGGCAGCGATATCGCCGCCAACTCGGCCGGCGTGGCGCTCATGACGGACGACCTGAACCGCCTGCCCTTCCTGGTGGAGCTGGCGCGGCGGACGCGGGCCATCACGGCGCAGAACATCGCGGCGTCCATCCTGATCGCCCTCATCGGCCTGACGCTGGCCGCGACGGGGAACCTGGGCGAGGGCGGGGCGGCGGTGGCGCTGGCCGCGGTCTTCCACTTCCTGGGCGACGTGTTTGTGCTGGGGAACTCGTTCCGTTTGTTCAGGTTCGGTGAAGAGTTCTTGCAGCACGAGGCGGAGCAGCGCGAGGCGGCGGCGAGCCGGCCGAGCGTGGCGCGGCGCGATGCGTCGCTGCGGCTTGGGTCGGTGCAGCCGGCGTAACCGCGGCCGAACCCCTGAAGCGGGCAGAGTTTGCAGATTCGACGCCGGGCCGCGGGGCCCGGCGTTTTTTCTTCGTTGGGCCAGAAAGCGGATGTTGAAATGCAGAAAAGAAGCCGGTGGTTCTGCGGGGGTGCCTGCTAGGGAAGGCACCCAAATGGTGTTCCGAACAGATAAAGATCACCCATTTGGGCCACCCTGTTCATTGAAAAATCTTCTGGGCCTGGTACAGTCTCCCCGCCGGTAGGGGGTGGAATCCCCCTCCAAGAGAGAAGACCCGTTTCGAGGGAGAAGAAGACATGAAGACTGTGACCCTGCTCAGCGTGGCCGGTATGGCCCTGACGGCCCAGGCCGCGATCATCGGCTTTGATGCGTTCGACCACCCGGATGGCAGCGTGAACCCCCAGGGCTACGGCCTGCGGCTGGACCAGTTCGCCGGCGAGACGCCCGCGACGTTCTCCTTCGAGGACGGCATGGGCAACAGCCGCGTGACGGTGATCATCAACACCGACATCGGCGGCGGCGTGGCGGCTCTGACCATGCAGGGCGTGGTGTGGGGCAACTCCGCGGCCGGCGGCACCGTGTTCGGTGACTACTTCTTGGCGGTCGCCTACACCGGCACGTACAACAGCGTGACCGGCCTGTTCACCGCGACGGCGGCCGGCGCGAACATCGGCACGCTCACCGCGACCAACGTCACCGGCGGCCCGCTCGCCAACGGTCAGAGCCTGAACCTCTTCGCCCAGGCCCGCGGCGACGGCACGACCTTCGAGTTCGGCCGCGGCTTCCCCGGCGCCCGTCTCCCCGGCAACGACCCCCGCTCCGAGGGCCAGGGCTGGCTCGAGTCGGCCCAGAGCAACGGCACCGAGGACTTCCTCTTCACCGCCGTCTTCAACCCCGACGTCCCGACCCCCGGCGCCGCGGGCCTGCTGGCCCTGGGCGGCCTGGTCGCCACCCGTCGCCGTCGCTAAGGCATCGCCTCCGCGTGAGGCGGCTTCGGTGAAGGTGATTTGCTGATCATTCTGCAAGCCCCCGGTCTGATGACCGGGGGTTTTTTCTTGGCGCGTCGCTTCTTCGCCGCGTCGCCGCCTTGGCGTGCCGGCGTGCGGCATCGGTCAGAGCACCGTGCCGCGGAGGAAGATGACCGCGACCACGAAGTAAATGGTCAGGCCGCTGACGTCCATGATGGTGGCGACGAGGGGGCTGCTGCTGGCGGCGGGGTCCATGCCGAGGCGTTGGAGGGCGAGGGGGAGCAGGCTCCCGGCGAGGCTCCCCCACATCACGATGCCGACGAGGGCGGTGCCAACGACAAACGCGACGCGGAGCGGGTGCTCCGTGGGGGCGAGGCCCACAAGCTCGGCGGCGAGCACCACCGCGACGCCCAGCACGCCCAGCATCGACCCCATGACCAGGCCCGTCGTCAGCTCACGCGAGAGCACACGGACCCAGTCGGCCGGGCGGACCTCTTCCAGCGCGAGGGCACGGACGAGCAGGCTCGCGGCCTGGGTGCCCGTGTTGCCCCCGCTGCTGATGATGAGCGGGACGAAGACGGCGAGGATGACCGCCTTGTCGAGCTGCTCGCCGAAGAAGCTCATGACGCCGATGGTGAGGAGCTGCATCAGGAAGAGCGCGGCGAGCCAGGGCGCCCGCTTGGCGAACATCTCGCGGAGGGTGGTGGCGAGGTAGGGCTCGTCGAGCGCTTCAAGGCCGCCGAGCTTGTGGATGTCTTCGGTGGCCTCTTCCTCGGCGACGTCGGCCACGTCGTCCACGGTGACGATGCCGACGAGCAGGCCCCGGGAATCGACCACGGGCAGGGCGGTGCGGTCGTAGCGGTTCATCTGCCGGACGGCCTCTTCGCGGTCGTCGGTGGCGGCGAGGGCGAGGAAGCGGCCGTCGAGGATGGACTCGACCGTTGCGTCGGGGTCGGCCAGCAGGAGCTTGCGGATGTGGATGTCGTCGACCAGGCGGCCGTCCGCGTCGGTGACGAAGACCCAGTGCACGGTCTCGGCGTCCTTGCCGAAGCGGCGGATGTGGGAGAGGGCGTCGGCGACGGTCCACTGCGGCTTGACGCGGACGTAGTCGGGCGTCATGAGCCGGCCCACGGACTCGTCCGGGTAGCCCAGGATGGTCTGGGTCTGGGCCCGGGTCTGCGGGTCGAGCGAGGCGATGATGCGCTGCGCGACGTGCGCGGGCAGCTCGTCGAGCAGGCGGGCCCGGTCATCGGCGTCCATCGACTCCAGGATGCGCGCGGAGCGCTCGGTGCCGAAGGCGGCGATCAGGGCCTCCTGCGTGTCGGCGTGGAGGTGGGCGAAGACATCGGCGGCGTCGTCCCGGGGCAGGACGCGGTAGGCGATGGCGGCGGCCTCGACGCCGGCGGCGTCGATCATGTCGTGCAGGAGCTGGGCGGAGTCGGCGGGGTCAAACCCCCGCATGGTGTCGCGCAGGGCCCGCAGGTCGCGCGAGGCGATGAGGTCGATGAGGTCGGGGATGAGCAGTTCGCTGGTCTGATCCGCCACGGGGTGAGGGTACCCGCGGGGGGGACGGGAGCGATACGCTCGGGGGTCGGGCGGCCCCTCGGCGGATGGAGGGCCGCCGCGTTGACGAGGGGCCCCAACCGATGAGCGAGCATGCCCAGACGCCGATGTTCTTGGGGGACGTGGTCCCCCCGGGTGCGACGTTTTCGATCCGGGCGACAACGCCCGCCGACAGCGAGTGGGTGCGTCGCATGCTGCGGCAGTACTGGGCGAGCGAGCGGATCCTGACCCGGGGCCGCGTGGTGGACGCGATGTCGCTGCCGGCCTTCGCGGCGATGCACGACCAGACGCCCGTCGGCCTGCTGACTTATGAGGTGCGGGGCGACCAGTGCGAGATCGTGACGCACAACGCCGTTGCCGGCTCGGGCGGCATCGGGACCTGCCTGCTGGCGGCGGTGCGGCAGGCGGCCCGGGCCCAGGGCTGCCGGCGGCTCTGGGCCGTGACGACGAACGACAACACCGACGCCGTGCGGTTCTACCAGCGGCGGGACTTTGACATCGCGGCCTTTCACCGCGACGCGATCACCCAGGCGCGGCGCCTGAAGCCCGAGATCCCCGACGTGGGCCTCGGGGGCGTGCCGATCCGGCATGAGATCGAGCTTGAGTACCTGCTCTGACCGGTGGGACGGCGGCCTCAGCCGACGCGTGCCCTCGGCAGGCCGATGATGAACCGCCGCACCGCGTCGGCGGCGTGCTCGCGCGGGCCCGGCAGGCCCCAGGCGTCGTCGTGCGTGGCGCCGGGGATGTCGACGAAGCGGCCGGCGGGGCGGGCGGCCGCCATCGCGCGGGCGTCGTCGATGGGTGAGATCTGGTCGGCCTCGCCGTGCAGGTAGAGCACCGGGGCGGCGATGTCTCGCGTGCGGTCCATGACGGAGCGCCAGCGCCACAGCGGGTGCCGGCGGTTGATGATCGCCGTGGCAACCAGGGCCGAGGCGAGGTTGAAAAACACCGGCAGGCGGGCCTCGCGCAGCACGTTGCGTGCGGGGATGATGCCGTTGCGGTACGCCCCCTCGGCGATGACGCCGGCGGGGGG
>CAZCBN010000180.1:0-4536 GCA_964496975.1 uncultured Phycisphaeraceae bacterium
GGCCGCGGCGGCTACGGCGGTGGTGGCGGCGGCGGGAGCCGCGGCGGCTACGGCGGTGGCGGCGGCGGTGGTGGCCGCGGCGGCTACGGCGGTGGCGGGGGCGGCGGCGGCGGCAGCGACTGGTAACGCCGGCCCGGCCCACGAGCAGCCCTCGTTCCGCGTCGCGGGGCGATGATTCGTTCCGCGGCCTCATCCAAGATCGTGTCACCGGGCGGCGACGCCCGGTTTTCTTTTGCGCCCGCGGCGGGTTCGTACCATCTCGGCATGACGATCGGTCTCATCGTGGTGGCGGTGGTGTGCGCGGCGGCGGCGGCGTGGCTGGGCGTGCTGTGGTCGGCGGCACGGGCCGAGGCGGCGCGGGCGCGGGCCGAGGCCTCGTCGGCGGCGGGCGAGCTGCAGCGGGCGGAGGCGAGGCGACGCGAGGACGTGGAGTCGCGGGACGCGATGCTTCGGGGGCAGCGGGCCGAGCTGGAGCAGGCGATCGCGGCGCGGGAGGCGTCGCGGGCGGAGCTGGAGCGATGGAAGGCGGACCTCGCGGCGGAGCGGCGGCTCGGCGCCGAGCGGGAGCAGCGGGTGCGCGAGGAGCAGACGCGGCTCGCCAACTGGGTGCGTGAGCGTGAGGAGGCGCTGAAGGCCCAGTTCGCGGAGCTGAGCGGGGCGGCGCTGGAGCAGTCGTCGCACCGGTTCATCGAGCGGGCGAAGGAGGTCTTTGAGGCGGGGAAGCGCGACGCGGCGGCCGAGGTGGAGAAGCGGCGCGAGGCCGTGGACGCGCTCGTGCGGCCCATCGCGGCGACGCTGGAGCAGACGCGGGCGAAACTGGACGCGATCGAGGCGGCGCGGGTGGAGCAGTTTGCGCGGATCGGCGAGCAGATCGGGGCGATGGCGACGGGGAGCGCGGCGCTGCGGGAGGAGACGTCGCGCCTGACGCGGGCGCTGAGCAAGCCCGAGGTGCGCGGGCGGTACGGGGAGATTCAGCTCCGCCGCGTGGCGGAACTGGCCGGGATGGTGGGGTACTGCGACTTTGACGAGCAGCACACCGCGACGACGGCCGAGGGGGCGCTGCGGCCCGACATGGTGGTGCGGCTTCCCAACGAGCGCGTGGTGCTGGTGGACGCGAAGACGAACATCGCGGCGTATCTGGAGGCGATCGACGCGCGGACGGACGCGGAGCGGGAGTCGTGCCTCGATCGGTTCGCGGGGCATGTCGCCGACCAGGCGAAGAAGCTGGCGGCGAAGGGGTACCGCGACGCGGTGCCGGGGTCGGCGGAGTTCGTCGTGATGTTCGTGCCGGGGGATCAGTTCATCGATGCGGCGCTGAGCCGCAGGCCCGACATCCTGGAGCGGGCCGCGGAGAGCGGGGTGATCCTCGCGAGCCCGAGCACGCTGATCGGGCTGCTGCGGGCGGTGTACGTGGGGTGGCGGGAGCAGCAGATCGCGGAGCGTGCGGAGGAGCTCTTTACGCTGGGGAAAGAGCTGCACGATCGCGCGGCGAACGTCTTCGCGATGCTCACCGGGCTCGGCAACTCATTAGACCAGTCTGTCAAGCGGTACAACGAGTTGGTGGGGAGCGTGGAGGCGCGGCTCACGCCCGGGCTGCGGCGGTTTGAGGAAGTGGGCGCGAAGAGCGGGAAGGAGATCAAGGAGCTTCGCGTCGTGGAGTCGAGCGTGAGGCAACTGTCATCGGGCCGCGGTGCGCGCGGGGAGGCGATGGAGGCGTGACGTGGGCGCTGCGCCGCGAGCGAGTGTGAAGATTGTGGCGGGTTGCTCGTTCCGCGCGTGATTCCGGATGGGTTTGTGATATGTTGCTCCAATCTGTGCCTTGTGGGCAGAGACCAGGAGATGCAACATGATGTACGGGTTTGTCTGCTTCGGCGGTCGGGCGCGGGCCTGCGGGTCGGCGGCGGCGGTGGTCGCGCTGGTGGCCGGGGTCGGCGTGGGGGTCGCGGCGCCGGTGCGCTTTGAGAACACCACGGGGCAGGGCTTTGGCCAGATGCCGCTGTTCGGGCCGGTTGAGCCGCAGCATGTGCTGGACGTGACGCGGAGCGCCGAGGCGCAGACGGGCGAGATCGCGGGCTCGTCGACGTTCATCGGCACGAGCGAGATCGGCTCGGGCCAGGCGGAGTGGCTCCGGATGATCGAGCCGGTGGGCGCCGGCGCGGGCGTGGTTCTGCGCGGCTTTGACCAGGCGGGCGAGCGGGGCAACGCGGTGATCGCGGCGCTGGCGGCGGGCGCGGAGATCGGCCCGGCCCAGACGTTCGGCGGCGGGTGTGCGCCGGTGTCGCGGAGCGTGGACTGCGTGCGGTCGCAGCCGATCGTTTCGCTGATCGGCTACAACTTCCCCGACGAGGGGATCCCCGACGGCAGCATCCGCGAGCTGGCGACGGCGTTCGGCGACGGCGAGGTCGCGCACGTCGGCGTGCGCTTCCCGCTGGAGGACGGCGATCACTTCGGCTACATCGAGGTGCGGCGCAACTCCGGCGGCGCGGCGCTCGCCGTGGGCGATGACGGCACGGGCACGGCGGCGTGGCTGAACTACGACGTGCTCGCGTGGGGCTACGAGACGACGGCGAACACGGCGATCGCCGCCGGGGCCGCCGGTGCAACGTGCCCGGCCGACTTCAACGGCGACACCACGCCGGGCGACATCTTCGATTTGTTTGACTTCCTGGCGGCGCTCGACGGCGGGCTCGACTTCAACGGCGACACCTCGCCGGCGGACATCTTCGACTTGTTCGACTTCCTCGCCGTGCTGGACGCGGGCTGCCCGTGACGGGCGTGCCGGCGGCGGCTGGACTTTGCCAGAAGAGCAGCACGAAAAAAGGGGCCGGGCGTTTGCCCGGCCCCTGTGTTTTTTGTGCGCCGAGTTAGCGGGGCCCGCGCGTGGGAGGGACCGGCGGGACGCGCATCCGACCGACACGCGAAGGCGTGCGCGGGGACGCGGTCTGAAGCGAGGGCTCAGGCCGGACGCGGCACGGCGCCGGAGGGCAGGTCGGGCGAGGGCTCGTCGCGCGGCGGGGTGGCCCGCTTCAGGCGGGCCCGCTCGGCGGCGAGGAGATCGCCCACGGTCGGGCGTGCGAGGTCCTCGCCGCGGATGATCGCGTGCACCTCGTCGGCGCTGAGGGTCTCGTACTTCAGCAGGGCCGTGGCGACGCGGGTGACGGCGTCCCAGTGGTCGTTCACCAGCTCACGCGCGACGGTGTAGGCCTCGTCGACCAGGCGGCGGACCTCCTCGTCGATGAGCTCGGCGGTCTGGTCGGAGAAGTCGCGGTCGGCGATGAACATCTCCCGCGTGTCGGCGCCGGCGTAGCGCACGAAGCCGAGCCGCTCCGACATGCCCCACTCGGTGATCATGGTGCGGGCGAGGCGGGTGACCTGCATGATGTCCATGGCGGCGCCGCTGGAGACGTCGCCCATGCCGCGTTCCTCGGCGATGCGTCCGCCGCAGAGGATCTTCATCGTGGCGTGGAGCCACTTGAGGGAATAGCCCATGCGGTCCTTCTCGGGGAGGGAGAAGGTGGCGCCGCCGGCGCCGCCACGCGGGATGATGGTGACCTTGTGCAGGGGGTCGCCGTCGGGCAGGATGGCCTGCAGCACGGCGTGGCCCGCCTCGTGGTAGGCGACGAGCTTGTTCTCTTCGTGCTCGCGGACGCGGGACTTTTTGGCCCGGCCGAACTTCACCTTGTCGCGGGCCTCTTCGAGGTCCTCGTGCTCGATGAAGTCCTTGTTGGCCATGGTCGCGGCGATGGCGGCCTCGTTGATGATGGCGGCGAGGTCGGCGCCGCTGAACATGGGCGTGCCGCGGGCGATGCGCTCGAGGTGCACGTCGGGCCCGAGCTTCACCTTGCGGGCGTGGACCTTCAGGATCTCGATCCGGCCGCCGAGGTCGGGCAGGGGGACGGTGATCTGGCGGTCGAAGCGGCCCGGGCGGATGAGCGCGGGGTCGAGCACGTCGGAGCGGTTGGTGGCGGCGATGACGATGACGCCGTCGCCGGAGTTGAAGCCGTCCATCTCAACGAGGATGGCGTTGAGGGTCTGCTCGCGTTCGTCGTGGCCGCCGGTGGAGAAGCCCCCGCCGCGGCGGCGGCCGACGGCGTCGATCTCATCCAGGAAGATGATGCACGGGGCGGACTCCTTGGCCTGCTTGAAGAGGTCGCGGACGCGGCTCGCGCCGACGCCGACGAACATCTCGACGAAGTCGGAGCCGGAGATGGAGAAGAAGGGGACGTCGGCCTCGCCGGCGATGGCCTTGGCGAGCAGGGTCTTGCCGCAGCCGGGGTCGCCGACGAGCAGCACGCCGCGCGGGATGCGCCCGCCGAGGCGGGTGAAGCGCTTGGGGTTCCGCAGGAACTCGATGATCTCGGAGACCTCTTCCTTGGCCTCCTCGATGCCGGCGACGTCCTTGAACGTGACGCCGGTCATCTCCTTCGTGAGCGTGCGGTGGCGGCTCTTGCCGAACGAGCCGAGCATGCCGGCCCCGCCGCCCGCGGAGCGCAGGCCCCGCGAGATCAGGACGTAGAGCAGCGCGATGAGCAGCAC
>CAZCBN010000181.1:0-4408 GCA_964496975.1 uncultured Phycisphaeraceae bacterium
CTGCTGCACGTCCGTCAGGTCGGCCCGGCCCGCCTCCACCGCTTCGCTCACCGAGGCGCGGGCCCGCGAGGCCGCGTCCTCGGCCTGCTCGTGCGACCGCACGAGCGCGGCGGCCAGGCGAGACTCCACGCCCGACGCGTTCGCCTCGCCCGTGCGCACGGCCTCGGCGAGTGTGCCCTCGATCCGCGCGGCGGCGGCGTCGGCGTGCTGGTCGGCCCGCTGGATGATCGACGCGAGGCGGCTTTCCAGCTCGGCGACACGCTCTGAGGCCAGATCGAGCATCCGCCCGACCTCGAGCGCGGCGTCGCGGAGCGACTGCTCGTGCTGGGCCGTCGCGGAGATGATCTCGGTCTGCCGCTGCTCGGTGGCGGCGAGACGCCCCTCGGCGTCAACCAGGCGCTGCCGGGCGTCATCGAGCCGGCGCTCGGCCTGCTCGGCCCGCTGCTCGGCCCCCTCGACCACGGCGAGGAAGGCCTGGGCCCGCCGCTCGATCTCCTGCTGGGCCTTCTCCAGCCGCTCGCCGATGAGGCGCTCGAGGGACTCTTGCTGGCGGGTGCGTTCGGCGGCGGCGGCCTCGGCACGCTCGACCATCTCCAGGGCGCGCTTGGTCCGCTCGTCGATGGTGGGGATGAGCCGGGCGGTGGTCTCCATCTGCCGGCGGAGGTCCTTGCGGGCCTCGTCGGTCTGGGCGGCGAGGCGCTGGGCCTCGCTGGAGGTGGTGGAGAGCTCGCGGCCCTTGCCGCCGGCCTCGCGGATGATGGCCTTCAGGGATTCGGCGTACTTCATGAACGCCGTCTGGTCGAGCACGCGGGGGGAGAGGAAGATGTCGTCGGCGGCGCCGTCGTCAGCCGCCATGGGTGCGGGGGCGGGCGGGGCGAAGGCGGCGGGCACTGGGGCCGCGGCGGGGCTGGCCATCGACGCAGCCATCGACGCACCCATGGGCGCACCCATGGGCGGAGCGGGCGGGATCGGCAGGGGCGCGGGTCCGGCCGGGGTGGCCGGGCGCGTGCCGGCGGTTGCGATGCCACCCGATGGACCTGCCGTGCGCGACATGCGACTCGCCTCCGGGGTGTGGGCCGTCCTGTGGGCAGGCGGCGGGGCCGGCTCGCGGGGCGAGCGGGCGGGGGGAACGGGACTCAACTGGCGTGCATCGGTTCTCGGACGCGGGCGGCTTCATTCCGGGACGTCGCCCTTGGGGAGAAGGCGCAGGCGGGCGGAAGCTCTCGGCGGGAGAGTCGCCTGTTGTGGGGGTTTTGGCGGGCCGGCGGGGTGGTTGGTGGGGTTGCGGGCGGATGGGCTGCGCGTGGTGCAACTGGGTCGCGGCCGGGCGGGTAGGGTGACCTTGCCCGCGGCGTTCGGCGCGGGCGGTGGGCGGGGCGGCGGTCTGGCGGCGGTCTGGCCGCGGTTTGGCGGCGGTTTGGCCGCGGGCGCCCGGGCGAGTGGACCACACGGGGTGCGACATGCGAGAGGCGGCGAGGGGCGGGGCCCGGACGGTGATCATCGCGGTGGTGGGGTCGCTGGCGGCGCTGGTTGTGTTGTTGGCCGCGCTGTACGCGTGGCTGAGCGCGGTGCCCACGCCGACGGTGAACTATCTGACGAAGCTGAACGAGCCGGCCCGGGCGCTGCCGGAGGCGGACCGGGGATGGCCGCTTTATGTGCGCGCGTGGGTGCAGCTTGTCAACGGACCGTTGGAGGTGGAGACGCTCCAGCCGGCGGAGTGGTTGACGCAGGAGGGTGTGGACGCGACGACGCCCTCGCCCTTCCCCGCGGAGGTGATCGAGCCGTGGCTGGAGGAGCACACGGAGGCGCTTGCGCTGCTGCGCGAGGCGGCGGCGAAGCCGGCGTTCGGCATCGTGCTGGCGTACGGGGAGCCGGAGGGGTACGAGGCGGTGCAGCGGGCGAAGTCGGCGGCGTATTCGCCGCCGACGGCGTACGAGGAGTCGGCGAACCGGTCGCTGATCGGGGTTCTGCTGCCGGCGCTGAGCGATTTTCGGCGGAGCTCGCGATGGCTTCGCGCGGATGCGCGGGTGGCGCTGCGACGCGGGGACGCGGACCGGGCGGTGGCCGACTTTGAGGCGATGGTGGGGTTGGCTGCGCACGCGGGGGAACGGGCGTTCCTGATTGGGCAGTTGGTGGCATCCGCGGTGTACGGCCTTTCGGTGCAGGAGATCGGGCGGGCGCTGACGCTGCACGGCGGGTTGTTCGAGGAGTCGCATCTTGCGCGGCTTGATGCGGCGTTGGCTCGGTTCGACCCGGTGGGCTCATTCGGGCTTGCGATCGAAGGCGAGACGGTGTGGATCGACGACTCGTTGCAGCGGGCGTACAGCGATGGTGGGAAGGGAAGGCTCTTGCCGCGCGGCGGAGCGTGGCTGGAGTGGATCGGAGGGGGTTTCAACGGGGGCTCGGATGTGCTGGAGACCGGGGCGGACACCGAGACGGCGCTGGATGTTCACCCGATCTCGGGCGTGAAGCACATTCCCGAGGCTGTCTTTGGTGAGACCGGGGCGCAGTCGCGGGAGATCGTTGCGCGGTTGAACGCGGCGGTGGCGGGGTACTCGGCCTTGCCGCCCTTCGCGTGGAGCGCGAGCCCCGCGTATCGGGAAAGCCGAGCGATCATCCAGCAGATCGACAGCGGTCGCGTCAGCACGTTGGTCGAGGTGTTTGTGCCCGCGATTGGTCCTGCCGCCAAGTCGGTCGCGCGGAACGCGCACCATTCCGCCTGGCTGCGCGCGGTGATCGCGGCGTATCGGCATCGCGTGGCGACCGGGGCGTTCCCGGCGCGGTGGGCGGACATTTCGCCCGAGCTTTTGCCCGGGGCGCCGCGGGACGCGTTCCGCGATACCGAGCTTGGGTATCGGCTCGCGGTGCACACGACGAACCGCGTGAGCAAGCAGCCGGAGGATTTTTCGGGACCCGGGGCGATCGCGGGGCCGGTGCCGCTGGTGTGGTCGGTTGGGGCGGACCTTGTGGACGACGCGGGCCGCGCGGCGGAGGCGGCGGAACTGGCCGACGTGTGGGGGGAGGCGTTCAAGTCGCTCGCGGCGACGGCGGCGGACGCCCCGGGCGCTCCGTCGGCCGCGGCGATGAGCTCGCTGGCGGAGGAGATGCGGGGGGACATGGTCGTCTTCCCGGTGTCGACGGTCCCGTGACGGCGGGCCGGGACGATGGGGCGTGAAGCTGTGGCTTGAAGCGGTGGCGTGACGGGGGTGGCCTAACCTTTCCGCATGCCCAAACGCCGCTCGAAGCCTGTGGAACTTGTGCGGCCGCCGGAGTTGACGGACGCGACGCGCGGGCCGCGGCTTCAGCGGGTGATGGCGGAGGCGGGCGTGGGCTCGCGGCGTGACTGCGAGGCGATGATCGAGGCGGGGCGGGTGGAGGTGAACGGCGTGCCGGTGGGCACGCTGCCGCTGTTTGTGAACCCGGAGGAGGACCGGATCGTGGTGGACGGGCGCCCGCTGCGGCGGCCCGAGAAGCACCTGTATGTGCTGCTGAACAAGCCGCCGCGGACGATCACGGCCGTGCGGGACGAGCCCGAGGCGGACCGCCGCACGGTGGTGGATCTGGTGGACCACCCGGCGAAGGCGAGGCTGTTTCCCGTGGGGCGGCTGGACTTTGAGACGGTGGGGCTGCTGCTGCTGACGAACGACGGGGAGCTGGCGAACCGGCTGACGCACCCGCGGCACGGCGTGCCCAAGACGTACAAGGCCGTGGTGGCGGGGGAGCTGACGCACGAGGGGGCGCTCGACCTCGTGAAGGGCATCATGCTGACGGACCGGAGGGACGGGGAGACGACCGGGGCGAGCCGGACGAACCCGGCCGAGGTGCGCGTGCTGCGGTCGGAGCGCGGGCGGACGACGGTGGAGATCACGCTGCGCGAGGGTCGGAACCGTCAGGTGCGGCGGATGCTGGCGGCGGTGGGGTGCGACGTGAAGAAGCTGGAGCGCACGGCGATGGGGCCGCTGACGCTGCGGGGCGTGCCGCGCGGGGGGTGGCGTGAGCTGACGGCGCGCGAGGTCTCGGCGCTGCGGCGTGCGGCGAACGCGGGGCCGGACGCGAACATCAACAAGCGGAAGCGGACGACGCCTGAGTTTGTGGAGCCCGAGCCGGCGCGGGAGCGCGAGGGGTCGCCCGCCCGCGGGGGCCGTCGCGGCGCGAAGCCGACGGCCCGCGGGGGCCGGGCGGGACCGCGGGTGGGGCCGGGGCGTGCTGGACCCGGTCGTGCTGGACCCGGTCGTGCTGGACCCGGGCGTGCTGGTCCCGGTCGTGCTGGACCGGGCCGAGCTGGTCCGGGTCGTGCTGGACCGGGCCGAGCTGGACCGGGCGGGGCGGGTCCGGGCCGGGGCGGGCCGGCGCGGGGTGCGGCGACGCAGCCGCGGTCGCGGCCGCCGGGCGGGGCGAAGCGCGGCCC
>CAZCBN010000182.1:0-4341 GCA_964496975.1 uncultured Phycisphaeraceae bacterium
GGGCGGGGTCGGGTTCGGGGCGGCGGGACCGGGGGTGAAGTTTGACGCCTAGAGTTCCGAAGTTTGATGCGTCATACTTTTTCGCGTGCGGGGGGTGAGGCCATGGCCGGGGCGGGGCGCGTGTCGCGGTGGGGGGACGGGATGCGGCGGGGATCGGCGCTGGCTGGGGCGCTGGTTGTCGCGCTGGGTGTGGCGGCGTTGTTGCTCGCGGGGTGCGGGCGTGGTTCTGGGGATGGTTCTGGGGATGGGTCGGGGGGCGGGAGTGGGGGCGAGCGCCTCGCGGTGGTGGCCACGGTGGGGATGGTGGCGGACATCGTCCGCGAGGTGGCGGGGGAGCGGGCGGAGGTGCGCGGGCTTGTGGGCACGGGCGTGGACCCGCACCTGTACAAGCCGACGCGGGGGGATGTGCAGGCGCTCCTGGAGGCGGACGTCATCTTCTACAACGGGCTGCTGCTCGAGGGGAAGATGACGGACACGCTGGTGCGTGCGGCGAACGCGGGGCGGAAGGTCTTCGCGGTGACGGAGTTGCTGGATGAGTCGTACCTGATCGAGCCGGAGGGGACGGAGGGGCACGCCGACCCGCACGTGTGGATGGACCCCGCGGCGTGGATGAAGGCGGTGGAGGCGGTGCGCGATGCGCTGGCGAGCGTCGACGCGGCGGGCGCCGGGGAGTATGCGGCGAACGCGGAGGCGTACCTTGTGCGCGTGCGCGAGGTGGACGCGTACGCCGAGCGGGTGCTCGGCATGGTGCCGGAGGGGGGGCGTGTGCTGGTGACGGCGCACGACGCGTTCAACTACTTCGGCCGGCGGTATGGGTACGAGGTGGTGGGGATCCAGGGGATTTCGACGGAGAGCGAGGCGGGGGTGCTGGACATCGAGCGGCTCGTGTCGCTGCTGGTGGAGCGGCGTGTGCCGGCGGTGTTTGTCGAGTCCACGGTTTCGACGCGGAACGTGGAGGCGCTGATCGCGGGCGCCGGGGCACGCGGGCAGCGGGTGACGGTGGGGGGGGAGCTGTTCAGCGATGCGATGGGGGAGCCCGGGACGTATGAGGGGACGTACATCGGGATGATCGACCACAACGCGACGGTGATCGCGCGGGCGCTCGGGGCGGACGTGCCGGCGGGCGGGATGTCGGGCCGGTTGGGCGCGGGGGGCACGCCGTGAGCGGGACACCGGGTGCGGGTTTGTCGCGGCGTCCGGAGCATTCGTCGGCGAGCCCGCTCTCGGTGCACGCGATGACGGTGGCGTACGACCGCAAGCCGGTGCTGTGGGATGTCGACTACGACGCGCCGGCGAACCGCCTGATCGGGATCGTGGGGCCGAACGGTGCGGGGAAGAGCACGCTGATCAAGGCGTGCCTGGGGCTGGTGCCGCGGGCGAGCGGGCAGGTGGAGTTCTGGGGCGAGCCCTACGGGCGTGCGAGGCCGCGGATCGGGTATGTTCCGCAGCGTGAGAGCGTGGACTGGGACTTCCCGGTGAGCGCGCTGGACGTGGTGTGCATGGGGCGGTACCGGCGGATCGGGTGGTTCCGGCCGGTGTCGCGCGCGGACAAGCGGGCGGGGCTTGCGTGCCTGGAGCGGGTGGGGATGGCGGAGCTGGCGGGCCGGCAGATCAGCCGGCTCAGCGGGGGGCAGCAGCAGCGGGTGTTCCTCGCGCGTGCGCTGGCGCAGGAGGCGGACCTGTACTTCATGGACGAGCCGTTCGCCGGGGTGGACGCGGCGACGGAGCGGGCGATCGTGGAGGTGCTGCGGGATCTGAGGCAGTCGGGCAAGACGGTGCTGGCGGTGCACCACGACCTGCAGACGGTGGGGGAGTACTTTGACGACGTGATGCTGCTGAACATGCGCGTGGTGGCCGCGGGGCCGGTGGAGCGGGTGTTCACGAAGGAGAACCTGCACAAGACGTACGGCGGCCGGCTCACGCTGCTGACCGAGGCGGCCGAGGCGTTGGCGCGGGCGGCGAGCGGGCAGTTGCCCGAGCGGGGGTGACGCGTGACGGGCGGCGGGCCGAGCCTTGATCTGCTGTGGCGGACGCTGACGTTCCGCGGCGGCTTCAACACCAACGTGGTGCTGACGGGCGCGACGCTGCTCGGCGTGGCGGCGGGGGTGGTGGGCGTCTTTGCGCTGCTGCGGCGGCGGGCGTTGATGGCGGACGCGCTGAGCCACGCGACGCTGCCGGGCCTTGCCGTCGCGTTCCTCGTGGCTGTGGGGCTCGGGTTCAGCGGGCGGTCGCTGCCGGTGCTGCTCTTGGGCGCGGCGGTGAGCGGGGTGCTGGGGCTGCTGTGCGTGCAGGCGCTTGTGCGGCACACGCGGCTCCGGGAGGACGCGGCGATCGGCGTGGTGCTGAGCGTCTTCTTCGGGGCGGGGGTGGTCGCGCTGAGCTATGTGCAGAACCCGGCGAACGTGCGCGTGCCGGCCGCGGGGCTGAACGGGTTCATCTACGGCCAGGCCGCCGCGATGCGTCCCGCCGACGCGGCGCTGATGGGGGGCATCGCGCTGGTGTCGGTGCTCGCGGCGACGGCGCTGCTGAAGGAGTTCGCGGTTGTCTGCTTCAATGACGCGTTCGCCCGCGTGACGGGGTGGCCCGTGACGGCGATCGACCTGCTGATGATGGCGTTGGTCGTGCTCGTGACGGTCGCGGGGCTGCAGGCGGTGGGGCTGATTTTGGTGGTGTCGATGCTGATCATCCCGCCGGTGGCGGCGCGGTTCTGGACGGAGCGGCTCTGGGTGCTGGTGGTGCTGTCGGGCGTGTTCGGCGGGGTGAGCGGGTACGCGGGGTCGGTGCTGTCGTCGATCATGCCGGGCCTGCCGGCGGGGGCGGTGATCGTGCTGACGTCGGGCGCGCTCTTCATCGGCGGGATGCTGCTCGCGCCTCGGCGCGGCGTGGTGGCGGTGGCGCTCCGCCGCGTGCGGGCGAGGCTCCGCGTGGCGAGCGAGCACATGCTGGAGGCGGGGTGGCTCTGGCACATGTCGGGCGTTGGCGGGCCCATGCCCTGGGGCCGCGCGGTGGAGCTGGGCGTGCGCCGCGGGTGGCCCGTGTGGCTCCGTGGGCTGGTGATGCTGCGGCTCTTGCTGCGGGGGCAGGCGGTTTCGGCGGGGCCTTCCGCGGGCCTTGCACTCAGCGGGGCGGGCCTTGAGGCGGGGGCGCGCGTGCACCGCAACCACCGGCTCTGGGAGGCGTACCTCGTGCGCTACGCGGACGTGGCGCCGAGCCATGTGGACTGGTCGGCCGACCAGGTGGAGCACGTGCTGTCCGAGGAGCTGGTGCGCGAGCTGGAGCGGCACCTCGCCGATGCCGAGCGGGCCGGGGGTGCGGCGTGACGTGGTTTGACCTTGGCGCGGACCTCTTCCCGCTGCTGGCGGGGGTGCTCGCGGCGGTGTCGTGCGGCGTGCTGGGGAACTTTCTCGTGCTGCGGCGGATGAGCCTGATGGGGGACGCCATCAGCCACAGCGTGCTGCCGGGCCTGGTGCTCGCGTTCCTGATCACGTCGACGCGTTCGCCCGTGGTGATGCTCATCGGCGCGACGGCCGCGGGCGTGCTGACGGTGGTGCTGGTGGAGCTGGTGAAGCGGCTGGGCCGGGTGGAGAGCGGCGCGGCGATGGGCGTGGTGTTCAGCGTGCTGTTCGCGCTGGGCGTGCTGCTCATCGAGCGGGCGGCGCGGCAGGTGGACCTCGACGCGGACTGCGTGCTGCACGGCCAGCTCGAGACGCTCGCGTGGTACACGCCGCCGCGGTCGTGGGCCGAGGCGATGGACGTGCGCACGTGGCTCGGCGTTTCGACGGGCGGCGTGCCGCGCGAGGGGGTGCCGAAAGAGGTGTGGACGCTGCTCGCCGCGTGCGCGGGGAGCATCGGCTTTGTCACGGTGCTGTTCAAGGAGCTGCGGATCGCGGCGTTCGACCCGGCGCTCGCGACCACGCAGGGGTTTTCGTCGGGCGTCTTGCACTATGCGCTCATGGTCGTCGTGGCGGCGGCGACGGTCGCGAGCTTCGAGGCCGTCGGATCGATCCTCGTGATCGCCATGCTCGTGTGCCCGGCCGCGACGGCGCGGCTGCTGACCGACCGGCTGCGGACGCAGATCGTGCTGAGCATCGCGGTCGCCGCGGCGACGGGCGTGGTGGGGTACTTCGCGTCGCGATGGGTGCCGGCGCTGTTCGGCAAGGCGGAGGTGAGCGCCGCGGGAACGATGGCCGTGACCGCGGGCGTGCTGCTCGTCGTCGCGGTGCTCGGGTCGCCCTCGCACGGCGTCGCCGGCCGGTTGCTGCGCCGCCGGGCGGTGGCTTCGGTGGTGGCGCGTGACGACGTGCTCGCGGCGCTGTACCGGGCCCGCGAGTCGCCCGGCGG
>CAZCBN010000183.1:0-4238 GCA_964496975.1 uncultured Phycisphaeraceae bacterium
GTGCCCGCATCGGGCACGCCGGCCCCGAAGGCGCCCGCCGCGCCGGATGCACCCGAGACCCCCGCGGGCGAGGGCGAGCCCGCGGGCGAGGGCGATGCGTCGTCCCGCCGCCGTCCGCGCGGGCCCCGGGGCGACGCGGCGGTGCGGCAGCTCGTCGACGCCACGCTGGCCGCCGCCGCCGAGTCGGGCGATCTCGCCGCGGCGATCGCGGAGCTTGAGGCCATCATCGACCGCGTGGCCCTGCACGCGACGGAGCGCGAGTTTGATGCGATCGTGCCGGCCGACGCGTGGCGCCGCGTGCTGCTCGTGCTCAGCAGCGTCCCGGCCGCGGCCCGCACGCCCCTGCTGGCCGAGCTGCGCCTCCACACCGCGGCCACGGAGGAGCTGGCGTACTTGCTGCGCGTCGACCCCGAGCCCGACGCGGACCCCTACCGCGTGCTGCAGCGGCTCATCAAGGCGCAGGGCGAGTCGGTGGACGAGTTCCCCGCTCTCGCCGCGGCCGTCGCGGCGGTGCACGACGGGGCGAAGCCCCTATCATCGCGCGTGAACAGCGTCGTTGCGACGGGCAGCGGGGCGGAGGAGGTCTTTGCCTATTTCGTGCGCAACCGCCGCCGCATGGTGCTGGACCCCGCCGAGACGCCCGCCGACCTGCTCGCGTACGTGGTGAACAGCTCGGCGAAGGTCGATGAGCTGGAGTGGGCGCTGCGCACCAACCCGCGCGGCCCCGCCCTCGCCGACGCGTACAGCGGCATCGTGTACGACCAGGCCTCGCTCTCCGGCAGCTCGCGCCCCAAGCTGGAGACCAGCGGCCAGCCCTTCAGCCTCGCGCTCATCAAGCAGGTCGGCGGCGTCTGCGCGCACCAGGCCCACTACGCCGCGCACGTCGGCAAGGCCTTCGGCGTCCCGACCGCCACGGTGAGCGGGCAGAACGGGGAGATCGGCCACGCGTGGCTCGGGCACTTCGCCGCCGCCGGTCGCGGCCGCGCGGGCTGGGATTTTTCGGTGGGCCGCTACGAGGAGTACGAGTCGGCCCGCGGCACGACGCGCTGCCCCGTCTCGGGCCGTGTGCTGACCGACGGCGAGCTCGCGCTGCTCGGCGCCGCCGCTCTGACGCCCGCGGACAACCGCCGCGCCGCGGCCGCGCTGGCGGACGTGGTGCAGCGCTGGGCCGTCGCCACGCCGGCGGCCGACGCGGGCCCGGTGCCGGGTCTCCGCGAGGCCAAGAAGCCCCGCACCGCCGACGCGGCGGGCCGGCTCGCGCTGCTGCGCCAGGCCGTGGAGTTCGAGCCCAGCGAGGCCCGGCCCTGGCTCGTGATGGTGGGGGAGTGCCAGGCGGGCCGCCTCGACCGCGCCGCGATGAAGGCGTGGGGCGACGCGCTGATCCGCCTCTGCGGCGAGCGGTACCCGGACTTTGCGATGGGCCTGCTCGAGCGCATGTTCGCGTCCGTGCCCGACGCCGAGCAGCAGGCGGCGATGTGGGACTGGGCCTTCGCCCAGTTCCGCGAGCGACGCCCCGACCTGGCCACCGGCGCCCGCATGGCCCAGGCCCAGGTCTGGCTCAAGGCGGGGGACATGAACAAGGCCTACGCCGCGCTGGACGAGGTGCTCGAAACCTTCGGCAACGAGAGCCCCGACGTCCCCGCCGCCGCAAAGATGCTGCTCGACCTGCTCGACAAAGGCGGCCGCCGCGACATGAAGGCCCCGCGGCTGCAGCGGGCGTGGTCGTCGCTCCGTCAGCCGGAGGCGGTGTCGGCCGAGTTCCTGTGGGCCAGCAACTGGTACCAGATCGGCCGGCTCTACCTCGCCCAGCTCGAGGCCGACGGCGCGACCCGCGAGGCCGGCGAGGTCCGCCTGCGCCTCGCGTCGGTCGCCAAGTGATGGCCACCGCCGGGTCCGCGGGCGCGGCGTGAGCGCGCACCCGACGCATGTCGAGGCCCCGTTAGTCTCCGCGCCGGTCTCCGCGCCGGTCTCCGGGCCATCCCGTGCCGCGGCCGGGCGGGGCAAACCGCCCGGCCTTCATCGCGATCAGTGCAGCCCGAGCAGCTCGCCCACGATCGGCCCGTACGCCACGATCAGCCCGGCAAACACCACGCTCACGATCGAGATGAGCTTGATCAGGATGTTCAGGCTCGGGCCGCTGGTGTCCTTGAACGGGTCGCCCACGGTGTCGCCCACGACGGTGGCCTTGTGGTCGTCGGAGCCCTTGCCGTAGACCAGGGCGCTGCCCCGGCCCGACGCCCGCATCTCCTGCGCCTTCGCCAGGAGCGCGTCGCGCACCGCCGCGGGCACCTTCTCCCGCAGCGCCGGCTCGTCGATGAACCGGTCGGCCGTCATCTTGCCGTACGACTCAATCAGCTTCTTCGCGTTGTCCCACGCGCCGCCCGCGTTCGCCATGAACACGGCGACCGCAAAGCCCGACACGAGCCCGCCCGCGAGCAAGCCCATCACGCCCGGCACGCTCAGGATCAACCCCACCGCGATCGGCACCACGATCGCCAGCAGCGAGGGCACCACCATCTCGCGCTGTGCGCCCGCCGTCGAGATGCTCACGCAGTTCGCGTAGTCGGGGTAGTGCGTCCCCTCGAACTCCAGGCCCTCGCGGGGCCACTTGTCCGGATCGGCGATGTCCGACTCCGACATGCCCCGGGCCCGCAGCGCCTGCCGCATCTTGCCGAACTGCCGCCGGCACTCGTTCATCATCGCGTACGCCGCCCGGCCCACCGCGTTCATCGTCAACGCGCAGAACAGGAACGCCAGCATCACGCCGACGAACAGGCCGCCCAGCAGCCTCGGGTTCGCCAGCGTCACGTCGTAGAACGCGAGCACGTCCGACAGCGTCCCGTTCCGCGAGCCGATCACCTGGATCACCACGCGGTCGGCGTGGTCGCCGTGGCTCACCTCGGTCGCGAGCTCAAAGCGCCGCGACGTCGCCACGCGGGCCGACTCGTCCGACTGCCCCGTCCCGAGCCGCGCCAGCGGCCGCACGCTGAACACCTGCCCCTTCTTCACGCTCTCGTGGAAGTGCGTCCCCTCGAGCTGCACCCGGTCCACCAGCATCGCGCCGTCGACGTAGGGCTTGCCGTCCTCCTGCGTCACCGTCGGGTCGATGATCGCGAAGCGGTCGTGCCCCTCGTACACCGCGTGCGGCGCCGCCGCCAGCTCCGCCGGCACCGTGAAGCCGCCCCGGTCCACGAACGACTCGCTCAGCGTCGTGATCTGCGTCTGCACCACCTGGATGAACGCCGCGAACAGCGCCAGCGCCGTCAGCGCCGCCGAGCCGATCGCGAAGCCCTTGCCCGTTGCCGCGGTCGTGTTGCCCAGGCTGTCGAGCATATCCGTCCGCTGCCGCACGTGCGGGGGCTGGCCCGACATCTCGGCGTTGCCGCCCGCGTTGTCGGCGATGGGCCCGTAGGCGTCGGTCGCCAGCGTGATGCCCAGCGTCGCCAGCATGCCCACCGCCGCGATGCTCACGCCGTAGAGCCCCATCAGGAAGCTCTCGGCGCCCCCGGCGAACGTGAACGCCGCGATGATCGCCACCACCACCGTCAGCAGCGGCGCCCAGGTGCTCTTCATCCCCTCGGCGATGCCCGCGATGATCACCGTCGCCGGGCCCGTCAACGCCTGCTCGGCGATGCGGCGCGTCGGCGCGTGCTCGTAGCTCGTGCTGTACTCCGTCGCCCGCGCGATCACGAGGCCCGCCACGAGGCCGCTGATGATGCTCAGCCCCAGGCCCCACCACGTCGTGATGCCGGTCAGCGAGCCGGTGCCGCTCCCGAACAGGGCGTAGAGCAGCCCGAACGCCGCGACCACGATGAGCCCGCTCGCCACGTACACGCCGCGGTGCAGGCTGCCCAGCAGCTCGCTGAACGACGCGTTCTCCTTCGCCTTCACCGCGAAGATGCCCACGATCGACGCGAAGATGCCGAGCCCCGCCAGCGCCAGCGGCGCCGCCGTCAGCAGCGCCGCGAGCTTGAGCGCCTCGCCGTCCGACAGCGCCGGGATGCTGTACGCCGCCGCCGCGCCGAGCGCGAGCGTCGCCAGGATCGAGCCGTAGTACGACTCGTACAGGTCCGCGCCCATGCCCGCCACGTCGCCCACGTTGTCGCCCACGTTGTCCGCGATGGTCGCCGGGTTGCGCGGGTCATCCTCGGGAATGCCCGCCTCGACCTTGCCGACCAGGTCCGCGCCCACGTCCGCGGCCTTGGTGTAGATGCCGCCGCCCACGCGGGCGAACAGCG
>CAZCBN010000184.1:0-836 GCA_964496975.1 uncultured Phycisphaeraceae bacterium
GAGCGCATCCATGGCATGGATGAGGTCAGGGGTTCGAGTCCCCTTGCCTCCACTTGCAACCGACCACACGCCGCGGCCTGACCGCGGCGTGTGTGTTTTTGGGCCGTGGGGGCGGGCGGGGGGACGGGCCGCGGCCGAGCGGTGCGGGGCGGACACGCTGGTTCCGGTGGGTCTTTTGGGTCGACGGGTGGGCGCGGGCGGATTAGGCGATAAATCAATCCGCAATCCGAGACTTTCATTCCTTCCTTGCGTATCCTCAATATTGGCCTTCCGGCACGGGATGGCGTGCCGGGGCCGAGGTCGGGCGGGGACCCAAGTGAGGGGCCCTGAACCCGAACGTTTTTCGGACTCTGTCCGATCGAGGAGGACGCGATGCCCGCCGAGACCGTGACCGCCGAGACGATGGAAGTTCCCGCGAACGTGCGGAACGCCGAGCTGCTGGCGTGGGTGGAGCAGATGGTGGATCTGCTGAAGCCCGACGCGGTGCAGTGGTGCGACGGCTCGCAGGCGGAGTACGACCGCCTGTGCGAGCAGATGGTGGCGAGCGGGACGTTCATCCGGCTGAACCCGAAGAAGCGGCCCGGGTGCTTCTTGGCCCGGAGCCACCCGAGCGACGTGGCGCGGGTTGAGGACCGGACCTTTATCTGCTCGCTCAGCAAGGGCGACGCGGGGCCGACGAACAACTGGATGGCGCCGCGGGAGATGAAGGCGGCGCTGACGAAGAAGTTCGACGGGTGCATGCGCGGGCGGACGCTGTACGTGATCCCGTTCAGCATGGGGCCGATCGGCTCGCCCATCTCGCACATCGGCGTGCAGATCACCGACTCGCCCTATGT
>CAZCBN010000184.1:846-4202 GCA_964496975.1 uncultured Phycisphaeraceae bacterium
CGCGGATGGGCAGGGCGGTGCTGGACGCGCTGGGCGAGGGGGAGTTCATCCGCTGCCTGCACTCGGTGGGGATGCCGCTGGGGCCGGGGCAGAGGGACGTCGCGTGGCCCTGCAGCCCCGACCCGAAGGACAAGTACATCGTGCACTTCCCCGAGGAGCGGAGCATCTGGAGCTACGGCTCGGGGTACGGGGGCAACGCGCTGCTGGGCAAGAAGTGCTTTGCGCTGCGCATCGCGTCGGTGCTGGCGCGTGAGCAGGGGTGGCTCGCGGAGCACATGCTGATCACGGGCGTGACGGACCCCAAGGGGCGGAAGACGTACGTGGCCGCGGCCTTCCCCAGCGCGTGCGGCAAGACGAACTTCGCGATGCTGGTGCCGCCCAAGGCCTTCAAGGACGACGGGTGGGACGTGTCGTGCGTGGGGGACGACATCGCGTGGATCAAGCCGGGCGCGGACGGGCGGATCTACGCGATCAACCCGGAGTTCGGCTTCTTCGGCGTGGCGCCGGGGACGAACTACAAGACGAACCCCAACGCGATGAAGTCGATCGAGAAGAACACGATCTTCACGAACGTCGCGCTGACCGACGACGGCGACGTGTGGTGGGAGGGCATGGACGGCGAGCCGCCGGCGCACGCGATCGACTGGCAGGGCAACGACTGGTCGCCCGCGAGCCGGGAGAAGGCGGCGCACGCCAACTCACGCTTCACCGCGCCCTTGTCGCAGTGCCCTTGCGTGGACGCGTCGTACGACGACCCGCGGGGGGTGCCGATCTCGGCGTTCATCTTCGGCGGGCGGCGGAGCACCACGGTGCCGCTGGTCTACCAGGCGTTCAACTGGGCGTTCGGCGTGTACACCGCGGCGACGATGGGGTCGGAGATGACGGCCGCGGCGTTCGGGCAGGTGGGCAAGGTGCGGCGCGACCCGCTCGCGATGCTGCCGTTCATCGGCTACCACATGGGGGACTATCTGGGCCACTGGCTGGACTTCGGCCGCCACATCCCCAACCCGCCGCGGATCTTCAACGTGAACTGGTTCCGCCGCGACGCGGAGGGCAAGTTCATGTGGCCGGGCTTCGGCGAGAACATGCGCATCCTGAAGTGGGTGGTGGAGCGGGCCCGGGGCGAGGCGGCCGCGACCGAGGGGCCCCTGGGCTGGATGCCGCAGCACAGCGACATCGACTGGCGGGGCCTCGCGTTCTCGCACGAGCAGTTTGACAGCCTGATGTGCGTGGACCGCGGGCAGTGGCTCGCCGAGATCGCCTCACACGACGAGCTGTTCTTCCAGCTCTACGACCGGCTGCCGAAGGAGCTGACGTTCATCCGCGAGCTGCTGGTGAGCGGGCTGTGGCGCTCGCCGGAGCACTGGGAGCTGGGCGCGAACGCCGGGTGCAACCCCGGGGCGCGGAGCCCCGTGGACTGAACGCCGTTGGTCCGGAAGGGCCGGCGTGGGCTCCGCGGGCAGACCCCGCGTGACCAAGCCGGCGGCATCCCAGTTGGAGTGGACGGCCCGACGCCGCGGGGAGCACCCCCCGCGGCGTTGCCGTTTTTGGCGGTGTTACTTGCCGGCCGCGGGCTTGCCGCTGACGACGACCCACTTGCTCTTCCACTTGCGGCTGGCGCCCTTGCGCTTGCGGGTGGCCCACTTGACCAGCTTGCGGGTGATGCCGTTCTCGTCGGTGCGGATGATCGCCATGGCGCGGGGTTCCTTGGGCGCGTCCGGGTCGGACGCGGAGATGGTCGGTGCTTGGTCGGGCCGGCGCCGTGCCGGCCCGCGCAGGGCGGAATGGTTGGCCGCCGGACCGGGCAAAGCGAGCGGGCGGGGGCCTCGCGGCGGGGCCGGGGTTGGGGCTGGGGTTGGGGCGGGGGGGGGGGGGGGGGGGGGGGGGGGGCCTCGAATAGTCGGATGGGGGGTCGGGTTCACCACGGGGCGTTTGCCGTCGCACCCCCGCACCGAGGAACCCACGCCATGCCAGCCGAGACTGCACGCACCGCCGAGCCCGCCACCACTTCTCAGGGCGAACCCGGCTCGGCGCCGGCGCAGGTTTCGGCGGGGGGCGCGGCGTCCGCCGAGGGCGCGGCGTGCCGCGTCGGCGGGCTGTGCCCGATCGAGCGGGGCGTGTCGTGGCTGGCGCAGATCGCCGCGGCGGCCATCCTGGGCCAGACGCTGTTCTTCAAGTTCACGGGGGCAAAGGAGGCCGTCGCGATCTTCTCGGCCCTGGGCGTGGAGCCCTGGGGCCGCTACATGGTCGGCACGTTCGAGGCGATCGCCGTCGTGCTGCTGCTCGTGCCGGCGACGGCGTGGTTCGGCGGGCTCATGTCCATCGGCCTGATGGTCGGCGCGATCGGCAGCCACATCACCGTGCTCGGCATTGAGTCGCAGGGCGACGGCGGCACGCTCTTCATCCTCGCCTGGGTCGTCTTGGCCTGCGGCATCGCGATCTCGTACGTCCGCCGGAGCCAGGTGCCCTTTGTCGGGCCGACGCTCAAGCGCGTGCTCGCGCTGCCGCGATAAGGGCGGAGCACGCCTCGGCCGAAAGCCCGAGCCGCTCGCCGAAGCCCGCGATGACGCGGGCCTCGTCGTCGCTTACGCCCCCCTCGGCGCCGGCAATCTGGAGCAACTGCCGCACCGTGCCCTCGGGCTCGCGCCGCACCAGCGTGAACTGCTGGCGGTGAAAGGTCGGGTCGGCCTGCGCGTGCCGCAGCATTTCTTCGAACGAGCCGCGGGAGACGCCCGCACGCTCCGCGAGCCGCGACAGGATCGCCAGCTCCGCGGGGGCGACGTTGCCGTCCAGGCCCGCCACGCAGCAGGCGGCGCGGAGCAGTTCAATCTCGGCCAGCATCGTGCACATCCTTGCCGCGCCGGCGGGGGCGGGCGCACCTGGTGATGCCGGGCCCGTCACGCGACGGCGTTCAGCGGGGCCTTGCCGCGGGCGGTCGCCTCCAGCCCGTCGGCGCGACGCCGCGCGGCGTCGGCCTGGGCGTCACGCGGGCCGGGACCCACGTCGGGCGACTCGGCCGACTCGGGCTCGACGGGCGGCGCCTGCACGCTGGCCTCGCGCTCCCGGTCACGGCGATCGTCCCGCGCCTCGGCCGCGAGCCGATCGGCCAGGAACCGGGCCGACTCGGCCTCGGCCCGCGCGTACTCGTACGCCCGGCGCTGCCGCTCCTCGACACGCTCGCGCTCCCGCCGAGCTTTCTCGCGCTTCTCGCGCAGCTCGGCGGAGCGGCGGAGGGACTCGTCCAAGACATCGCCCAGGATCTCGGCCTGCCGGGCCTTGACGCCGGCCAGCAGCACCTCGCGGCGGACCACCGGCGAGGCACGCTCCGACCGACCCGCGGCGACGAAGAACAGGCC
>CAZCBN010000185.1:0-4186 GCA_964496975.1 uncultured Phycisphaeraceae bacterium
TGGCTGAGGCGCGGGCCGGGAGCCCCGCGGGCGGCGGGGGCGCCGCCGCGGCGGGCGGGGAGGCCGCGAGCGTGGAGGCCACCGCGGAGACGTCGCCCATCGTCGGCGTGCCGAGCCCGACGGATGACGCCCTCCGAGCCTACGAGATCGCGGCGGTGATCTCGCTCCGCAGCATCTCGCAACAAGAGGTTCTTGAGGCGATCAACCAGTTGATCTTGCCCGGCGAGACACGGGATTCATCGCGTCCGCGAGATGCAAACCCATTCGTTGTCGGTGCCTACGGCCCCCTTCGGCTGGTCCAGACGACGCTGCTCGTTCGGGCGGACCCGGAGACTCACCTCAACATCTCGTGGTTCTTGACGTCGCTCAAGCAGGAGGGCGAGCGGCAGGAACGCCAGCGTGCGGCTGAACTGCCGATGCTGCAGGCGCAGATCCGCGAGATCGACGAACGCTTGGCCGACGTTGGTGCGGACATCCAGACGACCATCGAGCTGCAACGATTCGAACAGACGAGATACCAGGACGACTTCAGAAACCGCTCAAGCGAGTTCCCCGAAGCAAAGATGCGCGAGCTCGCCGGGCGGCTCGCACGCCTACGAACGCAGGAGCAACACCTGACCGACGAGCGGACGACCATCAGGGCCCGGCTCTACCACCTCGGGGACCCGGCGGCCATGCGCGAGGTTGACATCGAGGAGCGGCGAGCGGCCGCCGAGGCGCAGCGATTGGCGGAGGTGCGCAGCCGGGGCGAGTCGCGATCTCCTTCGGACAGGTGAGGGCACGGGCAGGCGGGCGAGCGGGCCGGGGCGGCGGGGCGGTGCCATCGGGGGTTCCGACCGCGGGTGGTCGCTTCCTGTATCTTGGGGCCGTTCCCCGCCCAGACTCCCTCGGGTTGGGGGCAAGGCCTGATCGGGAGGTTGTCGGCTGGGCCTGTCTGGCGGCGGACGGGCGGCGGCCGGCGGCCTTTGGGTTCGGCGTGCCCCGGCCCCGCGAGGTTCGCCGCCCATGCACTGCCCGTACTGCGGCCATTCTGACGACAAGGTGATCGACAGCCGCTCCACCGAGAGCGGGAAGGTGATCCGGCGTCGGCGGCAGTGCCTCTCGTGCCACAAGCGATACACCACCTACGAGCGCGTCGAGCAGGCGGCCCGGCTCATGGTCGTCAAGCGCGACGGCACCCGCGTGCCCTTCAACCCCGAAAACGTCGCGAAGAGCGTCTCGGCGGCCATCGGCAAGCGGCCCGTCAGCGAGGCCAGCAAGCAGCGGCTCGTCGAGGAGATCGAGGAAGAGCTGCACGCCGAGTTTGACCGCGAGGTGCCCAGCCAGACCATCGGCGAACGCGTCATGGCCCGGCTGCGGGCGGTCGACCCGGTGGCGTACGTGCGGTTCGCCAGCGAGCACCTGCGCTTCAGCACGCTGATGGAGATCCGCCGCGAGCTGGACGACCTGATGAGCCGCCCGGCCGAGGCGCGGGAACAGCAGCCGCTGTTCGCATCGCCGGGGGGCGGGGGGCCGGGCAGCGCCGGCGGCGCAGGCAGCGGGGCCGCGGGCAGCAGCGGAACGCGGGGGCGGGCGGAGTAGGCACGCGCCCGCGCGCCGCGGCCCGGCCGCGGGTAGGCTCTCGGCATGACGTCCAAGGTCATCTCATCCCCGGCGGCGGCCCTCGCGGACCTTCGGCAGCGGGGCATCCTCTATGACGGCGCGACCGTCATGGTCGGCGGCTTCGGCCTCTGCGGCATCCCCGAGCGGCTCATCATCGCCCTGCGCGACACGGGCGTCACCGGCCTGACGTGCATCTCCAACAACGCCGGCGTGGACGACTGGGGGCTGGGCCTGCTGCTGAAGACGCGGCAGATCCGAAAAATGATCTCCAGCTACGTCGGCGAGAACGCCACCTTCGAGAAGCAGTTTTTGAGCGGCGAGCTCGAGGTGGAGTTCAACCCGCAGGGGACGCTCGCCGAGCGCATCCGCGCCGGCGGGGCGGGCGTGCCGGCGTTCTTCACCGCGACGGGCGCGGGCACGAGCATCGCCGAGGGGAAGGAGACGCGGCGCTTCGTCCCAAACCCCGGCAAGGCCCGGGTGAACGCGGGCGACTTCCGCGAGCGCGAGTTTGTGCTGGAGACAGGGCTGTACGCCGACCTGGCCCTCGTGAAGGCCCACCGGGCCGACGCGTTCGGCAACCTCGTCTATCGCAAGACGGCGCGGAACTTCAACCCGATGATGGCGACCGCCGCGGCGTTTGTCGTCGCCGAGGTGGAGGAGACCGTGCCGGTGGGCACGCTGGACCCGGACGCGGTCCACACCCCGGGCAGCTTTGTCGACCGCGTCGTCGTGACGGCGAGCGAGAAGCGGATCGAGCAGCGGACGGTTCGGGCCTAGCGCCGGGGCCCGGCGGCCCTCGCCCCGCGTGGGTGTTCCCGCGGCGGGCGGGCGGTCGCTACCCTGTCGGCCATGTTGAACCGAACCGCTCTGCCGTGGATCGTTGGCTCCTCCGCCGCCCTTCTGCTGGGCGTTGCCGCGGCGTCGGCCGAGATCGTGCAGCAGCCCGTCACGCACACGCACGGCGACGCCACCCTCACCGGCATTCTCGTCTACGACGACGCCAAGGTGTCGCCCGACAAAAAGGCCCCGGGCGTGCTCGTCATCCACGAGTGGTGGGGCCTGAACGACTACGCGGTGAAGCGGGCCCGCATGCTGGCCGAGCTGGGCTACGTCGCGTTCGCGGCCGACATCTACGGCCTGGGCGGCCCCGACAAGGCCACGGCCGACCCGGGCGAGGCGGGCCAGCGGGCCGGCCCCTTCATGCAGGACCGCGGGCTCTACCGCGCCCGCGCCGCCGCCTGCCTTGAGGCCCTCGCCGACCAGCCGCAGACGGACAAGACCCGCCTCGCCGCCATCGGCTACTGCTTCGGCGGCACCGGCGTGCTGGAGCTGGCGGCCTCGGGCGCCGACGTGGACGGCGTCGTCGCGTTCCACGGCGGGCTCGGCATCGACTTCCCGACCGAGCCGGGGGCCGTGAAGGCGTCCATCCTCGTGTGCCACGGCACGCCCGACCCCTTCGTGCCCGAGGGCGAGCCTGCCCGCTTCATGGCGAAGCTCGAGGCGATCAAGGCCGACTACCAGTTCATCAGCTACGACACCGCCCTGCACGCCTTCACCAACCCCGAGGCGGACAAGGTCGCGGCGATGGGCCTGGGCGGCGTCGGGTACGACGCGCAGGCCGACGCCCGCTCGTGGGCGCACATGCGGCTGTTCTTTGAGCAGATCTTCGCGCCGCAGCCCTGAGGCGGCGCCGCGGGCCGGCGCGCACGCCGGCGGGACCAACGAGTCGGCACCCCGAAGGTGGGCGGCCAAGGGAGCGCAGCGCCGATGCCTCGACGGACGGACCGTGTGCGGTACGAGGGGGCCTTCTCCGGGTGGCTGCTCCGCAGCTCGCCCGCGGCTCTGCTCATGCAGGGCGTGGCCCTCGTGGTCGTGCAGCAGGTGAGCCTGGGCGTGCGAAAGATCGCGGGCCTCTATAGCAAGGCCGACTGGGTCGGCAACTTCTCAAGCGACACGCTCGACGTCGCCCAGTTCACGCAGCCGGGCAACCTGGGCTTCCTGATTGAGTCCATCTTCTCGGCCCTGGGCTGGGGGCTCATTCTCTTCGCGTGCGCCCGCGTGGTGGCCGACGCGCTCGCCGCCCCGCGCACCCCGCCGCCGCCGGGCGCGGACGGGCCTTAGGCGTGGGTGGCCGCCGCGGCCGCCGAGGGAGCCGCCGCCGCGGGCTCCGCGCTGTTGTCCTCGGCCGCGGTGTGGGCCGGCTTGGGACGGCGTTGCTGCTGGCGGCCCTCGCGGTCGCGGTCTTCCGCGCGGCCGCGGGCTATTCGCTGCTGGACAAGGCCTTCGCCGCCAGCGCCGCGCTCACGCTGCATGATCGGTTCCGAGGGGCGGTGCTCGGCTCGCCGCTGGTGCCCGCGCTCGCCGCGGCGGGCGTCGCGCTGCTGGCGCTGGCGTGGCTCCGCCGCGCCTGAAGGCCCAGGCCCCACCCCCAGCGGGGGCCCCGGCCCCCGTCGTCGATACCATGCCCGCCATGCCGCTGATTCCCGCCACGTCCACCCCGAAGCACCCGTCCCCCGCG
Source organism: uncultured Phycisphaeraceae bacterium (assembly GCA_964496975.1). GTDB lineage: Bacteria > Planctomycetota > Phycisphaerae > Phycisphaerales > UBA1924 > CAZCBN01. Next base: position 4,121 of record CAZCBN010000185.1, read on the forward strand.
CCGCGCCGGCCGCGCAGCCTCGCCCGCGCCGCGGCGTGGGCCGCGCTCGCCGCCGCGGCCTCAGGC
>CAZCBN010000186.1:0-4124 GCA_964496975.1 uncultured Phycisphaeraceae bacterium
AAGGACGCGAGCGTCGAGTTCGAGATGGTCTGGGACACCACCGACGCGGGGTTCACGGCCATCAAGAACGCGTACCTGAACAACACGGCGATCGGGCTGCAGGTGCTCGACGGTACCTCCGGCGAAGGCCTCCAGGCGGACTTCATGATCACGAGCTTCTCGCGGTCCGAGGCGCTCGAAGAGGCCATCACCGTCTCGGTCACGGCCAAGGTGACTTACTCGACCACGCCGCCCGAGTGGCTGGAGGGCTGATCATGAAGACGTTCAACGACACCGCCGGCCGGGAGTGGACCATCGAGCTGCACACGACCGCGATCAAGCGGATCCGCTCGCTCACGGGTGTCGATCTGCTCGCCGACGACGGCGCGGGCGTGGTCGCGAAACTCATCCGCGACCCGGTGCTGCTCTGCGATGTGGTCTACGCGGCGGTCAAGCCGCAGGCCGACGAGCGCGGCGTCAGCGACGAGGACTTCGGGCGTGCGATGCACGGCGACCAGATCGGCGCGGCGACGGAGGCGCTGGTGGACGAGCTCGTGTCTTTCTGCCCGAACCCGAGGGACCGGGCCGCCCTCGGGAAGGCCGTCGCGGCGATGTACGACGTGATGGACAAGGCCCGCGACTTGGTCGAGGCGAGGCTCGACGAGCTGACGGCCCCCGAGGCGATCGGCGGCATGGCGACGGCGGCGCTCTCTGGCGAGCCGTCTACCAGTGCGCCGGCATCGCCGGAGTCGACCCGGGCCCCCTGACATTGCGTGAGCTGCTGGCGATGGCCGAGGCCCGCCAGCGGCACGACTGGGCGATGACGAGCAGCCTGCTCGCGCTGCTCGCCAACTGCCACCGCGACCCGAAGAAGTCGCGGCCGCTCAAGCCCGCGGACTTCGACCCATTCGCGCGGGGCCAGAACTCGAGCGAGCGCATCCCGGCGGATGTCGGGGTGCTCAAGGACGTGTTCATCAAGAAGAAGGCAGAGCAGGGAGGCTCGGATGAAGGTTGATCCCAAGCACATCATGTTCGCGTTCGGGCTCGTTATGGTTTCGCTCGCACTGGCCGCCTGCGCCGGCTTCGACCTCGGCGATGTCGTCAAGGTCAAGACCCCGAACGAGATCCAGCAGACCCGAGGCCTGCCCCGCGCGACCACGCTCAACGAGGCCGAGGCTGAGTACCAGGCTTGGTTCGAGGACGTCCAGCGGACCGGGGCGCAGTGGAAGGCTTCGATCGAGCGCGGCGGCGAGATCCGCGGCCTGCTCGGGCAGCTCACACTGAGTGCCCTCGACGAGGTCGGCCCAACGCTGGCCGGCGTGCCCGTCGCTGGCCCGGCCCTGCCGGCGATGACGGGTCTTGTCGGGCTGTTCATCGGCGCGGGCCGGCTCCGCAAGGAGAAGGAGGCGTCGTTCAACAAGGGTCTGGAGAAGGGCCGCGTCCCCACACCCGCGGTGCCGCTGCCCGCGCCGACGCCGGCCACCCCGGCCGAGATCCGGGGGACCACCGCGTGATCGACATGCGGATCAAGAGCCTGTTCTTCGACCGCCCGGCGGTGATCCGCTCGGTGGACGCGGCTCGGCGGCGATCGCTCTCCCGTGCCGGGGCGTTCATCCGCACCCGGGCCCGGACGAGCATGCGGAAGCGCAAGGGCACCAGCCGCCCGGGACAGCCGCCATACGCCCACGAGGGGTCGCTGCGCCGGCTCGTGCTGTTCGGCTACGACCGGGGCTCGGACAGCGTCGTGGTCGGCCCGGTCGGGTTCCGACGCAGCACGGCACCCAACGTGCTCGAGTTCGGCGGCCGGACCACCATCGTCCGCCGGCGTCGCGGCAAGCGAGAGAGCCGCGCCGTGACGATCAAGGCCCGCCCCTACATGGGCCCCGCGCTAGAGAAGGAAGCGACCAGCCTCCCCAAAGTGTGGAAGAACAGCGTGAGGGGAGGCTGATCCATGGCCGACACCCGAGGCATCCGGGCCGGACGCGCGTTCGTCGAACTCGGCGTCAGCGATCGGCTCACGGCCGCGCTCAAGCGGGCCGAGCGCAAGCTCAAGGCGTTCGGCGAGAGCGTCCGTTCGCTCGGGCTGCGGCTCGCCGGGCTGGGCGGGGCCGCGCTCGCGCCGCTCGCGGGTGCGGTGAAGCTGTTCTCGTCCGCGGGCGACATCCTCGACAAGATGAGCCTGCGGACCGGCGTCAGCGTCGAGGCCCTGAGCGAGCTGGGGTTTGCCGCGGAACAGTCCGGGGCTGATCTGCAGACACTCGAGAACGGTGTTCGCGTGATGCAGCGCACGCTCAACGACGCCGATCGCGGGCTCGCGACGGCCCAGGACGCGCTGGCCGACCTCGGGCTCGCCGCCGACGACCTCCGCGGGCTCTCGCCCGAGCAGCAGTTCAAGACACTGGCCGAGGCGATCAGCCGCATCGAGGACCCGAGCAAGCGGGCCGCGGTCGCGATGCAGGTCTTCGGCCGCGCGGGGACGAAGCTTCTGCCGCTGATCGAGGGCGGCGTCGACGGCATCGAGGCCCTGCAGGCGCAGGCACGCTCGCTCGGCCTGACGATCTCGACCGAGACCGCCAAGGACGCGGCCCTGCTCAACGACACCATGAACATCCTGTTCCGGGTGCTCAAGCAGGGCGTGTTCATCATCGGCTCGGCGCTCGCGCCGACGGTCATCAAGCTCTCCGACGTGATCACCCGCGTCGTCGTGACCGCGAGCGACTGGGTCAAGCAGAACAAGGCCGTCCTCGTCTCGGCGGCCAAGATCGCGGCGGGCATTCTGCTCGCCGGCCTCGCCCTCGTGGGCATCGGCCTCGCGATCACGATCGTCGCCGCGGGGTTCGGCGGGCTGGCGACGGCGGTCACCGCCGCCGGGGCCGTGCTCGGGGCGATCCTCTCCCCAATCGGGCTCGTGGTCGCTGGGGTGGTCGGACTAGGCGTCGCGATCGTGCGCTACACCGATGCGGGCGGACAGGCCCTGTCCTGGCTGATGGAGCGGTTCGGGGAGCTGCGGGCGTTCGTCGGCCGGGTCGCCGGCGGGATCGGCGATGCGCTCGCCGCGAGCGACATCACGCTCGCCGCCGAGGTCCTCTGGCTCGGGCTGAAGGTCGCCTGGGAGCGGGGCGTGGCCGAACTCAACGCCGTGTGGCTCGAGGCCCGGGCGTTCTTCGTCGGCAACGCACAGAAGATGTGGTACGGCGCACTCGCGGCGGCGCAGGTCGTGTTGCACGCGCTCGAAACGACATGGATCGAGAGCACCGCGTTCCTCTCCAAGACGTGGACCCGCTTCACGGCGGGCTTCCAGAAAGTCTGGGAGCGGGCGTCGTCGTTCGTCGCCAAGCGGATGCTCGAGATCCAGGGGCTCTTCGACGACGGGCTCGATGTCGAGGCCGCGAAGCGGGCCGTCGACGAGCAGCTCGATGCCCGTCTCGGTGAGATCGACGCCGGTGCACGCCGCGACCTTGACCAACGCGAGCAGCGTCGGGCGGCAGACCGGTCACAGTCGGACGCCCTCAACGAGGCCACCCTCGCCGAGATCGGCCGGCAGTTCGAGGAGGCGCAGGACGCGCTTCGGGAGGGCACGGACGCCCGCCTCGAAGAGACCCAGCGACGGCTCGACGAGGCCCGGGCCAAGCTCGACGCCGCGATCGCAGAGGCCCGCAGACGCCGCGAGGAAGCCGAGACCGATGCGCCAACCGGGCCCCGAAGCCTGCTGACCGAACTCGAGGATCGACTGGGCGGGCTGGGGGACGCGATCGCCGAGCGGATCGAGGTGCGGGGCACGTTTAACGCGCTGGCGGTCCAGTCGCTCGCCGGCGGGGACGCCGCGGCCGAGCGCACCGCCAAGGCCACCGAGCAGACCGCCCGCAACACCAAGCGTCTGGCCGACGCCGCGCAGACCGGCGGCCTGACCTTCGCATGAACCTGATATTCGTCTGAGGAGACCCGACGCGTGCCGACGATCGTCACGGAGAAGTTCGAGAGCCGGCGTTCGACCACGGGCGACAACCCGTCGGCCGAGCTGGTCTACGACATCCGGGGCGTCGAGAACGACCTCACCGCCCGCGGCCACGCCGACACCGCGAGCCCCGCGAACTACGACGGGCTGACCAAGCTCTCGATCTCGATCGAGCCGGTCGGCCCCGACC
>CAZCBN010000187.1:0-4118 GCA_964496975.1 uncultured Phycisphaeraceae bacterium
CCCCCTCACCCGTACCCTCTCCCCCGCATGCCCACCGGCGAGCCAGACCAACACCCCCCCGCGCCGCCCCAGCCCGCCGTGCCAGGCCTGCCCCCCGTGCTGCTGGTGGTGAACCCCGCCTCCGGCCGAGGCCGCGCAGACGCCCTCGCCGCCCGCTTCACCGCCGCGCTCGCCGCCGGCGGCGTCGCGTTCCGCGTCATGACGCTCGCCCGCGGCCCCGCCGGGCCAGACGCCTTCCCCGCCGCCGTGCCCGCCGCCGCCCGCGCCATCGTCGCCATCGGGGGTGACGGCACCGCCGCCGCGGCCGCGCCCATCGCCGCGAGCCTCAACGCACCGCTCTATCACGCCCCCGCCGGCAACGAGAACCTGCTCGCCCGCCACTGGCGCATGACCGCCGACCCGGCCCGTTTGCTCGCCGCGCTCGCGCACGGGCACGTGGCCCGGCCCGACGCTCTCGCGCTTGAGGCCCCAACCGTCCCGCCCTCGCTCGCGTTCCTGATGGTCAGCCTCGGCCCGGACGCGTCGGTCATTCACCGGCTGGACCGCGCGCCGCGCCGCCGCACGGGCCACGCCGCCTACACCGGCCCCATCGCCGCCGAGCTCGCCCATCTCGCCACGCCCCGCGTGCGGATCGAAGTCGACGGCCGCGAGCTTTCCCCCGCCGCACGCGGCCTCATCGTCGTCGCGGCACATCCCGTGTACGCCCTGGGCCTGAACCCGGCCCACCGCGCCGACCCCACCGACGGCCTGCTCGACGTCGCCGTCATCCCCTTCACCTCGTCCCCCGCCGCCCTGCTCCGCCTCGCGGCGTGGCGATTGCTCCGCGAACGCGTCGGCCGCCGCTGGCCCCGCGCCCAAGGCCGCCGCGTCACGCTCACCGCCCTTGACGCCGCGCCGGTGCAGGCCGACGGCGAGTCGCGTGGCTCGCTCGCCCCGGGCCAGAGCCTCGCTGTCGAGTGCCGGCCCGCCGCGTTCCCCCTGCTCGTGCCGTAGGGACGCCGCGACGCCGAACTACACCAACCGCCCCGTCTCCGCGACCACCCGCCCCCCGCACACCACGAGCACCGCCGGGTTGCCGCCGAAGCTGTGCCCGAGCTCGCGCTCGTCGCGGTGCGCCAGCAGCACCAGGTCGGCCCGCAGGCCCGGCGCAATCCGCCCGCAGTCCATCAGCCCCAGAAGCCACGCGGCGTTCGCCGTGCACGCGTGGAGCGCCTCCGCGGGCGAGAGCCCGCAGCACCGCACCGCGAGCGCCGCCGCCATCGGCACCGACCAGCACGCCGCCGACCCCGGGTTCCAGTTGCTCGCCACCACGGGGATGCCCCCGCTGTCAATGAGCGCCCGCCCGTCGGCGTAGCGCCCGTCGAGGTGAAAGCCCGCCGCCGGCAGCAGCACGCCCGCCGTCTCGCTCGCGCCGAGGCGCCTCAGCTCATCGGGCCGGCTCGCCTCCAGGTGGTCCACGCTGCGGGCCCCGAGGCGCACCGCCGCCGGCAGCATGCCCAGCGTGTTGAACTGGTCCGCGTGCACCCGCACCGGGTGCCCGAGCCGCCGCGCCGCGGTGAAGAGCCGCACGCAGTCGTCCAGCGACCAGGCCCCCTTCTCGCAGTACCCGTCGATCGCCACGCCCGGGAAGGCCTCGTGCACCGCGGGCAGCGTCTCGCCGATGGTCCGCTCCACCTGCCCCGTCTGCTCGGGGTCGAGCGCGTGCGCGATGCACGCCGTCAGCACCACCCGCCCGGGCCACGCCTCCGCCGCCCGCCGCGCGGCCCGCAGCATCTTCAGCTCCTCCGCGGTCGTCAGCCCATACCCGCTCTTCACCTCGATCGCCGTGGTGCCGTGCGCCAGCGCGAGGTTGAGCCGCTCCAGCAGCAGCGCCGCGAGCGTCTCCTCGCTCGCCGCCCGCACGCTCCGCACCGTCGACATGATGCCCCCGCCCGCCCGCAGAATGTCGAGGTACGCGACGCCCGCCCGCCGGCTCTCCCACTCGTCAAGGCGGTCGCCCGCCCAGCACGCGTGCGTGTGCGCATCGACAAACCCCGGAACGAGCACCCGCCCGTCCGCCTCGATCTCTCGCGTGGTGCCACCGGCCGGCCTCGCGAGCGATCGGCCCACCGCCGCGATCACGCCGTCGTGCACCAGCACGTCCGCCTCGTCCAGCACCATCAGCTCGCGCAGCCCCGCCCCACGCCGCGGCCGGAGCGAGCCGTCGCCGCCGGCCCCATCCGCCAGCGTCACCACCCGCGCCCCGCGGATCAGCAGCCCGCCCGTCCCGCCCACGTCGTGTGCGTCCATGGCATCACCCGCTTCGGCCGCGCCGCCCCGTCGTCCAGCGCTGAACACTCAAGGCTCAACGCTCCGAGAACCCACGCACGAACGCCAAAAACAGCCGCGCCGCGAGCCGCGCCGTCCGCCCCGACACATCCAGCGGCGGGGCCAGCTCCGCGATGTCAAAGCACCGCACGCCCCGGCACCGTCCCGCCGACCGGCACCACCGCTCCGCCAGCGCCGGCGCCCACCCGATCGGGTTCATCGCGCTCACCCCCGGCGCGTACGCCTGGTCGATCACGTCCAGGTCCAGGCTCGCAAAGTGCTCCCCCTCCGCCCAATCGTCCTCGGGCGCGCGCACGCCCTGCCGCCCCCCGTGCGCCGCGAACCACGCCATGTGCTCTGCAGAGTTCGCGTAGGGGTCCAGCCCGTGCACCGTCACCGAACGCACGCCCAGGCCGTCCATCAGCCGGCGAAAGCTCATCCCGCTCCCCGGGGTCTCGCGCACATCCAGGTGCGCGTCGAAGGAGACCCCCGCCGGCGGCGTCGATGATCGCTCGCACAACGCCCGCACCGCCGCCCACGTCAGGTCGTGCCCGCCGCCGATCACCACCGGCGTGCGCCCAGCGTCCAGCACAGCACCCACGGCCGCGGTGATCCGCCCGTGCGTCGTGTCCAAGTCGCCCCGCACCACCTGCACATCCCCCGCGTCCACCACGCTCACGGCCCGCGGCGAGACCGCCGTCCCGCTGCCGTACACCGCCAGCGCCTCGCGGAACCCGCGCGGACCCCCCGCGGCGCCCGGACGGCCCCCGTTCATCTCCACGCCCGTGTCGTCGGGCACGCCCACGATCGCGATGCCCGGTCCGGGGGAGAGGCCTCGCCCGATCGCCGCCGCGAACCGATCGCCACGGATCGACGCGGGCCAAACGCCCGGCTGTGTGTTCGGGGTGTCCATCGCCCAACAGCCTACCGTCGCCTCGATCCCAGAACCAGACCGGTCCGGCCCCTCGGGGCCCGATCGCGGAGGAACTCGGCATGACGGTCGCGGTGGGCGTTCGGCGGCACAACCAGGTTGTCCTCGCGGTTAACACCGGCAGCGGCATGGGAGACGACGAGTACTACGCCCACGGCAACCTCGTCGGCCCGCGCTACCAGCGCATCGGCGAGGCCGAGATCACGTGGGCCGGCACCGGTGTTTTCGGCGAGGTCTTTGAGTGGTTCGCCACCACGCGGCGGGGCAACGTGCCCGTGCGCACGCGGCTGGATGTCTTCCAGTTGTTCCTCAGCCTGTGGAAGTTCGCGAAGGACCAGGCCCACCTCGTCGAAGACCGGGCCGACGAACAGGACCAGGAGCCCTTCGCCAGCATCTACAACAGCTTCCTCGTCGCGAGCCCGGGCGGGCTCTACCTCGTGAGCGATAACCTCGCGGTGACCGAGTTTGAGCGCTACTGCGCCATCGGCAGCGGGGCCCCGTACGCGCTGGGCGCGCTCGACGTGTTGTCGGCCGACGCGTCGGCCGATGCCGAGGCCGTCGCGTCGCGGGCCGTGCAGGCGGCGCAGCGGTTTGACCCGCGCAGCGGTGGGGGGGTGGAGGTGCGGCGTATCGCCCTGGCGGGTCGCGAGTAGGCCGACCTCCGGGCGTCGCTGAGGCGCGGTCAGGCGTGGGCGTCGATCGCGGGGATCTTGACGTGCTGGCGGCGCGCGCAGTTCAGCGCGTCTTCGTAGCCCGCGTCGGCGTGGCGGAAGACGCCCATCATCGGGTCGTTGATCAGCACGCGTTCGAGTCGGCGGGCGGCCTCGGGCGTGCCGTCGGCGACGATCACCTGCCCCGCGTGCTGGCTGAAGCCGATGCC
>CAZCBN010000188.1:0-4107 GCA_964496975.1 uncultured Phycisphaeraceae bacterium
AAGGACGCGAGCGTCGAGTTCGAGATGGTCTGGGACACCACCGACGCGGGGTTCAGCGCCATCAAGAACGCGTACCTGAACAACACCGCGATCGGGCTGCAGGTGCTCGACGGTACTTCCGGCGAGGGCCTCCAGGCGGACTTCATGATCACGAGCTTCTCGCGGTCCGAAGCGCTCGAAGAGGCCATCACCGTCTCGGTCACGGCCAAGGTGACCTACTCGACCACACCCCCCGAGTGGCTGGAGGGCTGATCATGAAGACCTTCACCGACACCGCCGGCCGCGAGTGGACCATCGAGCTGCACACGACCGCCATCAAGCGGATCCGTTCGCTCACCGGCGTCGACCTGCTCGCCGACGACGGCGCGGGCGTGGTCGCCAAGCTCATCCGCGACCCGGTGCTGCTGTGCGACGTGGTCTACGCGGCGGTCAAGCCGCAGGCCGACGAGTGCGGCGTCAGCGACGAGGACTTCGGGCGTGCGATGCACGGCGACCCGATCGGCGCGGCGACCGAGGCGCTGGTGGACGAGCTCGTGTCTTTCTGCCCGAACCCGAGGGACCGGGCCGCCCTCGGGAAGGCCGTCGCGGCGATGTACGACGTGATGGACAAGGCCCGCGACTTGGTCGAGGCGAGGCTCGACGAGCTGACGGCCCCCGAGGCGATCGGCGGCATGGCGACGGCGGCGCTCTCTGGCGAGCCGTCTACCAGTGCGCCGGCATCGCCGGAGTCGACCCGGGCCCCCTGACATTGCGTGAGCTGCTGGCGATGGCCGAGGCCCGCCAGCGGCACGACTGGGCGATGACGAGCAGCCTGCTCGCGCTGCTCGCCAACTGCCACCGCGACCCGAAGAAGTCGCGGCCGCTCAAGCCCGCGGACTTCGACCCATTCGCGCGGGGCCAGAACTCGAGCGAGCGCATCCCGGCGGATGTCGGGGTGCTCAAGGACGTGTTCATCAAGAAGAAGGCAGAGCAGGGAGGCTCGGATGAAGGTTGATCCCAAGCACATCATGTTCGCGTTCGGGCTCGTGATGGTCTCGCTCGCACTGGCCGCCTGCGCCGGCTTCGACCTCGGCGATGTGGTGAAGGTCAAGACGCCCAACGAGATCCAGCAGACCCGCGGCCTGCCGCGAGCCACGACGCTCAACGAAGCCGAGGCCGAGTACCAGGCTTGGTTCGAGGACGTGCAGCGGACCGGGGCGCAGTGGAAGGCATCGATCGAGCGCGGCGGTGAGATCCGTGGCCTCCTCGGGCAGCTCACGCTGAGCGCCCTCGACGAGGTCGGCCCGACGCTGGCGGGCGTGCCCGTCGCCGGCCCGGCCCTGCCGGCGCTGACGGGTCTCGTCGGGCTGTTCATCGGCGCGGGCCGGCTCCGCAAGGAGAAGGAGGCGTCCTTCAACAAGGGGCTGGAGAAGGGCCGCGTCCCCACACCCGCGGTGCCGCTGCCCTCGCCGACGCCGGCCGCGCCGACCGAGATCCGGGGGACCACCGCGTGATCGACATGCGGATCAAGAGCCTGTTCTTTGACCGCCCGGCGGTGATCCGCTCGGTTGACGCGGCCCGGCGGCGATCGCTCTCCCGTGCCGGGGCGTTCATCCGCACCCGGGCCCGGACGAGCATGCGGAAGCGCAAGGGCACCAGCCGCCCGGGACAGCCGCCATACGCTCACGAGGGGTCGCTGCGCCGGCTCGTGCTGTTCGGCTACGACCGGGGCTCAGACAGCGTCGTGGTCGGCCCGGTCGGGTTCCGACGCAGCACCGCGCCCAACGTGCTCGAGTTCGGCGGCCGGACCACCATCGTCCGTCGGCGTCGCGGCAAGCGTGAGAGCCGCGCCGTGACCATCAAGGCCCGTCCCTACATGGGCCCCGCCCTCGACAAGGAAGCGGCGAACCTCCCCAAGGTCTGGAAGAACAGCGTGAGGGGAGGCTGATCCATGGCTGACACGCGAGGCATCCGGGCCGGGCGTGCGTTCGTCGAGCTGGGCGTCAGCGATCGGCTCACGGCCGCGCTCAAGCGGGCCGAGAGGAAGCTCAAGGCCTTCGGCGAGAGCGTCCGTTCGCTCGGGCTGCGGCTCGCCGGGCTGGGCGGGGCCGCGCTCGCGCCGCTCGCGGGTGCGGTGAAGCTGTTCTCGTCCGCGGGCGACATCCTCGACAAGATGAGCCTGCGGACGGGCGTCAGCGTCGAAGCCCTGAGCGAGCTCGGATTCGCCGCCGAGCAGTCCGGGGCCGATCTCCAAACGCTCGAGAACGGCGTCCGTGTGATGCAGCGCACGCTCAACGACGCCGATCGCGGGCTCGCGACAGCCCAGGATGCGCTCGCTGACCTCGGGCTCGCCGCCGACGACCTCCGCGGACTCTCGCCCGAGCAGCAGTTCAAGGCGCTGGCCGAGGCAATCAGCCGGATCGAGGACCCGAGCAAGCGAGCCGCAGTGGCGATGCAGGTCTTCGGCCGCGCCGGCACTCGGCTCCTGCCGCTGATCGAAGGCGGCGTCAACGACATCGAGGCGCTGCAGGCCCAGGCCCGCTCCCTCGGCCTGACGATCTCGACCGAGACCGCCAAGGACGCGGCCCTGCTCAACGACACCATGAACATCCTGTTCCGGGTGCTCAAGCAGGGCGTGTTCATCGTCGGCTCGTCGCTCGCGCCCACGGTCATCAAGCTCGCCAACGCGATCACACGCGTCGTCGTAGCCGCGAGCGAGTGGGTGAAGCAGAACAAGGCCGTCGTCGTCTCGGCGGCCAAGATCGCCGCGGGCGTCGCGCTCGCGGGCCTGGCCCTCGTGGGCATCGGCCTGGCGATCACGATCGTCGCCGCGGGGTTCGGCGGGCTGGCGACGGCGGTGACCGCCGCGGGGGCTGTGCTCGGAGCGATCCTCTCGCCGATCGGGCTCGTGGTCGCGGCGGTGGTCGGTCTCGGCGTCGCGATCGTGCGGTACACCTATGCGGGCGGGCAGGCCCTGTCCTGGCTGAAGGAGCGGTTCGGGGAGCTGCGGGCGTTCGTCGGCCGGGTCGCCGGTGGGATCGGCGATGCGCTCGCTGCGGGCGACATCGCGCTCGCCGCCGAAGTGCTCTGGCTCGGGCTGAAGGTCGCGTGGGAGCGGGGCGTCGCCGAGCTCAACGCCGTCTGGCTGCAGGCCCGGGCGTTCTTCGTCGGCAACGCCCAGAAGATGTGGTACGGCGCGCTCGCCGCAGCGCAGGTCGTGCTGCACTCGCTCGAGACCGCGTGGATCGAAAGCACCGCGTTCCTCTCCAAGACGTGGACCCGCTTCACGGCGGGCTTCCAGAAGGTCTGGGAGCGGGCGTCGTCGTTCGTCGCCAAGCGGATGCTCGAGATCCAAGGGCTCTTCGACGACGGGCTCGATGTCGAGGCCGCGAAGCGGGCGGTGGACGAACAGCTCGATGCCCGGCTCGGCGAGATCGACGCCGGCGCACGCCGCGACATCGACAAGCGCGAGCAGCGTCGGGCGGCAGACCGGTCACAGTCGGACGCCCTCAACGAGGCCACGCTCGCCGAGATCGGCCGGCAGTTCGAGGAGGCGCAGGACGCGCTGCGGGAGGGCACGGACGCCCGCCTCGAGGAGACCCAGCGACGGCTCGACGAGGCCCGGGCCAAGCTCGACGCCGCGATCGCCGAGGCCCGCAGACGCCGCGAGGAGACTGAAGCCGACACCCCCACGGGGCCCCGCAGCCTGCTCACCGAACTCGAGGACCGTCTCGGCGGCCTGGGCGACGCCATCGCCGAGCGGATCGAGGTGCGGGGCACGTTCAACGCGCTGGCGGTGCAGTCGCTCGCCGGTGGGGACCCCGCGGCCGAGCGCACCGCCAAGGCCACCGAGCAGACCGCCCGCAACACCAAGCGTCTGGCCGACGCCGCGCAGACCGGCGGCCTGACTTTCGCCTGAGGAGACCCCACGGGTGCCGACGATCGTCACGGAGAAGTTCGAGAGCCGGCGTTCGACCACGGGAGACAACCCGTCGGCCGAGCTGGTCTACGACATCCGCGGCGTCGAGAACGACCTTACCGCCCGCGGCCACGCCGATACCGCGAGCCCCGCAAACTACGACGGGCTGACCAAGCTCTCGATCTCGATCGAGCCGGTCGGCCCCGACC
>CAZCBN010000189.1:0-3857 GCA_964496975.1 uncultured Phycisphaeraceae bacterium
GCCCCCGTCCGTGCGCACACCCGGTGCGAGCCGGCTGCGGATCTCCGCATCGACCGACAAGTCTTGCCGAGGCCATAGCCGAAAGCCTCAGGCACTTGACGAAGATTGCGTTAGATGTTGATGAAATGATGTCTGCCGGTCGACGAAAGCGGTTAAAGTGTCGTCTGGGTCAACTCACAATATTGCATCAATCTGCAAACAAGAACGCGTGTCTCCCCAGAAAACCCGTGCGTCTGCCGCGGAACGCGGAGCCGCGTCGCTGCGGCGTCGCGTCGCGGCGGTCGCGCACGGGGCAACCCCGCCGCCGGTCGGCGATGCACGTGGGGGTCCTTGGGCATGAGGCGGCGACCCGTGGCTCGGCCAACGCGCGGCCGCCATCACCGCGCCCGCGAGGGCACGGAACGGCGCTGCGTCCTCCGGGCAGCCGGGCGTCGGCCGTACGGTTCACGGTTGGGTGAGACAGAGAAGGGAAGTGGAGCCGAGGGGAGTCGAACCCCTGACCTCATCATTGCGAACGATGCGCTCTACCAACTGAGCTACGACCCCTTCACCGCAACTGTACGGGGGTTGGCTGCTCGGGGGCAACCAGCGCGATGAGGCTTCCTGCGGGGGCGGGGCGGGCGGCCGATTTTCGTGCCCGGGGCGCGCGGGCGCGAACGCGGGCCTGCATTTGCGAATACACTCTCAGTAAGACCGGGCCCGCGATTGCGAATCCGCCCGGATCGCCCCGTCGCACCTTCTTTCTTCCGAACGAGCCGACCATGCTGCACACGCCCGGAACCGATGGATCCCGCGGCACATCGACCGAACCCGCGGCGCGACGCGTTGCAGCGCGCCCGGGCGGCGGGCGTTTCGGGGCTCTGGCGACGCGGGTCGGGGTCTGGGTGTGCGTCGCGGCGGCCTTGGCCGGTGGGTTGGTCGCGGGGTGCGGCCCCGGCGATGGGACGCAGAGCGCGCGCGCGGCGGCCGAGGACGGCGTGCTCCGGGTCGTGGTCACGGTGCCGCCGCTGGAGGGGCTGGTGCGGGCGCTGCTGCCCGCGGAGGCCGAGGTGGTGTCGCTCATCCCGCCGGGGACGTCGGAGCACGGCTTTGAGCCGACGGTGCGCGAGGTGCGCACGCTCGCCGCGGCGGACACGCTGATCGCCATCGGCCTGGGCCTTGACACGGCGTTGACGAATCTGGTGCGGCAGGGCCGGCTGGGCGTGCCCGTGGTGCGGTGCGATGCGCTGCTGGGCCTGGCGTCTGCGGGCGATGACGACCACGGCCATGCGCACGGCCATGGTCATGACCACGGGCACGCCGAGGCGCCGAGCGACGGGGCCGACGCGGCGGCGTTGCTGGCGCGCGACCCGCACGTGTGGCTTGATCCGGTGCTGGTGGGCGAGTTGCTGCCGGCGCTCGCGGCGGCGCTGCCGGACCCGGACGGGGGCCGCGCGGCGCGGCTTGCCCGCGCGGTGGAGATGGCAGCGGAGGTTGACGCGGCGTACCGCGCGGGGCTGGCGCCGTTTGCGGGGCGGTCGATCGTGACGCATCACCACGCGTGGGGCCGGCTCGCGGCGCGGTACGGGCTCGGCGTGGCGGCGGTGGTGCGGCCGATCGAGACGGCCGAGCCGACGCCGGACGAGTTGTCGAGCGCGGTGGAGGCGGCGCGGCGGGCGGGGGCGGGGGTGTTGTTTGTTGAGCCGCAGTTCAATGATCGGGCCGCGGCTCGGGTGGCGGAGGCGACGGGGCTTGCGGTCGAACGCCTCGACGTGCTGGGGCAGGGGGACTGGCGCGGGATGATGCTCTCGAACCTTGCGGTGCTGGAGCGGGCGCTGCGGAGCACGCAGGCGGCGGGGGCATCGCCTTGAGCGAACGCGGGCGCGAGGGAGTGCGGTTCGGTGGGGAGGGCGGCGCGTCGGCACCGGCGGTCGAGGTGCGGGGTGTGTCGTTCTGGTACGGCGGGGGCGGGGGCGACAGCGAGGCGGGGCCGGCGCTGCGGGATGTGTCGCTCCGCGTGGAATCCGGCGAGCGGCTCGGCGTGCTGGGGCCCAATGGGGGCGGGAAGTCAACGCTGCTGAAGATCATGCTGGGGCTGGAGGTGCCGACGAGCGGCGACGTGCGGGTGTTTGGGGAGTCGCCCCGCACGGCGCGGGCGCGCGGGCTTGTGGGGTATGTGCCGCAGCGGGTGACGGCGGAGCTGCGCTTCCCGCTGAGCGTGCGGCAGGTGGTGTCGATGCCGCTTGCGGTAGGCGTGCGGGCGTGGCGCGGGCTCGGGGGGGAGCGTCGGCGTTCGGTGGAGCGGGCGATGGCGCTGGCGGGCGTGTCGGGCCTCGCGGAGCGGCCGATCGGGGAGCTTTCGGGCGGTCAGTTGCAGCGGGCGATGATCGCGCGGGCGGTGGCGCCGCATCCGCGGCTGCTGCTGCTCGATGAGCCGACGATCGGGATCGACGTGTCGGGGCAGCGGCAGTTTGCGGAGATGCTCGAGACGCTGCGGGCGGAGCTGGGGCTGACGATCGTGACGGTGAGCCACGAGCTGCGGACGGTGGCGGCGACGTCGGACCGGGTGGCGTGCCTGCGGCGGACGCTGCACTACCACGCGTCGCCGGCGGGGCTGACGCCCGCGGTGCTCGGCGAGGTGTTCAGCCACGATGTGGACGCGATCTTTGCGGCTGGGCCGGCGAAGGCCGGGGCAGGCGAGGGGGCGACGCGGGGGGACGGGCATGTCCATACGGACGCGTGCGGGCATGTTCACACGGAGGCGTGTGGGCATGCGCACGCGGCGCCGGCGCGGGAGGCTGGGGGCGATGGTGCGGGCGCGGGCGGGGCACGTCCGCCGCGGGGGTGAGGTTGGTGGGGTGACGGGGGGCACGGCCTGGAAGGCCGTCGCACCCTAGGTGGGACACGGCACGGCCTGGAAGGCCGTGGCACCGTGGGTGGAACGGGGCACGGCTGACGAGGCCGGGTCGTTGGAGAGGGACGCGGGCGCGGCCCGCCGGCGTGGGGCGCATGTTCAAGACCTTTGTGCAACACCTGGACCTGTACCTGCCGAGCGTGGTGGCGGCGGTGGCAGTGGCGCTGGCGTGCGCACCGTTGAGCGTGCTGGTGGTGCTGAAGCGGCTCGCGTTCATCGGGCAGGGCGTGAGCCACAGCGCGTTCGGGGGCGTGGGGCTTGCGCTGGCGATCGGGCTGGGTGTGTCGGCGGGCGGGCCCTTGTCGGCGGCGGGGCGGCTCGCGGTGCTGGGGCTCGTGCTCGCGTTCGGCGCGGGGTCGGCGTTTGTGATCGCGCGGCTCAGCCGACGCGGGCGGACGGAGGCGGACGCGGCGATCGGGATCGTGCTGTCGGCGTGCATGGCGCTGGGGTTTTTGCTGCACCGCGTCGCGGCGGAACGGGCGGCGGAGGCCGGGGCGCCGGCGCCGCCCAGCCTGGAGTCGATCCTGTTCGGCTCGATCCTGGGCGTGGATTGGTGGGACGCGGGCGTGGCGTGCGCGGCGGCGGGGCTCATCAACCTGGCGGCGTGGTGGTGGCACAGGCCCCTGCTGTTCTGGGGCTTTGACGAGCAGGCGTGCGCGGCGTTCGGCGTCTCGGCGGAGCGGTCTCGGGCGCTGCTGTACGTGCTGCTCTCCGCGGCGACGGTGGTGACGATGCAGGTCGCGGGGGTGCTGCTCGCCACGGCGCTTCTGATCTTGCCCGGCGCGGTGCAGAAAGGACGTGCGGGGTGCGGACGATCAAGGCCGAAGCGTTTTTGGCGGAGTTGAACCGCCTGCGGAAGGACCTGGGGGAGGACCCGACGGACCTTGAGTGGGCGACGCTGCACCACGCGTTTTGCTTCATTTCGTACAAGATGGCGGACTTCCAGACGTACCTCGACGAGCAG
>CAZCBN010000190.1:0-3842 GCA_964496975.1 uncultured Phycisphaeraceae bacterium
CCCCACACCCCCTTGTGCCGCCCCGGCCACCCGCGACCATCCACTCCATGCCGAACACCACGCCCAACACGACGCCCAACACCACGCCCACACCGCACCCCACCGGCCCCGCCCCTGACCCCGCCTTCCCCGACGCCCTGCTGGACCCCGACGCCCTCCTCCACGACTTCCTCACCCGCGGCTGCACCGCCCCCGAGCTCGCGCAAGACCACAACCTCACCATCGCCGAGCTGCTCGACTGGCTGCACAACCCGCGCACCCAGCGCGCCCTCGCCGCCGTGCGCGCCATCGACGCCCAGCGGCACGAGGCCCTCGCCGCCTCCGCGCGCACCAAAGCCCTCGCCGCCCTCGCGAACGTCTGCGACACCCCCGCCCGTCACCCGCGCACCGACGCCCCCGCGAGCGCCGCCGCCCTCGCCGCCATCACCCGCGCCGCCGCCGCGCTCCTCCGCGCCTCAGAACCCGACGCCCGACCTCGCCCACAGCTTCGTCAGGTTCACCGTCTCGATCCACACCGCCGCCTTCTGCCCCACGTCGAGCAGGTCCACCCGCACCTGGTAGTCAAACTGCGTGGCGCCCTTCCCCCCGCTCGTCCCTGTGATCCGGTCCGACACGATCTCCCCGTACAAAATCAGCGTCGGGATCCGCGCGTTCCCGCCCGTGTAGCTCGTCGACGCGTACTCCCCCGACCGCTGCAGCTCGCCGATGCGCTGCAGCAGCTCGTCCACCGTGCCGCCCGTCCCCGCGACGTCCTTGTTCACGATCACCTTCCCGCTCCGCACCAGCGCCGCCTCCAGCTCGTTGTACATGATCTGCCGCGTCCTCGTAAACCGCGGCGACTCCGTCCGGTTCTTGAAGTCGCCGATCGCGAGCACCGCCGGCACGCCCCCCGCCGCCTGGTACCGCGTCAGCACCCCGCTCGCCTCCATCTTCGCCGCAAGCTCCGCGGCGAACGCGCGCCACTGCTGCGCCGTCACCGTCTCGGGCGTGTCGATCGGCCCCTGCGGCACCGTCGAGCACCCGCCCATCGCCCCCCCGCCGAACACGATCCCCGCCGCCACAAGCACGCCCGCCGCCACAGTCGCACAACGCTTCACGGTCTTTCTCCTTGGCCCAATCCAACACCTCAACCCCACACACCTCAGCTCTCCAAGCCGACGCTCCCGCCTTGGGTAGGTCGGCTCTCCGAGCCGACACTCCCGCCTTGGGTGGGTCGGCTCTCCGAGCCGACACTCCTGCCTTTCCTCCCCCCTCTCCCTCTCCCCCCTCACTCCGCCACGCCCGCCGTGCCTCGCGCCCGCCGCGCCGCCGCCGTCGGGTCGATCGACACCGCGTACGCCGCCAGATTGTCCTGCCCCGTGCTCCGCGCCAGCACCAGCACCGGCCCCTCCGCCGGGATCGGCAGCTCCGACGCAAACGTCACCACGCCCCCCCGCCCGAGCACCTCGAGCCGCAGCGTCGTCGCGTCGTCCGGCACCTCGAGCACCGCCCCGTGCTGCTCCGCCGGCAGCGTCCGCCAGCTCCGCAGGTCCGCCTCCGCCGCCGACGCCCACAGCAGCGCCGCCGCGACCGCCAGCGCCTGCGCCGCCCGGCGCCCGTCGGCGCTGCCGTCGTCGTCCGACCCCGCCTCGATCGCGACCGCCGTCCCCACCCCGATGCCCACCTTGATGAGCGTTGACACGATGGGCCTTCCCCAGATCTCCCCGAGCCTCGACGAAAAGTCGGCGAACGCCGCGTCGTCCACGCTCCCCACCACCGCCGACGCCGCCGACGCCGCCCCCGCCCGCACCACCAGCCCCTCGGGCCTCCCCCGCGTCCGCTCCGCCAGCTCCGGCAGCGCCACCAGCCCCCCGCCCCCGCCCACGCTCGCCTCCACCGGCTGCCGCGCCGGCGCCCGGCCCAGCTCCGCCAGCACCACCACCGTGCGGTCGGGCCGCGGCGCCCCCGGCCCAAGCCCCGTCAACACCCGGGCCGCGGTGTCGCCCGTCGCGTAGGTGCGCAGCAGCCTCGCAAAGTCTTCCGCCTCCGCCGGGTACCCCGCGGCGTTCATCACCACCCAGCCCACGAAGTAGCCGTAGGGGATCAGCGTCGCCGCGCCCGGGTCGGGCGCGGCCGCGTCCCACTTGCGGCGGGCCTGCGCATACGCCGGCTCTCGGTCCAGCTGCGCCCAGGCCGCCGAGCGCTGGTCGCCGGCGTTCTCCCCCGCCACCGCCCGGCTGTAGGCCTCGCGCAGGCGGCGGCTGCGCAAACGCTGCTCCTCCTGCCGGTCCAGCTGGCGGCGGGCGTAGACGGCCGCGGTGTCGAGGTCGCCCAGCATGGCGTGGTTCACGGCCTGCGCGGTCGCCACGAGGATCGCCTCGTGCAGCCCCGGCTCATAGTCGCGGGCCCGCTCGTCGCTCAGCAGGGCCTGGGCGCTGTTGCCGGCGTCCTGCAGGTCGGCCGAGGGCCGAAAGGCCGCGGCGGCGATGATCTCGTCGGCCCGGGTCAGCACGCGGGCGCTCTCGGCGAAGCGGCCGGCGTCTTGCAGGGCCTTGCCACGCTCGAGCAAGACCCAGAGCTCGTCCCAGCGGTTGACGCCGGCGAAGCTGAGCGAGGAGTCGGAGGGCTCGAACTGGCGAGTTGCGTCGGCGGCGGCCTGGAAGTTGCCGCGGTCGTGCGGGGCGTAAACCGTGGTGAGGTCGGTGGAGGCGCAGCCGAGGGGGGCCAGCGCGAGGCCGGCCGCGGCGAGGGCGGCGATAACCCGCCCGGGGCGGGGTCGGCGTTGGCGCTCGGCGGCGGGCATGATCGGGCTCCGGGTGCGGCTCCGGGTGGGGCTCCGGCGTTGGGGGGGCGAGGTGGCGAGAATGGGGAGCATGATCGTTGCCGGTCGGCGGGGGCGGGGCGTTGTGGTCCCCTTCCGTGCGGGTGGGGCGGGGGGAGCGGGCAGGTTTGGTCGGAGAGGGTTGGTCGGCGAGGGTTGCTCGGGAAAGGGCGAACGTGGCGAGGCTTTCGGCGGACCTGGTGATCTTTGACTGCGACGGGGTGCTGGTGGACACGGAGCCGGTGACGCTGCGGGTGATGGCGGCGTGGTGCGCGGCGAACGGGTTTGTGGTGCCGGAGGATCGGGTGGCCGCGACCTTCAAGGGCGTGCACATCTCGCGGATTCAGGCGGCGGTGGAGGCTGGGATTGGTCGGGCGGTGCCGGGGTTTGTCGAGGGGTTTCGGGTGCGGATGTTCGAGGCGTTTGAGGCGGGGGTGGCGGCGGTGCCGGGGGCGGCGGAGGTGCTGGACGCGCTCGAGGCGGCGGGGGTGCAGACGTGCGTCGCGAGCAACGGGCCCTACAGCAAGATGGCGGCGAGCCTGACGTCGTCGGGGCTGGCGGGGCGGCTCGGGGCGACGCGGGACGGGGTGGGTCGGTTTGTGCCGGGGCCGCGGGTGCTGAGCGCGGACGACGTGGCGAACCCCAAGCCGGCGCCGGACTTGTTTTTGCAGGCGGCGCGGCGGTTTGGGGTGACGCCGGGGCGGTGCGTGGTGGTGGAGGACAGCCCGTCGGGCGTGGTGGCGGCGCGGGCGGCGGGGATGCGGTGCGTGGCGTACTCGGACCTGACGCCGGCGGAGGAGCTTGAGGCGGAGGGGCCGGAGGTGGTGGTGCGGTCGATGCGGGAGGTTTTGGGGGTTTTTGGGGTGGGGTGAGGGGGAGGGGCACTCGACGACGGCACGGCCTGGAAGGCCGTGGCACACAAAGCCAGCACGGCCTGGAAGGCCGTGGCACCCGAGGACGGGACGGCCTGGGAGGGCGGGGCACCCAAAGACAGCACGGCCTGGAAGGCCGTGGCACCCGAAGACAGCACGGCCTGGAAGGC
>CAZCBN010000191.1:0-3706 GCA_964496975.1 uncultured Phycisphaeraceae bacterium
GCCGCAGGCCCTTCCACGCGGAGCGGAAGAACTGCCACCCGCACCAGAACATGACTGGCGTCGTGAGCGCAAGCTGGAGCCAGTTGATCCACGGGACGTTGAACGCCTCGATCTTCCCGTGCGACATGGCGATGACCAGCACCGGGAGCGACAAAACCGCGCCCACGATCATCTTGGTAAGCAGCCGCCGGGTCTCCGCCTCGCCGACGTTCATGTGCGCTGCGTGATCTTCGCTGCCGCTCAGAGAATGCTCAGCGTGCGAGCCGGTTCCCTGCGCCGCGAGCATCGCCGCATGGTCGTGACCCGCGTGCCCGTGGTCGGGATTCACCGCTGCGTGCTTGGCTCCAGCCGCCGGGGGCACGACCGCCGTGTACCCGATGTCGTCCACCGCCTTGGCGAGTTTCTCTGGTCCGGTCGCCGCCGGGTCGTAGTTTACCGTCGCCACCTTGGTGGCGAAGTTCACGTTGGCCGACGTGACGCCGGGCTGCTTGCTCAGCCGCTTCTCGATCCGGTTTGCGCACGAAGCGCACGTCATGCCTTCGATGGGCAGGTCGGCCCGCTCGATGGTCATCTTGACTGCCTTGTCCGTCGGTGCGGCCTCGCCGCCGTGCTGGTGCTCATGGGCGTTGGTCATCGTCCTCCTCTGCGTTCGTGGCCAATCTCAGGGCGTGGCCGCCGTCGTCGCCCGCTCCACAGTCTTGCGCTGTGCCGCCTTACCCGCGTCATCCTTCTTGAGCACCGCTCCGACGATGAGCACACCGACCACCGCCGCCGCCACGATCTGCGGCACCAATCGTCTCCACCCCGTCGCCGGGGATACTTTGTCATGGCATCCACAGTTACAAGTCATCGTTCACCTCGCGTTCGCTCTCGTTCACACCAACACCCGGCTGACGGCCTCGACCGCCTTGAGCCCCGTGCCGAACCGAGCCATCGACTCCCTGTTCTTCTCCAGTTCGCCATAGGGCAGGAAACGCACGCTCAGGTCGGCCACGCGCCGGAACGCGGGCCTGGCCAGTTGCTGCCGCACATCGTCCTCCCGCGCATCAGGCGCGACCAAGAACAGCTTCACCCCCGCGTGGTCGGGCACGCCCAGCGCCAGGTCCAGCATCCGCACGATCCCCGAGTAGATGCTCGTGGTGTGCTCGACCTCGAACGCCGCCACGACCCGCTCTGTGGCCGAGCCGTTCGCACCGGCCTGTTCAAGCCAGAGCACGTCGATGAGCCGGATCGCTTCGGCCCCGGTGGAGGCTTCGAGCGTCGCCGGGAGTGCATCCACGCACCCATCGCACAAGCGGCCGCCTTGCACGGCCCGATTGCGGTCGTTGGCCGCGACCCACACGTCGAATCCCAGCGACCGGCCCAGGTCGCGGAGCCAGCCTTGTACCTGCGCGTGCGAGCGGTCCTCCTGTTCGGCGGTCTTCTGCGCCTTGACGGCGGCGGCGGACTCGTCGCGGACTTTCTTGAGGTCGGCCTCCCACGCCGCAATCGCCCCGGCATCGTCCTCACGGGGCGGGGCCTGAAAGCGACCGCTCCCCACGTCAAAGAGCAGCCCCGCGATGGCCCCGAGGTCGTTGCTCAGCATCGCCCGATGGTCGGCATTGATCCGCAGCACACCGTCCCGCATGGCGAGGTACTCCTCCCACGAACCGAGCTTCACCTTCGAGCCGGTGATCGCGTTGTACCCCTTGACGATCGCGGTATTGAACGGCGGCACGAGCGTCGGGTGGAGGAAGTAGAGCATGTTCGCCGCGGCGGGCCCTAGGCCCTTGATGCCGCGCTCGGACAGTTGGCGGATCGCCCGCACCACGGCGTCCTCCGTGTCACAGCACGAGCAGGCGTGCAGGAAGCGCCCGAAGGCCCGCTGGTTGTCCGCGTTCTCATAAATGTCGGGGATGCGGAGCTTGGGCTTCCACAGGAAGGCGTGGTCGGCCCCCTTGAAGACCTGCCGCTGCTCGGCGATCGAGTGGACGACCGTCTCCAGCGATGAGCCCTTGTAGACGTTCCCGAACGTCCCCGCGTCGATCTCGCGCACGACCTCCGCGATCCCAGCGCGGATGGAGCGGAAGTTCTTGATCCGCTGCTCCCATAGGAACCACGAGCGGTAGGTCCCGCCCGCGTCGTCCTTCCAGCGGGCGATGAGTTGTGCGAGGGCTTCGTTCATGACATCATCGCTGTGGAAAGTCGGCGGCGATCTTCAACGCGTAATCTTTCCGACCAGCGCGACCAGTTCGTCCACCATCGCCGCTTGCTGCGCCGCGTCCCCGCGCATGGCGTGGCTCGCGCAATGCGAGAGGTGGTTCCGCAGCAGATTCTTGGCGACCGAGCGCAGCGACTCCTGCACCGCCGCGCACTGCTGGATGATGTCCGCGCAGTAGCGGTCCTCCTCGATCATCGCGGCAATCCCACGCACCTGCCCCTCGATCCGTTTGAGGTGCTTTGAGTTCGCCGCCTTGATCTCGGGATCAACGCCCACCGCGTGCGCGCCCGGACCGATGCCGTCGCGCACGGCTTCCAGCCCCGCCGCAGCGCCGCACCCGCAGCCCGCCGCAGCGCGTGCGCCCTCGGGAGACGTGCCCGCCGCACCGCCCGCGATCGGCACGCTCTTGGCGTGGCCTGCTCGTGCGTTGCTCGTCGCGCTCTGCTTCTTCATGAGTACGTGTCCCTTCGATGTCTGTGCCAATAGCCGTCGCGTACCTCGGGCTCAGCCGCAGCAAGATCTCCGCGCGGCGTCCCTGTTCCCGCCGCCGCAGCACGAAGCGCCGGGAGCCCTTCCGGCGGCGGCCCCCGCCGAGACCTCGCTCGCCCGGGCCGCGTACCCGGCTTCACCCAAGGCGTTGATGGCCCGGGCCACAGTCAATCCATCGGGCGCGGTGATCTCGGCGTTGCCCACCGCGACCGACCCCACGACCACACCCGGCACGGTGCCCAGGGCCTTGGTCACAGCCTGCACGCAGTGCCCGCAGGTCATCCCGTCGATGGCGAGTGTCGTGGTTGTGTTCGTCCGTGTCGTCGATTCCATGAAACGCTCCTCTCTGGAAGTATACTCCCCTGGAGTATCTACGTCGATGGTGGCCGCCGGGTTCACTATGGTCCTGGCGCGGAGACACTGCGGGACGTCGTGGGTGTTCATCGCGTCCGCGCGGACGTTCAGGACGCCCGTCCGGGCCAGTGGGACGCCCGTCCCGCAGAGTGGGACTGGCGTGCGAGGTGTCCGGACGGGCGTTCGTCCGGCTTGTGCGGGCCTCCGGACGGGTTGGTCGGACGTGCGTGCAGACGGTACGGGCGTGCCAGCGAAGCGTCGGGGCGTTCGAGCCGAGAGGACGATCGTCCCTCCACGCGGCATGGGCGCGGGCGTGCTCCGGATCGGCTCGGGGCTCGCGGCAAGGAATCGGGTTCGCCCGGGCCCGACGTCCGAAGGGAGGCAAGCGGTCCATCGAGCTGACGCCCGATGAGCCGCGTCGGTTCAGTGTTTGGCCATCTTCCGGCAAGAGTCAGCGCACGCCCTGCACGCTGCGGCGCAGGCTTTCGTCGGCGCGTCCTCGATCCCGAGTTCGGCGCAGCACGCCGCGCAGGCGTCGCACACCGTGGCGCACGCGGCGCAGACCGCGGCGTGGTGCGGCGAGCCGCGGTGCAGGAAGCTGTGGGCCGCCGCGCAGATCTCGGCGCAGTCCATCAGCGTGCCGATGTGCGCGGGGTCGGCGGG
>CAZCBN010000192.1:0-3653 GCA_964496975.1 uncultured Phycisphaeraceae bacterium
AGCACGCCGGGGGCCAGAGCACCACGTCGTCGTGCTCGAGCACGATCCGGGCGACGAGCCCCGGGCCGGCCTGGTCGCCCACATACCGTCGCTCGAAGAACGACTCCTCGATGGCATTGACCGCCCGCCACGCGGCTGGGTGGTTCGGGACGAACCCCAACGCCGCGTTCGAGATGATGTCGCCCTGCTCGCAGGCGACCCACGCGGTGACGCCGGGCGGGCAGCAGGCATCCAGCGCGCTGACGGGTTTGATGTCCGTGTCGAGGTAGACGCCCCCTACGCGGGCCATGAGTTCGAGGCGGAGGATGTCGCTCCGCATGACGCACCCTGGGACGCCGCCGATCGCGATGCACGCGTCCCACGCTCGGCGGTTTAGGATCGGGAACGGCAGGTGATCATCGGTCCAGAGGTGGAGCGTCCAGCCCGGGTTGATCTCAGCGAAACGTCGTCGCCACCGACGTTGCTGGACGGGCATCTCGCCGCGGCCGATCCAGATCTGGTGCAGCACCTTCGGGATGGGCGATGCGCCAACCATCAGGCGACGGCCTCCGCGGGGATGAGACTGGCGTTGTAGAGGTAGGCGCCGCCGTGCTTGCGGCCGTCGGCCTCGGCCTGCTCGAAGATGCCCCAGTGGAACGGGACCACATCGCGGAAGTGGCCGTGGTCGCGGACCACCCGGCTCAGGAACCCCGGCCCCGTCTGGTCCCAAACGCCCCGAAACATCGCGATGGAGTGGGCCAGGTCGCGGACGCAGTGCCAGAGCGCCGGGTGGCATGGGACGGCGCCCATCACTGCCGGCGAGAGCAGGTGCGGGCGGCCGTGCTGCTGGGTGGTCGAGCAGAACGCGCGGACACCATCGACGAGTTCGTCGATCGGCCGGATCGGCAGGCGGTCCGGGTCGACGAACACACCGCCCTCGCGGGCGAGCAGCTCGTAGCGGAGGATGTTGAGGCGCGACGCTGCGCCGGCGGGCTCGGGCAGCTTGAACGTCTCGGCCCACTGGGCGTGATTGAAGATCGGCTCGCGGTCGTCGAGCGTGATCACGCGCACGTCCCACTCGGGGTGATGGTGCTGCCACTCGGCCTGCCATCGGCGGAACGACTCGGGCACGGCCGACTCGGCCAGGTGCGCGGTGTAGACGATCTTCGGGATCACTTGGGTGCCTCCTGCGTGGTGCTCGATTCGACCTGCCACCCGGCCGGCGGCACGCCCTCCATGCCGCCCTCGATGAACTGCTCACCGAACTTGCCGATGGCGACCGACTCGTTGCCCGAGCTGCCGGACCCCGAGCCGGGATCAATGGTGACCTCGGTGGCGACGATGGTGCCGCTGGGGTCGGTGGTCCATGTGCCGGTGAACGAGTCCGAGCTCGTGCCGATGGTGATCGTGGTGTTCTTGATGGTGCCCTCGGAGCCGAGGGTGAGCGTGTTGCTGAAGCTGTCGCTGGGCGACTCGACGGACGAGCTCTCGCTGCTCGATCCGGACCCGGAGCTCTCGCCGCTCGACGCGCCGCTGCTCGCGCCCGACGAATCCATGCTGGACTGGTTGGAGCTGCCGCCCGAGCCAGAGCCACCGGGGCCGGATCCGCCCGGGCCGCTGCCACCTGGGCCTGAGCCCGAACCGCCGGGGCCGCTGCCGCCGCCGCTCGAGTTGCCACCACCGGAGGACCCGCCGCCGGACGACACCGGGTCGTCGGTCGAGGCCATGGACGACTGCATCGAGGAGCCGCCGGAGCTGCCTCCGCTGGAACCCCCGCTCGACCCACCGCTGGATCCGCCGGATGAGCCGCCCGAGGATCCCCCGCTGGATCCGTCCGTGGACCCGTCGCTGGGATCATCGGTGGAACTCGGGGCCGTGCTGTCGGGCGTGCCGCTGTCGCTCGTGAACGCGTCGGTGGTGTAGAACGTCAGCGTTGGTGTCCCGCTCGGGCCGGTGGTGTAGATCACGTCGCCGGTCGTCGAGTAGCTGGTGCCCTGCGACGGCGTCGGCGTGCTGCTCGCCGGCGTCTGGTACGACGAGTCTGGCGTCCCGGGCGTGGAGTAATCGCTTGAGCCCCCGCCCTGCGGGGCCCGGCCCGTGGCCCAGACGGGGATGTAGAGGTAGTACCGCGTCGGCTCGCTCATCCCGCGGCCTCCTTCGGCGCTTCGATCGGCGTGTACCACCCCTGCGTGTTGACGGGCTTGGCGCACTCGGCGGTGGCCGCCGCGATCGCGTCCTCGTAGGCCATTCGCTCGAACACGCCGAGTTCGCTGCCGGGCGAGCAGTTCACGACGCGGAACCTGTGCTTCTCGAAGTGCGGCTGGAGGGCCTCGAATCGCCTGCTCAGCGAGTCGTAGAGCGTGTTGTTGTGCTTGATCGCCGCGGCCTCGCGAGTCTCATCGAAGGCGTACTTGCGGTCGGCGGCCATCTTGAAGTCGCAGCCCAGCAGGTACACCGTCCGGAACCCCAGGTGGTGCAGCAGGCGGAGGGCCACGAGCATCACGCTGCGCTTGCCCTTGATGCCGAGCGAGTCGGTGGATTTCGGGTCGTTGCCCCAGGGGACCGTGTCGCCCGTCAGGAACCGCTCATGGTCGAAATGGTTGCTGCGACGGAAGAACAGGACGCTCGGCATCTGCGCCACCCGGAACACGCTGTCGCGCATCGTGCCGTCCCTCGCCTGGATGCGCAGCTTGCGGCCCCAGTGGCAGACCGGCACAAACTTCAGCACGCCCGGGTCCTTCCAGCCCGTGTCGATGAACCGGCCGGGATCGTCCACGCAGGTCCAGAGCGTCGGGCGGTGCACGGTCCACGAGTTGTTGACGCCCATCGTCACGATGCCGCGACGGTTGAGAACGCTCAGGTCGAGCACATTCAGCGATGGCCCCGAGAGCACGAGGAACGCCGAGCGTCCCTTGTAGAACCCGCCGAGGGAGATCGAGTCGAAGTCGCTGGTGTAGAGCCGCAGGCCGCTGCGGGCGGGCGCCCGGGTCTTGATGCCGCGCTGCAGGGCGATGATGTCGGACTGGTTCGGGTTGTTCACCGGAACCTCCCGGTGATGTAGCGGCCGGCAGCGCGTGTATCGCTGATCAGGCCCACGCGGCCGATCGTCTCGACCCACCACGCCAGCGGTCGCACGGTCGGGTGGAGGTTCTCGCCGGCGACGGTGATGCGGCTGGGTCGGGTACACACGGAGACGCAGAACCACCCCCGCGACCGGGCGACCCGGAGCATCTCGTTCAAGACCGGGACCACGTCCTCGATCAGCAGGTGCTCAAGCGCATCGAAGCTGGTGACGACGTCGGCGACGCCTTCCACGAGCCCGGTGCCATGCATCGGCTTCTGGATGTCCGCATCGTGGAACGCGAAGTCCACGCCGAGGCCGTCGATCCCGTGGCGACGGAGTTCGGTGATGAAGTCGTTGCGGCCGCAGCCGAAGTCGACCACGAACCGGGACTTCCAGCGCTTCAAGATGGCGATGGCATCGCGGCCGTGGTTGGTCGCGCCGTACGCTGAGCCCGGGCGCGACGCGAGCACCACGTATTTGCTGCGCTCGTGCTCACGGCGTGCGTCGAGGTCGTTGGTGGTGACGTTCGTCGGAGTGTTCATCCGGCACCCTCCACGAACAGGTTGAACTTGCGGTCGCCGTCGGCCGGGTCGGCCAGCTCCATCAGGGT
>CAZCBN010000193.1:0-3501 GCA_964496975.1 uncultured Phycisphaeraceae bacterium
TACGCGTACTCCGCGATCCGGTCCGTGATCTCCGCCGCCGCCAGCACGCCCGCTCCCCACCGCCGCGCCATCACGCGCCCCTTCCCGCCGTGTACCCCGCCGGGTTCGCCGAGAACCACGCCCACGCCGACCGCACGATCTCGTCCAGATCGCGGACCTTCGCGGTCCACCCAAGCTCCCGCGCAATCTTCTCCGGCGCCGCGAACAGCGCCGGCGGGTCGCCCGGCCGACGCCCGCTCTCCACCACCCGGATCTCCCGCCCCGTCACCCGTCGGCACGCGTCGATCACCTCGCGCACCGAATACCCCTTGCCGATCCCCAGGTTGTAGTGCCGCCGATCCCCCGGCTTCAGGGCCGAGAGCACCGCCGCGTGCGCACCCACAAGGTCCTCCACGTGCACATAGTCGCGGATGCACGTGCCGTCGGGCGTCGGGTAGTCGGTGCCGAAGATGGTGACGTGGGGCCGCTTGCCCATCGCCGCCTCCAGCACCACCGGGATCAGGTGCGTCTCCGGCTGGTGCCACTCGCCCAGCACCCCCGTGCGGTCGCACCCCGCCACGTTGAAGTACCGCAGCGCCGCGAACGCGAACGCCTCCCCCTTCGCCGCGCACGCCCCCGCGTAGTCGTCGAGGATGCGCTCCACGTGCAGCTTGCTCCACCCGTACGGGTTGATGGGGCTCTGCTTCTCCGTCTCGCGGATGGGCACCTCGGCGGGCTCGCCGTACGTCGCGCACGTGGAGCTGAACACAAACCGCGTCACCCCCGCCGCCGCGCACGCCGACAGCAGCTCCACGACCGCCGACGTGTTGTTCCTGTGGTACCGCAGCGGCTCGGTCACGCTCTCGCCGACGTACGCCAGCGCCGCGAAGTGCATCACCGCGGTGACACGGTGCGCGCGCATCACCTCGGCCATCTTCGCCGCGTCCCCCACGTCGGCCTGCACGAACACGAGCCGCTCGCCCGCGCCGCCCCCCGGAGAACCCCCGAGCGACGCGCGGAGCCGCTCCACCGCCGCCGCGTGCCCGCGGAACAGGTTGTCCACGATCACCACGCGGTGCCCCAGCCGCAACAGGTGCTGCGCCGCGTGCGAGCCGATGTAGCCCGCGCCGCCGGTCACCAGCACGCATTCCCCGCCGCCGCTCGCCGCATCGCCCATCGCGCGCATCCCTTCGCCAAGGCCCCACCACCCGACACCGCCCACACCGCTCGGAATCCTATCGGCCGCCCGCTGGCCCCCCGTCAGCCGCTTCCCGTCGCGTCCGGCCGCGCCGGTTCCGCACGGCCGCCGACTGGACCGCCGCCGGGGCCGGCCCAGCCCAGGTACCGCTCATCGGCGCGCACGGAGCGCCACACCAGCAGCACCACGCCGCACACCACCATCAGCACGCTGAGCCACTGGCCCCGGCTCAGCCCCAGCGGCCTGGGGCTCGTGAGATCAAAGAAGCCCGAGCCGGAAAAGTGCGCATCGGGCAGACGCCAGAGCTCCGTCACCACCCGCAGCACGCCGTACACGACCAAAAACCACGCCCCCACCACGCCCGGCCTCCGGGGCCGCCGCGCCGCCCACCACACCGCGGCCCCCACGACGAGCCCTTCGGCCGCGGCCTGGTAGAGCTGGCTCGGGTGCCGGGCCGACAGCAGGGGCTCGACGCGGGCCGTCACGTCGGCCGCGCCAGCCTGCACGCGCCGCACGATCTCCGCCAGTTGCGTGGTGGGCGGGGCTCCCGGCGCGACGTCCTCCATCAGACGCACGAGCGACAGCTCTTGTTCGCCCGTGAGCGTGGGCCTTCGCGAGCCCTCCAGAAGTTCTTGCGGGTACCGCACGCTCCACCACGGCGCCCGCTCTCCGGGCGCCGCCACGACGCGGCCCAGCAGCTCGCCGTTGATGAAGTTCGCGAGCCGGCCCAAAAAGAGCCCCGCGGGCGCGACGAGCGCCATCGCGTCCATCACGTGCAGCCTGGGGCACCGGCCGATGACGGCCCCGGTCTCATCGGGCCACCCCCGGCTGATGCGCCACGCCGCGAGGATGACGCCGATCAGGCCGCCGTGGCTCGCCATGCCGCCCTCGTTCAGCCGCAGCACGCCCCAGAAGGGGAAGCCGCCGCCGAAGTCGAGCAGCAAGCCGGGCCGGTAGAACAGGCAATAGCCAAGCCGCCCCCCCACCATCACGCCCAGCATGAGCAGCAGGAACGCGTCGGTGACACGCTCCGGCGGGATGCGCACAAGCCCGCGGCGTGCCATGGCCTTCACGACAAGCCACGCGACGCCGAACGCCGCGACGTAGCTGAGCCCGTACCACCGCAGGCCCAGCCCGCCCGAGCCCCCCCCGCCCGATCCCCCTGCGCCCGAGCCGAGCCGCAGCAGGTAGGGGCTCAGGTCATGCACCCACGCGCCGAGGGACTCGGCAAGCGTCCACGCCGTCGCCACACCGCTCACGGCACGCCCCCCAGCGACTCGCCCGCCGGCAACGCGAAGAACCGCCTCGCGTTCGCCTCCAGCAGCGGGAACATCTCCGCCTCCGCCACGCCCTTCACGCCCGCCAGGGCCCGCGCGGTGTGCACGACAAACGCCGGCTCGCAAGGCCGCCGGCCCCGCACGGCCTGCGGCGAAAGGAAGGGCGCGTCCGTCTCCACCATCACCCGGTCCAGCGGCACCAGCGCCGCCGACGCCGCGACCTCCGGCGCGTTCTTGTAGGTCAGCACGCCCGTGAAGCCCAGCCACGCGCCGAAGTCCAGCACGGCCCGCGCCATCTCCGGCGGCTCCGTAAAGCAATGGAACACGAACCGCTCGGGCGCGATCGCGCTCGCCCGCAGCACGGGCAGCAGCTCCGGCACCGCCTTGCGGCAGTGCACCACCACGGGCCGCACAAGCCCCTCGGCGTCGCACCGCTCGATGAGCGCGAGCTGCTCGGCCAGCACCGCGTGCTGCACGGCGAGCGAGGGCTCGTCGTAGTGCCGGTCCAGCCCGAGCTCCCCCCACGCGCAGCACCGCGGGTCGCGCGCCGCCGCGGCAAGGGCGGCGTAGTCCCGCGGGTCGTCCGCGGTGTAGAGCGGGTGAACCCCCGCCGTGCACCACACGCCCCGGTGCGCCCGCGCCAACGCAAGCCCCTCGCCCACCGTCGCGCTGCTCGTGCAGACCGTGATCGCCCCGCGCACGCCCGCCGCGGCGGCCGAGGCGAGCACCTCCGGCACGCGGCCGGCGAAGTCTGGGAACGTGAGATGGCAGTGCGTGTCGATCACCGGCGAAGGGTACCGCCGCCGCCCCGGGGCCTCACGCGAGGGCCGCGAGGGGAGCGGCCCGCCGCAACGCCGAAACCCCAATCGCCCGCCGACAGGCCCGCCCACGCGGCGCATCTCTACACTCGCCCGTCCCCACCGCCCGAACGACCCCGCCACGGAGGCCCGATGCCCCAACCAGCCCCGCGCCGCCCGCACCCCCTGCTGCTCGTCGGGCTCCCCCCGGTCCACGCGGGCGTCGCGGCCCGAGCGACGACCACGCCCC
>CAZCBN010000194.1:0-3490 GCA_964496975.1 uncultured Phycisphaeraceae bacterium
CCTCTCCCCCCCTCGATGCCTCGATGCCCCCCTGCCTCGCTGCCTCTCTCCCCGAAGACCTCGACTGGCAACAACTCCTCCGCGACTACCTCGACCCAACCCTCACCCCCCACGACATCATCGAAGCACACAACATCACCTTCGCAGAACTGCACGCCTGGGCCACCTGCGAGCGCACGCAACAAGCCCTCGCCCACATCCAGGCCATCACCACCCACCGCGCCCAACTCATCGCGCACCTCGCCCAACCCCGCGCCCTCGGCCAACTCCTCGCCCTCGCCGAGTCCCCAACCCCAACCGCCGCCGCCAAGCAAGCCGCACGTCAATCCGCGCAAACCCTCCTCAAACTCGCCCCCACCCCCACTCCCGCGCACTCGGCCACTTTGCCACTCGGCCACTCTCTCACTTCCCCATCTACCTCCGATGAAACAACCGCTCCAACTGCGAAAGCCCCACCCGCACGCTCGTCGGCCGTCCGTGCGGGCACGCCGCTGAGCGTTCCACCCGCTCGCGCAGCGACAGCAACTCTGCGATCTCCCCGTCGCTCAGCCGGTCCCCCGCCTTCACCGCGCTCTTGCACGCCATCATGTCCAGCACCGCGTGCAGCGCCGATTCATCCGCGTTCGTGCGCGCGCCGCCCGCCCCCTCCGCCGCATCCTCCACGCGGATCTCCCCGCGTTCCACCTTCGCCAGCACCTCCACCACAAACGCCGCAAGCCCCACGCCCCGCTCGGCCAGCAGCGTCGGCCCCGCGTGCACCGCAACCGTCCGCGGCCCAAACGCCGCCGCGTCCACACCGAGCCGCGCCAGCAAAGGCCGCACGCCCTCCAGCAGCATCACCTGTCCCGCCGTCGCCTCGGCGAGCTCCGGCGTCAGCAGCCGCTGCCGTTCCAGTCCATCGGCGCCCGACGCGCGCACACGGGCCAGCAACGTCTCAAACATCACCCGCTCGTGCAACGCGTGCTGGTCGATGATCACCAGCCCCTGCTCATCCTCGGCCACGATGTAGCTGTCGTGCACCTGCACAAACCGCGCCGCCCGCCCCACCCCACCAAGCCCATCCGCCTCAGCCCCCGCAGGCGCTACCGCCGCACGCACCTGCGCCACCGGCGGGAACGGCAGCCGCGGCGGCCCCGCCCCCTCCTCGGCCCGCAGCGCCGACGCCGCCGCCGCGGCCCGGGCCGCCTCCTCGCGCACGTCCTGCACCCGACGCGCAAACGCCGCGGGGTCCCGCCCCGTGTCCCCGGGCCCGAACGCCGGCGGGGCCCCGGGCGGGGCCAAAAAATCCGCGGTCAGGTCCGCCGCGCGGAGCGCCTCGCGCACGGCGCGCAGCACCGCGGAGTGCACCGCCGAACCATCGCGGAACCGCACCTCAAGCTTCGCCGGGTGCACGTTCACGTCGACCGCCGCGGGGGTCATCTCCAGCATCAGGACGGCGGTCGGGTGCCGCGTGTGGTCGAGCAGGCCGCGGTACGCCTCCTTGAGCGCATGCTGCACGGTCTTGTCGCGGATCACCCGGCCGTTCAGGAAGGTGTGCTGGTGCTTGTTCGTGGGCCTGGCGATCGCGGGCTTGCCGATCAGGCCCCACATCGCGAGGCCGCGCGTGTCGTCCAGGTGGTCGGCGTGCACCTCGAGCAGCTCGCCGTCCAGCTCCTCTCCCAGCAACGCCACGGCCCGGGCCCTGGGCGACTGCCCGGCGGGCAGGTCCAGCAGCGTGCGCCCATCCGCCGTGAGCGTGAACCCCACGGCGGGGTGCGCCATCGCCAGATCGCTGAGCCAGTCCATGCACCGGCCGCGCTCGGTCGCCTCGGTGCGCAAAAACTTCCGCCGCGCGGGCGTGTTGAAGAAGAGCTGCCGCACCTCGACGCACGTGCCGACGGGCCCGGCCGCGGGCTGCACGCCCTGCGTGACATGGCCCCCCTCGACGCGCAGGCCGTGCGCGGTCGCGGCGCCGTGCGGCCGGCTCCGCATCGTCAGGCGGCTGACCGACGCGATCGAGGCGAGCGCCTCGCCCCGGAAGCCCAGCGTCGAGATGCGGTCGAGGTCCTCGGCGTCGCGCAGCTTGCTCGTCGCGTGCGGGTGGAGGGCCAGGGGCAGCTCATCCGCCGGCACGCCGCACCCGTCGTCGGTGACGCGGAGCAGCTCGACACCGCCCGCCTCAAGGTCGACCCGCACGCGCGACGCCCCGGCGTCGAGGCTGTTCTCAACCAGTTCCTTCAGCACGCTCGCCGGCCGCTCGATCACCTCGCCCGCGGCGATCTGGTTCACGAGCAACGCGGGGAGCGCGCGGATCGGCCGCCGGGGCTCGCTCGCGAGCCCAAAGACCGGCGGCGACGGGGCCGCAGCGGCCGACGGAGTTGATCGCGGGAGGGCGGTCACGACGCCGCAGTCTATCCCGAACCCGCCACATGCAGAACCAAACATTTCCCGACACCCCCTTGGGTGGGGGCGTGGTCGGCCGTGCGGGACGCCGCGCGGCGTCGCCGGGTGCGGCGGGTGGGTACGCTCGCACCCCATGAGCAACAGCGTGTTCAGCCGGATCATCCGGGGTGAGATCCCCGCGCAGCGTGTCTACGAGGACGAGCACGTCATCGCGATCATGGACATCGCCCCGCTGAGCGAGGGGCACCTGCTCGTCATCCCCAAAGAGCCGGCCGAGACGATGGACACGCTCAGCGACCGGGCCGCCGAGGCGTTGGGCCGCGTCCTGCCGCGCATCTGCCGGGCGGTGAAGCAGGTGACCGGGGCGACCGCGCTGAATCTCGTTCAGAACAACGGCGAGGCCGCGGGTCAGACGGTGATGCACGTGCACATCCACGTCATCCCGTGTTTCCCCGACCGCCCCGCGGCGGGCCTGAAGATGGACTGGCGGGCCACGACGCCCGACCGCGAGTCGTTGATCGAGCTGGGCCGCCACATCGCCCGGTTGCTCTAACACCGCGCGGCCGCCGGGCCCGCCGGCCACACCGAGCCTCAGGCCGCCACACCCGCCGACGCGAAGGCCGCCGACACCCGCGCCCGCGCCGCCGCCCCCAGGCCGCGCCGCACCTCGGAGAGCCGGAGCACCCGCCGCGCCGGCCGCTCGGCGAGCAGCCGTGCCGCCCACGCCTCGTCGTCGTCGGGCGTCAGCACGTCCACCACTCCGGCCTCCCCCACCGCCGCCGCCACCACTGCCGACGCGCCGGCCGCCGCCCGCGCCGCGACCCACCAACCGTCCTCGCGCCGCACGGCGCCGAGCGACGCGAGCGTCGCCTGCACGCCCGGCTCGCCCAACGCGTCGTCCTGCGCCCGAAGGGCCACGCCCGCCCGCAGCAGCGCCGAGGCCACGAGCCGCCCGTTGCGCCCCAGCCCCAGCACCTGCGCTTGCATCTGAACCTGCGCGCCCACCCCCGACGCCCTCGCCGAGGCCGCCATCGAGATCACCCTCGAAACGAGCGCCGAAACCGCCCGCTCCCGGTCGGCCGCGTCGAGCGCCGCCCGCCCGGCGAGC
>CAZCBN010000195.1:0-3408 GCA_964496975.1 uncultured Phycisphaeraceae bacterium
GGTGGGGGTTGCTGCGGTGGATGCGGGGGGGACGGTGGCGATGGCGGGCGCGGTGGGCGCGGTTGCCTGGGGGTGGGCGGCGCGGGCGCGGGCGATGGCGGTGTAGAGGGCCTGCGGGTCGAGGGGCTTGGTGAGGTAGTCGTTCATGCCGGCTTCGAGGCAGCGCTCCTTGTCGCCCTGCATGGCGTTGGCGGTGAGGGCGATGATGTGGGCCTTGGGCGCGGCGGGGTTGTTTGCCTCGGCGGCGCGGATGCGGCGGGTGGCTTCGAAGCCGTCGACCTCGGGCATCTGGCAGTCCATGAGGATGGCGTGCCAAGGCCGGGTCGCGGCGGCGGCGGCGGCCTCGGCGCCGTTTTTGGCGATGACGGGGGTGATGCCGACTTCGGCGAGGATTTCGAGGGCGACCTCCTGGTTGATCTCGTTGTCTTCGGCGAGGAGGACGGCGGAGCCTTGGAGCTCGGCGCGGCGCTGCTCGAGGGGGTTTGGCTGGTCGGCCTGGTGCTTGGCGACGGCGGAGCGCTCGCGGGCGGCGTGGAGCTCGGCGATGCGGGTGAGGATGGCGGCGCCGTCGCAGGGGACGCGTTCGAGGGCGCTCGGGTCGTCGGACTCGGCGTGGGTGTTGGGGCAGGCGTGGAGGAGGATGGGCCGGTGGTCGGGGTTGGCGGCGGCGTGGGCGGCGGCGATGGCGGGCGCGGCGGGGGCGGCGGGGTCGAGCACGATGGCGTGCCAGTGGGCGGCGAGCAGGGGGGCGGCGAAGGCGGCGCCTGCGGTGTTGTCGTCGTCGGGCTCGTGCCCGTCGGGATGGGGTTGGGCGATGAGCTCGAGGCCGGCGCACTGGTCGGCGAGGGCGAGGGCGGCCTCGGCGAGCGGGGAGGCCTTGGTTGCGACGACGGCGATGCGGGCGCGGCGGGGGTCAAAGGTGGGCCTGCGGGCGACGTCTGGGGGGAGTGCGCAGGGGATGGTGACCCAGAAGGTGGAGCCCTCGCCCAGGACGCTCTCGACGCCGACGTCGCCTCCCATGATGTCGACGAGTTGCCTGCAGATGGCGAGGCCCAGGCCGGTGCCGCCGAAGCGTCGGGTGGTGGTGGCGTCGATCTGGACGAAGGGCTGGAAGAGTCGGTCGACGCGGCTCTGGGGGATGCCGATGCCGGTGTCGGAGACGCTGAAGCGGATGGTGGCGGCGTCGTCGGTGAGGGTGTCGAGGACGCAGCGGAGGACGACGCCGCCGGTGGCGGTGAACTTGACGGCGTTGCTGACGAGGTTGATGAGGATCTGGCGGATGCGGGTGGGGTCTGCGATGAGGGCGCGGGGGACGTCTGGGTGGGCGGCGGAGCGGAGGGTGATTTTCTTGGAGTCGGCCTGGCCGCGGAGGATCTCGCAGATGCCGTCCATGAGGTCTGCGGGGTCGAAGCGGATGGCTTCGAGCTCGACCTTGCCGGCCTCGAGCTTGGAGAAGTCGAGGATGTCGTCGACGAGGGCCTTGAGGACGTCCGCGGAGGAGCGGGCGACGTGGGCGTATCGCTGCTGCTTGTCGTTGAGGGGGGTGCGGGTGAGGAGGTCGATCATGGCCACGATGCCGTTGAGGGGCGTGCGGATCTCGTGGCTCATGTTGGCGAGGAACATGCCCTTGGCGCGGGCGGCTTCCTCGGCCTGTTCGCGGTCTTTGTGCTGCTGGGTGACGTCGCGGATGAAGACGCAGACGCTGTGGAGGCCGTCGATGGTGACGCGGTGGGCGCGGAGCTCGCCCGGGTAGGTGTCCTTGCCGGCGTTCTGGCAGGGGAGCTCGAGGCGGACCTCGTCGCCGGCGTTGAGCTTGCGGAGGATCTCGCGCCACTTGTCCTGGGTGAGGGTGTCGGAGATGTCGCAGACGGGGGCGCCGGCGATGGTGTCGCGGCCGAGGCGGAGCCTTGCGGCGGCGTTGGCTCGTTGGATGATGCCGTTCTCGTCGGCCCAGATGACGGCGTCCTGGAATCGCTCGACGGTGTCGGAGATGAGGGTGAGGGCGCGGGCGCGTTCGCGGTCTTGGAGGCCGATGGTTTCGAGCTGGAGGTGGTCCTGGGCGAGGCGTCCGAACTGGGTGAAGAGGGTGATGTCGTGGTCGGTGAAGCGGCGGGGGCGGATGTCGCGGATGCAGAGGGCGCCGATGGCGAGGTTGCCCTGGGAGAAGATGGGGTAGCCGGCGTAGAAGCGGACGCCCTCGTGCAGGACCTTTGGGTGGGCGGCGAAGCGGGGGTCTTGCAGGGTGTCTTCGACGATGAGGGGGGCGCCGAGCGCGACGGTCCATGCGCAGAAGGCGGGGGGCCTCGGGGCGTTGTTGGTCTGGACGGCGTGCTCGTGGTTGCAGGCGACGAACCACTCGCGCTCGGCGTCGACAAGGGAGACGGCGGCGAAGGGGACCTGGAAGCGCTCGGCGACGAGCGCGGCGAGGCGGTCCATGGACTCTGAGACGGGTCGGGAGCTCGGCCAGTGGGCGCGGACGGCGGCGATGCGCGCGGCCTCGTTGGCGGGGACCGGGGGGCGCAGGGGCGCGTCGAGCTCTTGAGAGAGTCCGTTCACGCGGGGCGGATCGGCCGGTTGTGGGGGCGGCTTGTGCCGGGGTGTGGGGGAGGGGCCCAGCGGGGGGGTGGGGGGTGCCGGGTGCGCGGGCGCGTGGGCGGGCTGGACGGGGGAGGGGCGGGGGAGGGTCCGAGAAGACGGGGAGGCGGGCCGGGGGCTGCGGTGGTTATTGGTTGGCCTGGAGGGCGTGGGCGAGGTCGGCGGCGTCGGTGCGGCCGTCGCGGTTGAGGTCGGCGGCGGGGTCGTTGGACTCGATGCGCTGGATGAGGGCGATGAGCTCGGCCTCGGTGACGCGGCCGTCGGCGTCGGCGTCGACCCCGCGGCCGGCGTGGATGCGCTGGTGGAGGTCTTCGAGGGCGGCCTGGGCGCGGGCGGCCTCTTCGGGGGAGAAGCGTCGGTCGGCGTTGTCGTCAAAGGCGGCGAGGAAGTCTGCCTCGGCCTGGGTTGCTTTGTCGTCGGCGTATTGGAGCATGGCCTGGCCCTCGGCGCGGGAGAGGGCGCCGTCGCCGTTTTGGTCGGCGACGTCGAAGACGGAGCCGTCGAGGATGGCGCGGTCGCGGCGAAGGGCGGCGATGGCCTCGATGGCCTCGTCAGAGACGGGGGGGCTCACGCCCCACCACTGCGTGAGGCGGATGCGGGCGAGGGCGGTGCGGGTGCGGCGCCAGTCTTGGAGGGCGGCGCGTTCGGCGTCGGTGAGCTGGCCGTTGTGGTCGGTGTCGAAGCGGGCGATGAGCTCCTGGCGGTACCACTCGGCGGCGGTGGCGCGGGCGGCGAGGGCGGCGGCGGCGTCTGTTGTGTTGCTTGTGACGACGGCGTCGGGGTCTTTGGGGTCGTGGGCGGAGGGGGCGGTGG
>CAZCBN010000196.1:0-3361 GCA_964496975.1 uncultured Phycisphaeraceae bacterium
ATGGGGAATGGGGAATGGGGAATGGGGAATGGGGAATGGGGAATGGGGAATGGGGCGGCGCACCCCGGCACACCAGCACGGGTCTGGGGTTTCGACGATGCTGCAGGGTATGGGCGGGCCCGCCGCGGCCGCGGGGTGTTCGGGCCGGCGAAGGATGTCTCGGGCCGATCGTGCCGATAGAGACGCACGCCACCGGCGTCGCCCATCCCGGCCCCCGCCTCGGGCCGCCGCGGCCCAGTCCCCGGCCCTCCGGCCCCACGGCCTTCGGAGTCTCCCCGCATGTCCAAGCGTCCCACCCGCAAGCGCACCGCCAAGCACCCCGCCCAGCGGGCCGCCAAGCCCGCTCCGCGCAGCGCCTCCGCCGCCCCGGCGCGCCCCGCCGCGGGCGACGCAGGCCCCAGCGCCCAAGAGCTCGCGGGCCTGCGCAAGCAGATCGACCGCCTGGACGCCCGCCTCATCGAGCTGCTGAACGAGCGGGCCACCCTCGCCGGCCAGATCGGCGCCCTGAAGCGCCGCCGCCCCGACGGCGAGCGGCACATCTACGCCTCCGACCGCGAGGCCCTGCTGCTCGACCGCCTGCTGAACGCCAACAAGGGCCCGCTCTCCAACCGGGCGATCGAGGCCATCTTCCGCGAGGTGATGTCGGGCAGCATCGCGATCGAGCAGCCCGTCCGCATCGGCTTCCTGGGCCCCGCCGGCAGCCACAGCCACGACGCCGCCGTCAAGCACTTCGGCAGCAGCGTCGACTTCGCGTTTGAAGACGTCCACACCATCGCCGGCGTCTTCACCGAGGTGAGCCGCGGCAACGTGCACTACGGCCTCGTCCCCATCGAGAACAGCACCCAGGGCGGCATCGCCGACACGCTCGACGCCTTCCTGCAGAACGCCGGCCGCGTGACCGTGTACGCCGAGGTGCAGGTCGCCATCCACCACGCCCTGCTCGCCCCGTGCGATCCCAAGGACATCCGCCGCATCTACTCCAAGCCCGACGTCTTCCAGCAGTGCAAGCGCTGGCTGGGCGAGCAGATGGGCGGGCGCGAGCTGATTGACGCCGCCAGCTCCTCCCGCGCCGTCAAGATCGCGCTGGAGGAGAACGCCAAGCTCGCCTCGCTGGGCCTGCCGCCCACCACCGCCGCCATCGGCAACAAACTCGCGGGCGACCTCTACGGCCTCGCCGTCTGCTTCGAGGCGATCGAGGACAACCCCAACAACGTCACGCGCTTCCTCGTCATCGGCCGCGAAAAGGCCGGCCCCACCGGCGACGACAAGACCAGCCTCATGTTCACCACCGAGGACCGCCCCGGCGCCCTCGTCGAGGTGCTGGGCGTCTTCCACTCCGCCGGCATCAACCTCTCCCACATCGACAAGCGGCCCACCGGCCGCGAGAGCTGGACGTACACGTTCTTTGCCGACGCCGTGGGCCACCGCGACGAGCCCATCATGGCCGCCGCACTCGCCCGCGTGAAGGCGCACTGCAAAGAGATGTTCGTGCTGGGCAGCTACCCGCGCAGCAAGCGAGTGCTCTGAGTCGCGTGCGCTGAGGCGCGTGCTCCGAGACGCATGCGTTCAAACAGGCGCCCCGAGCGGCGGAGAAACACGCAGCCGGGTATGGTATCGGCATGCTCCAAAACACCCTCTGCGCCCTGAACGTGGGCGCCCCGACGTCCGCCCGCGTGGCCGCTCGCAGCCCCCAATCGACGCCCAGCGCGTCGCCCAGCGCGAGGCCCAGCGCGCAGCCTTGCCAGACCGTTCCATCCAGTGCGTCCGCGCGCCGCCCCGGGCCCCGCCGGGCTGCGCTCGCCGGCTGGCTCGCGACCGCGGCCCTCGTCGGCCTCGCCGGGTGCGGCGCCTCGCCGAGCCGCCCGCCGCGCGGCGTGTTGTTCGACCCCGCCTCCATCCGCTGGCGGCTTGAGTCGCTTCCCGCGGGCGAGCAGCCCGCCGAGGCCCTCACGTTCCAGAGCCTCGCGAACGGCCAACGCGTCGACGGGTTCGTGCTGCCGTGGGACACGCTCGCCGCGCAGCGCAAGGACCTGACCGGCGGCGATACCGCGGCCATCCTGGTGCCCACGGCCGTGCGCTACAACCCCGTCCGCGGGTGGAACATGGACTTTGAGACGGCCCGCTTCACGCGCGACGCGCTCGCCGCAAGCCAGGCGGCGCCGATCGCCGTCACCGTGACGCGTACGGACAAGGTGGACTCGGTGACCGAGGCCGTCACGCCGTCCTTCACGCTGAGCTACACCGGGGCGACGATGGTCGCCGACGAGCGGGCCGCCGCCGAGGCCGCGGCCGACGCCGCCGAGGCCGCCCGGCGCGAGGCCGAGCGGGCCGCCCGCAAGGCCGCGTACACGCCCAGGCCGCCGCAGCGGGCCCCGAGCCCGTCGGGCCAGCCGAGTCAGCCGGGCCAGCCGGGCCAGCCGGGTCAATAAGTCACCGGCGTCGTGGAACGACGGGGGGCATGGGCGACGCCGAACGAGAACAGGCCGCGGTGGGATTCGAACCCACGACAAACGGATTTGCAATCCGCCCCCTTGGACCACTCGGGCACACGGCCGGGGTTGCCCGCCGTCGCGGGCATCCCGGACGCTAACCTGTCCAACCGCCCGGGTCAACGCCGCCGGGCCCGCGACCGGCGAATCAGACACCCCGTTCCGGCCGTTCGCGTTCCGCACCCGGCCCTTTCGAGCCCCGGCCCTTTCCAGCCCCACCCCGGCCCGGGCCGATGCAACCTGGCATGACGCCGACGGAGCCCACCGTGCCTGCCCGCCGCACACCCGTCGACCGCCTCGCCCCCGCCCGGTCGGCGGCGCGGGGAGCGCTCGCGGCGAATCTCCTCGTCGGCCTGCTCGCCGCGGCGGCGATGGCACAGTCGCCTTCCAATCCCGCAGGAGGTCCCTCAGGAGATCCCGCGGCTGATCCCGCCGTCGACCCCTTGGCCGAGGCCCAGCGCCGCAGCGAGGACAACGACGCCCGCGCCCCCGCCCGCTTCCGCAACGCCGCGGGCGAGATCGTCATCGCCCCCGTCACGCCGGCCGGCACGCAACCGCCGGCCCCCGGCCTCACCGAGGGGTTCGACTGGCTCGCCCCCGTCGTCAGCGGCCACCTGGGCGTCCCGCGAACGCTCCCCGAGCGCACCACGCTCGTCCGTCGCCCGGGCCGACTGGTGGAGGCCCCGCTCCGGCGGTAC
The DNA here is from genome assembly GCA_964496975.1 of uncultured Phycisphaeraceae bacterium. GTDB lineage: Bacteria > Planctomycetota > Phycisphaerae > Phycisphaerales > UBA1924 > CAZCBN01. The sequence continues at coordinate 3,188 of CAZCBN010000196.1, forward strand.
GTCTTCGTGGCCGATGCGCCGGTCGGTCCAGACGCCACCGCGTCCGCCGAGGCCGTTCGCGCCATCCCGCCGATGCTCCTGATGCCCAACCGCGAGCTGGAGCGCCTGGTCGGCACCGTGGGGGACGGCTTGGAGACCGACCGGCTCCTCGCCACGGGCGAGGTCTTTGAGTAC
>CAZCBN010000197.1:0-3346 GCA_964496975.1 uncultured Phycisphaeraceae bacterium
TGGGCATCGCGGGCGTCGCGTGGGGCACGGTGGTCGCCGACCTGGTCGCGACGTCCATCGTCCTCGCGATGGCGCTGCGCGGGGTGTGGGGCATCCGCGTGAAGGCGCGGCGGCTCCGCCCGCACTGGGTCACGCAGCGCCGCCTCGTGCGGCTTGGCGTGCCGAACTTTCTCGAAACGGCCGGTATGTGGGTCGGCAACTTCCTGGTCATCACGCTCGTCGGCATGATCGCGCTCGCCGAGGGACGCGACGGCCTGCAGGGGGCGCACATCCTCGCGATCCGCATCGAGGCGATCAGCTTCCTCCCCGGCTTCGCCATGGGCACCGCGGCCGCGGCGCTCGCGGGCCAGTACCTCGGGGCGCGGCGGCCCGACCTGGCGCGGCGGGCGGTCTGGATCTGCACCATGATCGGCGCCGGCGTCATGACGCTGCTGGGCGTCGCGTTCATCGCGGTGCCGGGGGCGATCGTCGGGGCCCTGAGCGCCCAGCCCGTGCACCACGAGCTGACGCCCACGCTCCTCATCATCGCGGGCCTCGTGCAGGGGCCCTTCGCGGTGGGCATCGTGCTGCGCTCGGCGATGCGCGGCGCGGGGGATGTTCACTGGGTGATGTGGCTGACGTGGGTCAGTACCTACGCGGTGCGCCTGCCGCTCGCGTATCTGCTGAGCGGGGCCGACATCGTGATCGGCGCGGGCGACGGGGCCTGGCGCGTGCTGAACCCCATGCCCGATGACTTCGTGGCCCGGGGCCTGGTCGGCCTCTGGGTCGGGCTCTGCACCGACATCGTCATCCGCGGCGGCCTGTTCCTGGGCCGGTTCCTGCACGGCGGATGGTTGAAGCAGCGGGTGTAGACGAGGCCAGACGCCGGGTACGGCAACCGGGCACATCAACCGGGCACAGCAACCGGGCACAGCGGTTCGAGAATGCGGGAAACCGGGCCCGAGCGGCGACCCCGCGTTGCGCCCGGAAGCCTCACCGCGCCGCCGATGCGCCGCCGATGCTACGTCAGGGCGTCGCGGGGGCCGGGGCCTTCTCGCCCGCGGGGGTCGGCTCCGGGTCGGGGGCGCCGAGCGGGCGGAACTTCAAGCGCTCGGCCAGCAGCGCGTACGCGAACGGGCCCAGCGGGTCCGTGCCGGCCGACTCGCGCAGGCGGTTCGCCGCCGTGGCCTGGGCGAAGCGGTCGCCCGCGGCCCGGAAGTTCTCGATCGTCAACGGGCGCACATAGGTGATGGTCGCCACGGCGAACGCGCGGGCTTCGGGCATCGGCACCACGAGCGTGCGCGGGCCCGCGTCCTGGTCCACCAGCAGGCCCGACGCCTTGAGCCCGCGGGCCGCGTCCACCACGGCGGTGCGGAAGTTCTCGTTGAACGCGCGGCGGTCAAAGTGCGCCGTCGGGTCCACCGGCGCCATGCCCGCCCGGCCGACCTGCACGTTCTCGCTCACGCGGAGCGACTCACGACGCGGATCATCCGCCGAAAGGCCCGGCACCAGCTCGGGCACCGCGGAAAACCCCTGCGTCAGCACGGCGAGCCGGGCCCGCTCGGCGAGTTCCGCGAGCCGCTCGTACGCGGTGACCTGCCGCCAATCGAGCCGCAGCGAGTCCAACACCTCGGCGATGTCGTCCGGCGGCGACTGGGGCCGATGGTCGAGCACGGTCAGGTAGTAGTACGACCCGTCCGGGTGGCGGGCCGTCTCGTCCAGCACCGGCACGCCGACCTGCACGGGGAACGTGCGCTCGGCCGCGGGCAGGGCCAGCAGGTCGGGCAGGCGCGACGCGCTGAGCGTCGTGTTCCCGATCCGATAGCTCGCCGCGCCGACGCCCTCGATCGCGACAAAGTCGCCCGCGGCGTACCAGCGGTCGTCCGCACGCCCCACCGTGGGGCGGGGGAAGTCGATCTGCTCCGTTTGCTTGAAGTGCGCGACGACCCGGTCGGCCAGCTCGTCGGGCGTGGGCAGCCCCTCGGGCCACGTCGCGGGCAGCGTGTAGAGCCGGTTGCTCCGCGGCACGTCGCGGAGGGCCTTCAGATACTCCGCGCGCACAAACTGGTCGGCTTTCGCGAGCAACTGCCCCGCCGCCTCGCCCCGAACGGTGTCTTCCACGCCCGCGCGTGCCGCCGCGAACTGCTCGTCGGTTCCCTGCGGGTTCTCACGCTGCCAGCGCTTGCGCACCTCGACGCGGTCCACCGGCACGACGGCCTTCACCGCCCGCGCGTCGAGCGCGAGCCACTCGATCTTCGCGCGCGGCGGGCGGCGGTACCCCACGCCGAACGGGTTCGCCGAGCGGTCCCGCGGGGCGAACGACTTGTACCGCTCAAAGAACTCAGCGAGCTCCCCCTCGCTCGGCTCCGGCAGGTCGCTGATCATCTCCGGCCCGAGCACGACAAAGTCCACCACGGCCGTCAGGTCCGCGTCGGCCGCCGTGGCGACCGACTGGTCACGCGACAGGCGCGGGGCGTTCGTGTACAGGTCCAGCAGCCGCGTTGCGCCGGCGGCGTGCGCGAGGGCCGTGTTGATGTAGTCCGCCGCCCCTTCGCCCCCGATGCGCTGCCGCGTCTGCGCCGCGAAGTCGCCCAGTTGCTTCTGCAGCGTGTCGAACAGCGACTGCGGGTTGTCCGTCTGGCCCAGCTGCGCCGCCTGCTCCGTCACGGCCCGGGCGACCGTCGCCTGCCACGTCGTCAGCCACACCTGGCCCTCGGTCGGGCCGCCGACCAGACCCGCGTCCTTTGCCGCCCGGCTCAGCAGGTACCAGTGCTCCGCCCGCCGACCGGGGTCAAGCCGCAGCACCGCGGGCCGGTACTGCCCCAGCAGCGGGTTGTCGGAGCCATCCGGGAAGAACGCCTCCAGCACCGCGAGCTGCCGCGCCGCCTCGGCCAGGTCCGCGTTGCTCACCGACGACCCGCCGGGGCCGATCGTCGCGACCTTCCGGCTCGCGAGCGAAGGCCCGAGCGACGGCAGCACCGACTGGACCGTGAAGACGATCATCAGCAGCGAGCCGCCGATCGCGAGCAGCACCATCTGATACTTGCGGAGGAACTTCAGCATGCGGGGCTTTCGGGTGGGGCGTGCGGGCACGGGGGCCCGCGAAAGGGTGCCTCGGCCGATCCGGCCGACCCGGGGAGGCGCACGCACGCCGACGCGTCGCCGCGCCGCGTGCCCGGGGCGGCAAGTGTAGGAGGACCCGCCGCCCCGCCCCGACCCACGTCGCCCCCCGCTCGCCCCGCAACCCTTCCGCCTCGCCCCGCGGCCCGCCACCCCGCCGGCCCCGCGCCGCGGGCGATACGTTGTCGCCGGGCGACCACCGCCCCCCCGGCGTCGGGCCCGGCCTCCCAAGGATGCGGCGTGGCAA
>CAZCBN010000198.1:0-3126 GCA_964496975.1 uncultured Phycisphaeraceae bacterium
GGCCAAGCCTTGGCACCCGGAGAGGGGAGGGAGGGGGGGAAGACACGGCTTGGCGTGGCCAAGCCGTGGCACCCGGCCGTGTCACCCGGAGGGGGGAGGGAGGAGGGGGAGAGGGGGGTGGGGAGGGGGGGGGGGTCGGTAGGATGGGGGTGTGGTGTTGACGCTGCACATTTTGGAGGGGCCGGACAAGGGGCGGACGTTCCGGGTGCCGTTGAACGAGCCGCAGTTGATCGGTCGGAGCAGCGAGGCGTTGCCGATCACGGACACGACGGTGAGCCGGCGTCACGCGGAGTTGACGCCGGACGATGGGCGTTGGTTTGTGCGGGACCTGCAGAGCCAGAACAAGACGTTTGTGAACGGGGTGGAGATCACGGGTCGGACGGAGGTGAAGGACGGGGATCGGATCCGGGTGGGGTCGACGGTGCTGGTGGTGGGGGAGCGGTCGGACGCGTCGATGGAGCTGGTGGAGCTGGTCGGGGATGACCGGCTGGACAGCGAGGTGGAGCGGCGGATCCCGAGCAACGAGGACAGCCTTGTGCTGGCGGAGCCGGAGCCGAGCCGTGCGGCGGTGGACCACCTTCGGGTGATTTATCAGTTGACGACGCTGACGGCGCAGGTGACGGACACGGCGGCGTTGTTGCACCAGGTGATGGAGCTGGTGTTCACGGAGCTGAAGCCCGAGCGGGGCGTGATCATGCTGGTGCCGGGGAAGCGTGGGGTGGTGGCGCTGCCCGGGGGCGGGTTGAGCCGCGCGGTGCCGCGGCCTGGGGAGGCGGAGGTGCCGGCGGAGGGGGATATCCCGCTGGCGGGGGCGGCGGGCGGCGACGGGGTTGGGGGTGATGGGGGGAGCGTGGCGCTGGCGGCGTTGGTGCCGGCGGTGGTGCGGTATGTGCGGCCGCCGGTGGACGACGACGAGGCGAAGATCCAGGTGAGCCGGACGATTCTGAACCTGGTGGTGTCTGAGGGCGAGGGGGTGCTGAGCAGCAACGCGCAGGCGGACCCGCGGTTCCGGTCTGGGGACAGCGTGCAGCGGTACAACATCCGGAGCGCGATCTGCTCGCCGATCCGGTTCGGGGAGCGGGTGTTCGGGGCGATTTACATTGATAGCTCGATCGCGAACTACACGTTTACGGCGGAGCAGCTTGCGCTGATGAACGCGATCGGGCAGCACACGGCGCTGGCGATGGCGAACGCGGAGCAGACGAGCCGGCGGCTGCAGACGGAGCGGCTCGCGGCGATCGGGGAGACGGTGGCGAGCCTGAGCCACAGCATCAAGAACATCATGCAGGGGCTGCGTGGCGGGGCGGACGTGGTGGAGATGGGGCTGAAGCGCGGGGACCTGAAGCTGAGCGTGGGCGGGTGGGAGATTCTGAAGCGGAACCTGGACCGGATCGTGAGCCTGACGCAGAACATGCTGATGTTCAGCCGGCAGCGGTCGGTGGAGCTGGAGCTGACGAAGATCGGGGGCTTGATCGAGGACTGCGCGCAGTTGCTTGAGGGGCAGTGCGCGGAGAAGGGCGTGGCGTTGATCGTGGACGTGGAGCCGGAGATGCCGCCGGTGCCGATCGACCCGAACCTGATGCACCAGGCGCTGATGAACCTGATGAGCAACGCGGTGGAGGCGGTGGACGCGAAGCGCGGCGTGGTGACGGTGCGGGCGTTTTATCACGAGGTGGGGTCGCGTCGTCCCGGGCTGACGCGGCCGGTGGTGGAGATCGTGGTGCTGGACAACGGGCCGGGGATCGAGAACGACAAGCTGCAGTGGATCTTTGAGCCGTTCAACAGCACGAAGGGGACGCGGGGGACGGGGCTCGGGCTCGCGGTGACGCGGCGGATCGTGCTGGACCACCAAGGTCGGATCCGCGTGGAGACGGCGGTGGGCAAGGGCTCGCTGTTCCGGGTGCTGATCCCGGCGGACCTGGACGAGCAGGTGGACCCGTCGGCGACGGCGGGGGACCGGGGCGGGGGGATTGGGGAGGAGATCAGGAGGTCCGTATGACGACGAGGCATTTCGGCGGTTGCGGCGCAGCGGTCATGGCCTTTGGCGTGATCTGTGCGTCGCTCACGGCGTGCGAAGGGGCGGGCGGAGGCGGCGGGTCTTGGGCCGATGAATACACGAGGGAGCTCGACCTCGGCCGCGTGCCGGAGGCGGGGTGGTCACTCGCCGAGATCGACAGGGTCGGATGGTCTCGGAAGTACGCGCTCACAAAGCGCATGTCGTATTCGTATCTCGGGGTTGATGACAGGACGGTGCTGGCGATCGTGCGGGAGTGGTCGTCGGGAACACCCGACGGTCTGAGCGGGAATGACTTCGTGATCGTCTGCTGGTTTACGTATCACCTGGCTCGGACGGGGACGCTGGCCGATGGTGCGGTGAAACTCGCGGAGCGTTCGGGTTCGCACGCGGACGTCGTGGCGTACTCGCTCTTGAACGCGACGCGACTGCCGTCGACGCGACCCGATGTGGAAGCGGTCAATCGCGCGGCGCTCGCCAAGGTGCTTCGGCTGGCACCCGCGGCGCAGGCGGATCCCGGAGCATTCGTTGCCGATGATGCGTCCGTCTCAACGAGGCGCGACGAGATTTTGGCGATGGAGATCGTGGAGCCTTGGCAGGTTGATGCGCAGTGGGCGGCCTTCTCTGCAACGGGCGATCTGCGGTTCGCGGACCGCGTCATCGACCTGATCGACACCGGCGAGCCGGCCGCGGGCGAGACCGCGCGGAGCCGGAGCGGCCCCGCCGATTGGAGTCTGGCGTGGGTCATGGCCGATCACCCGCGGGTGATGCAGCGGGCCCGTGAACGCCGGGCGGAGATGGGCGGTGGTTGGCCGAGACTCGACCAGATCATTGCCGAAGCGGAGAAGAAGCTCGCCGAAGGCCGCTCGCGGCCCCCGGCGGAGGCGACGCAGGACCCGGCCTTGCGTGCGAGCGCGAGCGAAGACGCACGGGCCGGTGTGACGGTTCCCTGATTTGCCGGCACCGTCTCGATCGCAAAGAACCGCCATGGCCTGGGCTCGCGCCATCTTGCATGTCGACATGGACGCGTTCTTTGCGTCGGTGGAGCAGCTCGATGATCCGGCGCTGCGCGGGCGGCCGGTGCTGGTGGGTGGGGGTGGGAAGCGCGGGGT
>CAZCBN010000199.1:0-3093 GCA_964496975.1 uncultured Phycisphaeraceae bacterium
CCCCCGCCGCCGCGCTCCGGGGCGTCTCCCTCCGCATCGCACGGGGCGAACGCGTCGCCCTCGTCGGCCCCAACGGCAGCGGAAAAACCACCCTCCTGACTCTCATCCCAAGGCTCATGGACCCCACCATCGGACGCGTCACATGGGACGGCGTCGACCTCCGCACCCTCCGCCTCGCCGGCCTGCGCAAACGCATCGCCGCCGTCTCGCAAGACGTCACCCTCTTCGCCGGCTCCTTCCGTGACAACATCGCCTACGGCCTGCGAAACGCCGCGGACGACGACATCCTCGCCGCCGCCGCCATCGCGCGCGCCACAGACTTCATCGCCGCCCGCGGCGGCCTCGACGCCCCGCTCGCCGACGCCGGGGGCGACCTCTCGGGCGGCCAGCGGCAACGCATCGCCATCGCCCGCGCCGTCCTCCGCAGCCCCGACGTCCTCCTGCTCGACGAGGCCACGAGCATGATCGACGCCGAGAGCGAGCGCGCCATCACCGACGCCCTCAACGACTTCGCCAAGGGACGCACCACCATCGTCGTCGCCCACCGCCTCGCCACCGTCACCAGCGCCGACCGCATCGTCGTGCTCGACCAGGGCCGCGTCGTCGACCAGGGCACGCACGACGAGCTCCTCCGCCGCTGCGACCTCTACCAGCGCCTCGCCGCCACCCACCTCGCCCCCGCTCCCTGAGCAAATCAGGCCGCAGCCCCCCGCCGCCCCCGCGCCCCGCCTGCCGCGGCAACAATCCCCCATGCAAAGGCCCGGCGCTGACCCCGTCAACATGCAGATGGAAGACTTCCTCTGCGACTTCTGCGCGCAGCCCTGGCACGACACCCGCCCCCTCGTCGAGGGTCACCGCGGCGCCTGCGTCTGCGGCCGCTGCCTCGCCGTCGCCTACACCGAGGTCGTCCTCATGGGCCTCAGCACCCCCGCCGCCGAGGGCGAGGCCTGCCGCCTCTGCCTCGAAGCCCTCGCCGGCCAGCCGCACTGGCGCAGCCCCCTCGACGCCGACGCCATCGCCTGCACCCGCTGCATCAAGCAAAGCGCGGGCGTCCTCCACAAAGACCCCGACATCCCCTGGCGGAAACCCACCCTCGCCTAGCCCCGCCCGACCCCATGCCTACTCCAGCGCCGACCACGCCAGCCCGGGCCACCGCGCCCGGCACAGCACCCGCGTCGGCGGGCTGATCTCACCGCCGTGCGCGCGGTCAAACGCCGCCAACGCCGCCGGCGTGAGCCACCGCGACTCCGTGTACTCCCAGTCCCCCTCGCCCACCGCCGCCCCCGCGCGCACGCCCACCGCCACTTCAAACACCACGTCCACGCTCCCCGCCACCGGGTCGCTCAGCACCCACCCCGCCCGCGGTTCTACACCCTCAAAAACCTCCACCGCCCCGCCCGCCTCTTCAGCAATCTCCGCGAGCAACCCCGGAACAAGGTCTAGCGCTGTGCCGCCCAAAAACCCCGCCGGCAGCTCCGCCCCGCCCGAGGGCCCGATCTCCCACAACCCCCCGTACACCCGCGTCTGCGCCGACCGACGCGCAAGAAACACCGGCGCCGCGTCGTCCGCGACACCGCTTCCACGCCGCAGCAACGCCGTCACCCCGAGCGACCGCACGCCCTGTTCGGGCGCCACCAGTCCGCGCGCCACAAGCGTGGGCGTGGCCAGCAGCCGCGCGTAGTCGGTGCGCTCCAGCGTCAGCGTCGCCGGCTCGGTTGAGACCGCGGCCACCGCCAGCACGGGGCCGTTGTGCACCCGCGGGTTCCGCGCGCGCGCCGCGGCAAACTCGGCCGCGGCCACCCGCGCCGCGTCCGCCGGCAGCGGGGCCATCTCCCCCCGCACCACCACCCGCACCGGCGGCGTCAGCCGCTCGCACACGCACCCGCCGCCGCCGGGGCCGTCCGCCGCGTGCGCGCGCGATGCGTCCGAGCCGTGCACGCTACATCGACCCCAGCATCGCCGAGAGCCCCGGCACCTCGCCCAGCCCCAGGGCCTTGGCTTCCTTCGCGATGGTCTCTTTCGCCAGTTCCTGCGCCTTCTTCACGCCGTCGTTCACGGCCTCGGCGATCAGCCGCTCGGCCTGCGCCTTCGCCTCGCCCCCCTGCGAGAGCCCGCTCGCCAGCGCCGCGTCCAGCTTCACCCGCTTCACCTCGAGCGACCCGGTCACGGTGGCCCGCACGGCACCGCCCCCGGCCTGGCCCTCCAGCTCGCTGCGCTCCAGCTTTTTGCGCACGTCGCCGGCGATGCGCTGCAACCGGTCCCGGTCCTTCAGCAACCCGGCCACCGCCCCCAGGCTCTTCAGTTGGTCGAACATCGATCGGAGTCTCCGTGTCGCCGGGCCCCCGCCCAGCGGCGGACGCTACGCCGCCGCCGAACCCCCCGCCGCCGCCGCCAAGCCCCGCCGCCAAGCCCTGCCAGTACGCCAAGCCCCGCCGCCCCACGCCCCCGCGCGGGTTCACCCCTCGGGCCGCCGCGGCGAGACGTGCTTCACCCGCGCCTGAAACACCCGCATCGCCTCGAGCACCAGCGGGTGCTCCTCGGGCCGGCCGACCTCGGCCGGGCCCGCGCCGGCGGCGGCCGCCTCGCCGTGCTCGGCGTCGTCGACGCGTTCCCCCGCGCCGTCCCCCGCGTTCGCCGAAGCCCGGCCCACCGGCATCCCACCCGGGGCGACACCCGCTGGCCCCGCCGGAGCCGCGCCCGCCTCCGCCGGCACCACCCGCACCCCCACGGGCCGGCCCGCTGCGTCGCCCGCGAGCGTCTGCAGGTCCCCCGCGTGCCCGCGGACGTACTCCAGCCGGTCCTCCGGCACCGAGAGCGTCAGCGTCGCCCCGCCGGTCGCGCCGCTTCCGCCCGCTTCCCCCGGCTCCTGCACCCGCACGACGAGGGCCAGCAGGGCCGCGAGTCTGGGCCTGCCGCGTGCCGCGTCGCGCATCGCGGGCCAGATCGGCGGCCACGCGGCGGCGGGGCTGTTCACGGGGCCGGCCGGCTCGCGCGGAGCGACCGGGGGTGGGCGCACCTCAACCGGCGCACGTGCGGGCGCATGGGCCGGCGCATGCACCGGCGCACGGGCCGGCGCATGCACGGGCGCAGGGG
>CAZCBN010000200.1:0-3073 GCA_964496975.1 uncultured Phycisphaeraceae bacterium
ACGCCGCGCTGGGCGGGCCCGCGACCACCGGCTCGTGCCGGAGGAAGCGCCGCAGATCCTCGGCGAGCGCCGCGGCGGTGTCGTACCGCCGGCGCCGGTCCTTCTCCAGGCACTTCATCACCACCCAGTCGAGGTCGCGGCGCAGCTTCCGCCGCAGGGCCCGGGCCGCGGTGCGCGTTCGCAGGGTGGACGAGGCGTCGGTGGCGGTGGGGGCTGGGGTGGATGCGTCGGGTGGCGTTGCGCCGGGTCGTGAGCCGGGCTTCGCGCTGGGCTTTGTGCTGGGCTTTGTACTGGGCCTCGTACTGGGCCTCGTACTGGGCTTCGTATTGGGCAGGCGTGTGCTGGGGCGGGGCGGGTCCACCTCGCGGATGATGCGCTGCAGCTCGGCGAAGGCCGCCGAGCGGAGCCGCCCGGGCTCAAAGGGCCGCTGCCCCGTCAGCAGCTCGTACAGCACCGCGCCCAGCGCGTAGATGTCGGCCCGCGCGTCGATGTCGGGCTCGGCGCCCGCCTGCTCGGGCGCCATGTACTCGGGCGTGCCGATCACCTGCCCCGCGAGCGTGAAGCCCTCGGGCCGCTCCGTCAGCTCGCGGTCGAGCGCCTTGGCGATGCCGAAGTCGATCACCTTGGGCATCGCCCGGCCGTCGATCTCCTGCACCAGGATGTTCGAGGGCTTCAGGTCGCGGTGCACGATGCCCTTGTTGTGCGCGTGCTGCACGGCCTCGCACACCGTGGCGAACAACTCCAGCCGCTGCTCGACGCTGAGCCGCGCCTCGTCGCAGTGCCGCGTGATGGGCGCGCCCGCGACGTACTCCATCACGAAGTAGGGCCGGCCCTGCGGCGTCGTGCCGCCGTCCAGCACCTTCGCGACGGCGGGGTGGTCCATCACCGCGAGCGCCTGCCGCTCCGCCTCAAAGCGGGCCACGACGGACGCGGTGTCGCGCCCGGGGCGGATCAGCTTCAGCGCTACGCGGCGGCGCACGGGGTGCACCTGCTCGGCGAGGTACACGCGGCCGAAGCCGCCCTCGCCCAGCAGCGTGAGCAGCGTGTAGGGGCCGATCTGGATGGGGTCGTCGGGCGCGACGCCCCCGACGCCCGGGCCGCCCGCCGAGCCGAACGAGCCCGCCGAGCCGGCCGCGCGGCGCGTCGCCCGGCCCGACCCGCCGTCGTACCCCGTGAGCCCCGGCACCGCGGCGCCGGGGGCGAGCGTGGAGGTGGGCGCGTCGTCGGCGTTTTCGGGTGGGCCGGGTCGGCCGGGATCGCCCGCGGGCTGGTCCTGCGTTTCGTCCCCCGGGCCGGCGGGGAGAAAGCCGGGCGTGCCGCCGCTGTTCGGTGCGCCGCCGGGCGTGCCGCCGCTGGGCGGCCCGTGGTCGGGCGTGCCGGGGTCGCCCGCGTTGCCGCTGTGCTTGTCGCGCCGGTCGGTCATGCCCGGCAAGCGTAACGGGCGGCGCCGGGCTCATGCGAAAGCCGGGCGAATCACACCAACCGCCGTTGCCGTCCCACGGCGTGGGGTCGCTCGCGAGGCGTCATCGCCCGCAGATTCAGGGCGCCTCGCCGGCAACGGCGGGGGATTCGTCGTCGCCCGTCGCGACGGCGAGCACGTAGGGCGGGGACTGCAAAAGCCGGTTGAGCCGCTTGTTGATGCTCTGCCGCAGCCCGCCGCCGGGGGCGAAGGCGAGCCGGAAGCCCACGTCGGCGTGCCCGTAGCCGATGCGGCCCGAGACGCGGCTCCGCACCGGCCTCGCCTCCTCCGCCGCCACCCAAGGCGGCGAGAGCGCCGAGCCGCCGATCACGAACACCCGGTCGTCCACCGGGTCATCGGGCTTGCCGTCGGCCGGCTCCAGCGCGGCCCACTCGGCCACGTTGCCGACGAGGTGGCGCAGCGTGCGCCCGCGCGCGCCGTCCACGGTGTCAAACCAGAGCCGGCCGTCGTCGCCGATGGTCGGCGCCGCCTCGCCCGCGGGGGGCTGCTCGTCGGCCCAGATCGACCCGACCGTCGGCTCGCTGAAGAGCGTGGCCCCGCCGATCTTCCGCGCGGCCGCCTCGACATGCTGCGCCTGCCGCGCAACGGTCTCGTCGCGCAGGTTCCACTCTGCGTCCGCGCCCGTCGTCGCGCTGGGCTCCAGCTGCGCCCGCGCCGCCGCCCACACCGCCGGCGGGGCGATGGCGCAGCCCAGGGCCCGGGCCGCGTGCCACGCCGCGCCGTACGACACGGCGTTCATCGGGTGCTCGAGGCTCGGCGAGCCCTGCGACTCGGCGATGCGGCCGCTCGCGTCCTGCGGGCCGAGCTCGGGCGGGTACGCGGGGAACTCCTTGAGCTGCGGGTGCGGCGCGAGCCACGTCGCGTTGGGCACGAGCCGCCCGGGCTCGCCCGCGCCCGGGGCCCGGGCCGAGGCGTCCCACGCCCACACGCGCGGGCCGGGCCACGTCGTCATGCCGGCGGGGTCGCGCGCGTCGCGGAGCTGCCGCCACAGCGCCCGCTCGGCGAACGCGCCGTACCCGCCGGCGTGCGCCTCGACGATGTGACGGAACAGGCCAAGCGAGACCTCCTGCGTGCACACGTACCACGGCTCGCTGAGCCCCGAGCCCGCCTCGTCCTCGACCAGTGCAAACGTCAGCGAAAACTCCGGCGCCGCCGCGCTGGGCCAGTGGTACGTGATCCGGTCGATCTCGACCACTTCCTCGGGCTCCCACGGGCTGCCCGACGCGCGGCCCGGCCCGATGTCCTGCGGCTCGACCGACGCCGCGAGCTGCTCCGGCGGCACCTTCAGCTCCGCCAGCTTTTCGAGCCACGCCCGCCCCGCCTCGTCCAGCGGCAGGCCCTCGTCCGCCATGCGCGAGGCGAGCGCGTCCAGCTCCGCGTGAAGCCGGCCCGCGACGGCCCGCAGCGTCGCCTCGTCCTCCGTCAGCACCGTGGGCAGCGTCGCCGTCGCGGCGTTGTGCAGCGCCGCGTTGAACGCCGCCGACGCGGGCAGGTCCGACAGATCATCCCCGGGCGAGACGCCCGCCCGCGGCGCGGCCGCCATCGCGAGCGTCACCCCCGCGGCGTCCGCCGCACGGGCCAGCGCCCGGCCCC
>CAZCBN010000201.1:0-3050 GCA_964496975.1 uncultured Phycisphaeraceae bacterium
ACGCCCCCGCCAGCGGCACCATCCAGATGGTCGAGGCCATCGTCAAGGACAAGAAACGCATCATCCCCACCGCCGCCTACATCAACGGCGAGTTCGGGTGCAAGGGCTACTTCGTCGGCGTCCCCGCCCTGCTCGGCAAGAACGGCGTGGAAAAGATCGTCGAGTTCAAGCTCACCGCCGATGAGCAGAAACTCTTCGACGAGTCCGCGAGCCACGTGAAGGACCTCGTGGGCGTTGTGCAGAAGATGTTCCCCGAGCTCGCCTGATCCCGCGGGCCGTTTCAACGCAACGTGATGCACAGCATGCCCCGGGGCCCAGCCCCGGGGTTTTTTGTTGCGCACCGCCGGGCTTACCGGGGGCCGCGAACCGCACGCCGCGAGCCGCGCCGCCCACGCGAGCGCTCGCGCTCAGCCCGCCTTCCGCGGGCCCTTCGCCTTTGGGGGGGACGCAGCTTGGGGCGAGCCGGCCTCGGCCGATTCGCCCTCGGCCAGGCCCAGCTTGCGGCGTTGCTTGGCGAACCGCTGCTCAAGGTACGCCTCGGCCGAGTCCACCTCGCCCAGCTCGCGCAGCAGGCGGTAGATGTAGGGCGCACTGTCCATCCACCGCCGCCAGCGCAGGAAGAAGAAGACGAACGACGGCGGGGCGATCACCCCCGCTGCGATCAGGTAGGGCCTCGTCTGCATCGTCACGGCAAAGATGATCGACCCCACGCCCGCGAGCGCCGCCACCGCGCCCATGACAAACAGGCTCGCGTTGGACGTCAACGCTTCGGTGATCTTCGCCCGCCGCTCGCGGACGTTGCTGTGCCCCGCCTCGGGGTCGTACTCGGCCGCGAGGGCGCCGGTCTCGCCCGCGTCGGCCTCCTCGGCCGTGCCGGGCATCGCGTCCAGCGCGTCCTCGAGCCGGATGTCGACCGCGGTATCGGCGAGCGAGCTCTCGTCCGCGTCGGCGCTCGCGACGGCGTCAACCTCGACGGCCGGACGGACGCCGCTGCGTTGACCCGGTGAAACCGCCGGGTTCGGCGAACCTCCCCGGCCGACGGCCTGTGGTCTGGGCTGCTCCGGCGGCATGCGACGCTCCTCTCCCCGGGGGCGGCGGCGCGGGCCCTGCACACACCCCCCGCTCAGCGTACCGGTGTCTTGGGGACAGGTTGCTGACCATTCCATCCGTTGTGACGGATGGGTGACGCGGCGGACGCGGCGTCCCTGTTCCCCCTGTCCATCTCGTTCATCCGGTTCATCGGGCCGCGCACGGGGGCCACTTCGACCGAGAAGCGTGTACCATGCCGCCGCCGCGACGCATGGACCGGGCCCACCCGCTCGGTTCCGGCGGTTTGCCCGCCGGCCCGGCGCCCAACCGCCGAAGAGTCGGCACACGTCCGCGACGACTGGGCCGGGAGCGGGCGGCGACATCCCAACCGTTGCGCGTACCCGAACGTAAATCTGACAAACGCCCACCTGACGATGGCCCACGCCTGTGGGCCCTCCCCAACTGTGAGGATGCACACGATGCCCCGGATTGATCGCCTCTGGAACGCTTTCGCCTCCGCCCGTCTGGAGCACGCGCTGGCCGCGGCCGCCGTGGGCTCGGCTCTGTTCGCCTCGCCCGCGGTGGGGCAGAACGGGCAGACCACCTCCGCCACCGCGCCGGCCCCGACGAGCGCGGCCCCGACCGGTGCGGCCCCGACCACCGCCGCCCAGCCCGCCGCGCCCGCCGGCCCGCGCTGGCCCGAGTTCACGCCGACGTGGACCGACGGCGAGATTCAGAAAATGGCCGAGGCCCTGATCGGCTACTGGACCACCACGAGCGCCGTCGCCGACACCACCGGCGCCGGCTCGTCGGCCTTCACGCTCGACATCCGCGCCGTGCCTGTGCAGGGCCTTGAGAACGCCCTGTACGCCGAGGCCACCCGCGTGGACAACCCGGGCAAGCCCTTCCGCACGTCCATCATGTCGTTCTACAAGGCCGGCGACGGCTACCACCTGCGCACCTACGAGATGCGCCTCCGCGACTTTGAGCAGCAGGTGTTCGCCGGCATGGGCCACGTGCCCGAGGCCTTCCCCAAGATCGGCCTCGACGGCCTCGTCGCCACCATGGACCTCGTCGTGAAGCCCACCGCCAACGGCTTCGGCGGCCAGAGCCCGCACCCCTACCCCACGGCCGTCAACGGCGCCGTCAGCATGACCGGCGGCCTCGCCGTCGCGGGCGACACCCTCACCACCAGCGACAAGGGCTTCGACGCCGCGGGCAAGGTTGTCTGGGGCGGCGAGGGCCAGGGCTACACCTTCAGCCGCGGCGAGGACCCGCACAAGGTGGAGCGCAAGGCGAACGGCCTCATCTCCATCACCTTCGCCCACCCCGAGGGCGAGCGCCCCAGCGAGGGCGACCGCCTGCACGTGCACTACACGGGCTGGCTCGACGACGGCATGCGATTTGACAGCAGCCGCCCGCGCGACCGCGTCTTCCAGTTCCCCTACCCGCCCCGCCTCATCGAGGGGTGGAACCAGAGCCTCGACGACGTGACCGCCGGCACCCGTCGCAAGCTGGTGATCCCGAGCGAGCTGGGCTACGGCCAGCGCGGCCAGCCGCAGGCGAAGATCCCCGAGAACGCCACGCTGATCTTCGAGATCGAGGTGGTCCTGGTGCAGAAGCCCGAGGCCGCCCCCGCGCCCGAGGCCGGCGCCGAGGCCCAGCCGGCCGACGGGTCGAACCAGTAAGCCGTTGTAAGCCCTTGACGCGAAGGCTCCGCCGCGCGGCGTCGCGGAGGCGGGCAACCCAGTCGTGCAGCGCACAAACCCGGGCGGTTCGCCCGGGTTTTTTTGTGTGCCGGGGCCCGGTCGCGGGGCGGGGCGATGCCGGGTGGCGCGGGGGGGCCGGCGTTCGGGGCGGCCCGGCGTATCGTTGCAGGAGTTCCCGGAGGGTTGTCCCGCAGATGGCGCAGCGCGACTTGTACGAGGTGCTCGGCGTGGCCCGGTCGGCGACGGCCGATGAGATCAAGGCGGCGTACCGCCGCCTCGCGCGGCAACTGCACCCGGACGTCAACAAGGCCG
>CAZCBN010000202.1:0-2931 GCA_964496975.1 uncultured Phycisphaeraceae bacterium
ACGTGGGACTCCGGCGGGCAGGGGTTGGGATAGCGGCGCGGGCGGCCGTTGGCGTCGGCCGGTGCCGCGGGCGCGACGGGCGGCGCCGTCGCCGACACCGGGGCCGACAGGTCTTCCACCGGCACCGCCGCCTCCTGACCGTCGTCGAGCCGCACGAGCACGAGCTGCGTCAGGATCTGCGACTCGACCACGGTGCCGTCGCCGTGCGGCGTGCCCACGCGGCTCTTGTTCTTCGGAAGGCGCTTGCGCAGCTCGTCGTACGTCTGGTCCTCGTACCGCAGGCAGCACATGAGCCGCCCGCAGCGGCCCGAGATCTTCATCGGGTCCAGCGTCGCCTTCTGGATCTTCGCCGACTTCATGCTGATCGGCTTGAGCACCTTCAAAAAGTTCTTGCAGCAGCAGTACTGCCCGCACTTCTCGTAGTCAGCGACCAGCCTCGCCTCGTCCCGCGCCCCCACCTGCCGAAGATCGATCCGGCCCCGGTAGTGCAGCGAGAGCTCGCGCACCAGGTCGCGCAGCTCCACCCGCTCCTCGCTCGCGTAGTAGTACGTCACCCGGTCGCCGCTCAGGATCGGCTCGGCCTCCACGATCTTCATCGGCAGGCCCAGCCGCGACACCGCGTCCCGCGCCTGCGTCCGCAGCGCGTGCTTGCTCTGCTCCACCGCGGCCTGCTCGTCCAGGTCGCGGGCCGTCGCCACGCGCAGCACGCGCCCGTCGGTGAAGAACGGGTACTCCCGCCCCCCGGAGTTCTCGATGTACTCGAGCATCTCCTTGCGGCTCACGCTCTTGCCGCACCCGCTGTTGGGGCAGGTGCTCGTGAGCATCTCCCCCATCTCGACGCCGCGGTGCGTCCGCACGACGAGCTTGCTCCCGCACCCCGGCGTCACGTCGCCCCGGTACGGGTACTCGCCCACCATCTTCATGAAGCCGAACCGCACCACCAGCGTCTTGGGCAGGCTCTTGCGGCTGTACGCCTCCAGGTCGTCGAGCGACAGGCCGGCGAGTTCCTCGCGCGGCACGCCGCGCTCGGCGAGGCTCTCCACAAGCCTCTCGCGATCGAGCTCGGCCACGTCGGCTTCAAACTGGGGCAAGGGGCGGATGGCCACGGGTCAACGCTCCGGTCGCGGCGTGCCGCCCGCGCGGGCCCGCGCCTGCGTGAACAGCAGCGGCAGGCTCTGCCGGTCCAGCAACTCCACGCTCTGCGCGGTGCCCACGCCGTACACCAGCACCTGCTCCGTCCGCTCGTCGATCACCCAGAGCGTCTCCTCGTTGCCCGAGGCGGTCGTCATCATCGTGAACGACCCGTCCTTCATCACCATGTCCGCCAGCGCCGAGGCCGTCCCCACCGGCGAGCCCCCGCCCCCGCCCCCGCCCGCTCCGCCGCGAAGCCCGCCGGAGGGCGACACCAGCCCAAAGACCGCGATCGCCGCGAGCGCCCCGGCGCTCGCCCACAGGGCGGACCGAGCGGACCCAGCGGACCCCGCGGACCCAGCGGACCCGGCCGAACCCGCGGACTCGGTCGACCGGGCCGAATCAGCCGCGGGGGCGAACGCCTCGCCCGGCCGATCGTCGCGTGCGTTCATCGCCGGCCTCCGTCGCTCCGCGCGTCGCTGTTCAGGTCGCGGTACCCGAGCCCGTCCATCTTCCGCTGGCTGTCGTTCCACTGCAGCACGATCATCTCATGATTCGTGCTGTCGAGCACGTAGACGGCGTTGGAGTCCCCCGTCCGCGTCTGCCCGCCGACCAGGGCGTACTGCCCCCGGGGCCGCGCGGGGAGCCCCGCCTGCCCGGCCGCCGTCGGCCCCGCCCACGCCCACGCCGCGGCCGCCGCGAGGCCCGCGTTCAGCACCACCAGCCCGCCGAGGGGCCCACGCCCAGCCCGCCGAGCGCGGCGCCGCCCGCCGGCCCACGATGCACCCGGGTCCAACGCTGGATGCGCCACGCCGTATCTCCTTGGCCGCTTCCGGCTTGCTCGCCCGTTCGCCCACGTGTCCTCGGCCGCCGGCCCCGGGCGCTCCCCCGGGCCGGGGCGGACGCGGTCGCGCCCCGTCGCGCGGCACGGGCCGCGGGGCCCGGCCGCCGGCTTCTGTCAGTCCTGGTGCCCCCGCTTCGTCGGCATCACGCCCACCGCGATCACCGCGGCCGTCAGCAACCCGCCCACCAGCACCGTCATCAGCCCGGGCGACTTCAGCTCGCCGCTCACCGCGGGCGGACGCAGCGGGGCCGCCGCCTCCGCCGTCGCCGTGGCACCGCCGACGCCCAGCCCCGCCACGAGCACCACCAAGGCCCACGCCCCGCGGCGCCCGGCCGACCGGGACGGCGCCGGCGCGTCAGCCCGCGCGGCGGAGCGGTGGTCGGTCAAACGCATCGGGGCGGCATCGCTCGTCATGCCCCCATGCTAACCGGCCCGCCCCCCGCCCTCCAGCCCCCGGCTTCCATCGCCCCGGCCCCGGCCCCAACCGCGGCCCCCGCCCCGGCCGGCCCGGCGGCAAACAGCGGCCCGCTCAGCCGGTCAAAGTCGACCGCGGCCAGGTCCACCGTCCGCCACCGGGGGCTGCGCACCCGCATGGTGGCCGCGTACGTCTCCACCGGGATCACCCGCACCCCGTACCACCGCCCGGCGTGCTCAAAGTGCTCCTCAAACAACGCGTTCGCCGGCGGCTCCTCGCTCGCGTACAGAAACACAAACGCCGCGACAAACCCGGCCCCAAAGAGCTCCCCCCAGTTCCGAAGCGACTCGACGTCGTCCATCGTCACCCAGCACTCCCGCCGCGCCCCCGCCGGCTCGGCAAACAGCACCGGGTCCCCGCCTCGCCCGCCCGAATCTCGGCCTGCCCGCTCTCGCCCCGCCCGACCCCGACCCGCCCCGTCGTCCAGCACCGCCGCCCGGCGCACCGGCACCCGCCGCCCCTTCACCTCGACGAGCAGGTG
>CAZCBN010000203.1:0-2817 GCA_964496975.1 uncultured Phycisphaeraceae bacterium
ATCCGGAACCGCACCCCGGCCCCACCCTCCGCCTCAACCGCTTCGCCCCGCCAAAGCCGCGTGTGAAAGCCGCCGAACCCGCCGTGCAGGTGGTTCTCCCCCTCGTTCCGCGACAGCACCACGCCGCGCCCGTCAATCTGGCACACACCCCCAGCAACCCGGTTCGCGCACCGCCCGACGATCACCCCCAAAAACCCCCGCCCCGAGACATACTCGCCCACCGAGTCATACCCGAGCACAACGTCCGCGAGCACGCCGCGGCGGTCCGGCACCCAGGCCCCGCTGATCAACGCCCCGTACTCGCACAGCTCAAGCTCAAGCCCCTCGGCGTGACGCACGCGGAACACCGCCGCAGCCGGCGCACCGCCCGCCGACGCCGCGCGGCCCTCAAACACCGCCACGCCCGACGAAAAAATCTTCGGGCTCGCACCCGGCTGAACGGTCATCAAGGCCATGCCCGCGCAGCGTACCGAAGACACGCCCGCGCGTCCCCGCTCGCCGTCGACGCACGCGCCCCATCACGCCCCAATCACGCCCCGCAAGACCACCCGTCCACCCCCGCCGCCCGCTCCAGAAACTCCCCGCCACCATCCGATACCCTTCACGTGACCACCGCCCAATCACCCACCGCGATCACCGGCTTGGCCCCCATGCCAGACGCCCCCCGCACCCACAACACGCCCGCGTCGGCCGGCCGCCCGCCGACCCTCGCCGAGCCCCTCGGCGCAGGCCGCCCCTTCCTCGTCGGCATCGGCGGCTGCGGCATGTCCGCCCTCGCACGCGTCCTCGCCAGCGACGGCCTGCCCGTCCGCGGCGTCGACGCCTACGAGAGCGACGTCACCCAGGCCCTCGCCGCCGCGGGCGTCGGCGTCCACCACGACGAGTCCGCCGCCGGCCTGCCCGACGACGCCGACGGCCTCATCATCTCCGCCGCCGTCCGCCCCACCCACGCCATGGTCCTCGAGGCCGAGCGACGCGGCCTGCCCATCCTCACCTACGCCGAGGCCCTCGGCCGCTGCCAGGCCGCACGCACCGGCATCTCCGTCGCCGGCACCCACGGCAAGAGCACCACGACGGCCATGCTCGGCAGCACCCTCACCGACTGCGGCCTTGACCCCACCGTCATCGTCGGCGCCACCTGCGAGCAGCTCGCCAAGGGCGCCATCGGCACCGGCGCCCCCGCCCCCGCGCCCGTCACCGGCACCACCCCCCCACTCCCCATCGGCTTCCGCCTCGGCGCCCTCACCGTCCCCGCCGGCACCCTCGCCGGCCGGCCCGGCTTCCTCGCCGCCGAGGCCTGCGAGTTCAACCGCTCCTTCCACCACCACCGCCCCCTCCTCGCCAGCATCGCCAACGTCGAGGCCGACCACCTCGACATCTACGGCAGCCTCGACGAAGTCGTCCAGGCCTTCGCCGAGTTCGCCCGCCTCATCCCCCCCGAATCCGCCGGCGGACGCCTCCTCATCGGCCACGACGGCGCCCACCGCCGCGAGATCACCGCCGGCCTCCCCTGCCACGTCCAGACCATCGGCTTCGCCCCCTCCGCCGACTGGGTCGTCTCCTACCGCCCCGACCTCCGCACCGTCGAGCTCCGCGGCCCCGGCAACGCCCACGCCCGCTGGCCCCTCGCCCTCCCCGGCGAGCACATGGCCTTCAACAGCGCCGTCGCCGCCACCCTCGCCCACTCCGCCGGCGCCGATCTGCAACAAGCCGCCCAGAGCCTCGCCGCCTTCCGGGGCCTCGACCGCCGCATGCAGTACATGGGCGAACGCCCCCACGTCCTCGGCGGCGTCGTCCGCGTCTACGACGACTACGGCCATCACCCCACCGAGGTCGACGTCACCCTCCGCGCCCTCCGCCAGCACGAACGCCCGCACGAACGCAACGGCCGCCTCGTCGTCGTCTTCCAACCGCACCAGCACAGCCGCACGCGCTTCTTGCTTGAAGAGTTCGCCGCAAGCTTCAGCCAGGCCGACGTGGTGATCGTTCCTCACATTTACTTCGTGCGCGACAGCGAAGCCGAGAAGCACAAGGTCAGCAGCGCCGACCTGGTCGACCGCCTCCGCAAACGCGGCGTCCGCGCCATGCACCTCTACCCCTTCGAAGCCATCGTGGAACAGCTGGAAAACCTGTGCCGCCCGGGGGATGTGCTGGTGGTGATGGGCGCGGGGCCTGTCTGGCAGGTGGCGCGGTCGTTCTTGGCAACCAACAGCCGATGAACGTCGTGCTCGCCGCCGGATGCGCGTGAAGGTTTGTTGGGACCCCGCGGGCGTCCTCGTCGCGAGTTGCTGCGATCGCCGGGTTCAAGGTCTCCGGTTTCAAGCCTTCCCAGATCACCCCCTCGGCCCATTCTCCGGCGACACGCCGTCGCGGCGTCTCCGGTCGGGTCGGGTCGGCGGACTCCACACGATCTTCACACGCGGTGCGGGGCGTAGATGAGTTGTCAAGTGCCGGCGTGCGATAGTATCACCTGCACTCCGGGAGACACCCATGCAGCCGAACCGCCCGACCTTCCTTGCGATCGTTGTTGCCGCTCTCACTGCCTTTGTGTGGACCGCCGCCGCCGTCGGCCCGCTGTTCCCGGGGCAGGTGTTTGAGACGGGGACCAACCCCTTGTCCGTGTCGATCGGCGACCTGGACGGCGACGGCGACGCCGACCTCGCCGTGGCGAACTTCAGCTCCAACACCGTGAGCGTGCTGCTGGGCCGGGGCGACGGCACGTTCGCCGCGCGCGTCGACTACGCGTCGGGGTCCGGTCCCTGGTCCGTGTCGATCGGCGACCTGGACGGCGACGGCGACGCCGACCTCGCCGTGGCG
>CAZCBN010000204.1:0-2762 GCA_964496975.1 uncultured Phycisphaeraceae bacterium
GCCCGATGCCCCACCCCGCCCCGCGCCGCCCGCACGCCCTGCTGCTCGTCGCGCTCGCCCCGCTCCACGCGGCCGTCGCGGCCCCCGCGACGCCCCCGCCCCCGCCCGCGCCCGCGGCGGAGGCCCAGGCGCTCGCGATCGCCGAGCGGAACGCCGAGTCTGAGCAGTGGTACATCGTCCACATGGCGGGCGCCCCCGCGGGCACCATGCGGTCGTTTGAGTCTCGCCGCGACGGCCGCATCACGACCGGCTCGGAGATGACCCTCAAGGTTCGCCGGGGCGAGATCGATCTGACGTTTTCCATCGCGTATGACTTCACGGAGACCGAGGACGGCACGCCCCTTCAGATGTCGAGCCTCACCGCCATGGGCCCCGGCGGCGGGCAGCGCAGCACGTACGTCTTCGAGGCCGACGCGGTGATCCTCACCACCGGCGAGGGCGACAACGCCCGCACCGAACGCCTCCCCCTGCCCGAGGGTCCGTGGCTCACCCCCGCCGCCGCGGAGCGATACGTCCGCGAGCGCATGCGGGCGAACCCGGACAGCATCACCGTCCGCACGATCGACCCCACCGCGGGCCTGCGCGTCATCAGCGCGACGCGCAGCAAGTTCGAGGAGGTCGACCTCGACCTGCCCGCCGGCCCCGCGCGGGCCACGCGGTGCGTCACGCGCGTCGACGCGATGCCCGGCGTCGACTCCATCGAGTACCTCGACGAGCAGGGCGAGATGCTGCGCACCGACACGGCGCTGGGCCCGTTCAAGATCTCGCTGCTCCGCACCACCAAGGCCCTCGCCCAAGGCTCGGCCGACGCGCCCGCCGCCGAGCTGCCCGAGGTGATGACGGCCACCTTCATCCGCCCAAACCAGCCCATCGCGGCCCCGAGGCGAGCGGCCCGCGCCGTGTACACGCTCTCGCTGAACGACAACGCCGCGATGCCGGACCTGCCGACGACGGGCCGCCAGACCGTCGAACGCCTCAACGAGCAGACACTGCGCGTCACCGTCGACCTGGCGGCGCCCTCAGAGCCCGGCGCCCCCGCGCCCACCACCACGGCCCCGAGCGTCTACATCACCGCCGACGACCCGCTCGTGCAGGCCCTCGCCGGCGCCGCGGCCGCCACCGCACCGGCCCAGGACGCCGCCTCGCGCGCCGAGTCTCTCCGCCGCGCGGCGCACGCCCATGTGAACACCAAGGCGCTGTCCGTGGCCTTCGCCACCGCCGCCGAGGTCGCCCGCAGCAAGGAGGGCGACTGCTCCGAGCACGCCGTCCTGCTCGCCGCGATGCTCCGAGCCCAGGGCATCCCGAGCCGCGTCGTCAGCGGCCTTGTCTACGCCGACCAGTTCGCGGGCCAGAGCGACATCTTCGGCTACCACATGTGGGCCCAGGCCCTGCTGCCCGGCGCCGACGGCACCCCGCGCTGGACCGACCTGGACGCCACCTTCCCCCCCGCGCTCGCCTTTGACGCCACGCACATCGCCCTGGGCGTGAGCGATCTCGCCGGCGGCACCCCCACCGCCGCGCTGCTCGAAATCGCCCCGCTCATGGGCCGCCTGCGCATCACCGTCGAGCACATCGAATGACCACCGACCAGCCTTCGCCTTCCGCATCCCTCCCGCACCTCCCCGCCCGGCCCGCCAACGCTCACAAGGGCACCGCCGGCACCGTCGCCGTGGTCGGCGGCTGCGCGGCCGAGCGGTCGCGCATGTTCGGCGCTCCCGCGCTCGCCGCCCGGGCCGCGCTCCGGGCCGGCGCGGGGCTCGTCCGGCTCGTCACGCCGGCGCCCATCCTCGATCACGCCGTCGCGCTCACGCCGAGCGCCACCGCCGTCGGCCTACCGACAAACCCCGACGGCTCGCTCATCCCCCACCTCGTCGCCGAAACGCTCGACCGCGTCTTCGCCGACGCCGACGCCCTCGCCGTCGGCCCAGGCCTGGGCGCTGTGGCGGGCGTGCCGCACCTGGTCCTCCGCGCCGTCACGCAGACCGACGTGCCCGTCGTGCTCGACGCCGACGGCCTCAACGCCCTCGCCGGCCTCACCGACTTTGCCCGCGATATCAAGGCCCCCTGCATCCTCACGCCCCACCCGGGCGAGTTCCGCCGCCTCGCCGAGCCCCTGCGCATCACCGCCAGCCCCACCGACGACGCCGCCCGCCCCGCCGCCGCCGAGGAGCTCGCCCAGCGACTCGGCTGCATCGTCGTGCTGAAGGGCCACCGCACCGTCGTCACCGACGGCCTGCGCACCTGGGTCTGCGACCGGGGCCACCCCTGCCTCGCCACCGCCGGCACGGGCGACGTGCTCACGGGCCTCATCGCCGGCCTCATCGCGCAGCACGTGGCCCCCGGCCCGCGCCAGATCGCGGGCCTTGAGATGCCCCGCCCACCCAGCAAGCCGCTCGACCTCTTTGACGCCGCGCGGCTCGCCGTGCAGGCCCACGCCCTCGCCGGCGAACAGTGGGCCGAGTCCCACGCCGCCGCCGCCGGGCTGCTCGCCGAAGAACTCGCGGACCTTCTGCCCCACACCTTGGAAACCCTGCGCGCACCAACCGCCTAACCCGCAACCTCACGTCCGCGCCACGGCCCCGCTTCTCGCCGCGCCCTTCGCGTCCCCCTTCGCGGCCTTCGCGTTCTGCCTTATCTGCCCCCCCGCCCCCCCGCCGCGTCCCGCGCCTCCACCGCCAGCCGGTCGCACCGCTCGTTCTCCGGGTGGCCCGCGTGCCCCTGCACCCAGTGAAACCGCAGCCGGTGCACCGCCATCAGCTCGT
>CAZCBN010000205.1:0-2760 GCA_964496975.1 uncultured Phycisphaeraceae bacterium
CGACGCCGCTCGGGACGGGCTCGACCGATCGGGCCCGCCACCACGACTCGGCCTTGGCCCGCGCGTACCCGTCGTGGTCGAAGCAGACCCACTCGCGGAAGACCTGCGCGATCCCGGCGTGGTACTCGACGCGCATGGTGAGCGGTGCCGCCGGGTCGTGCTTCTTCCAGTGGACGTGGTACGTGACCTCGTCGACTTCGTGGTCGCTGCGGGTGACTTGCCCGGTGAGGATGCCCTCGTTCGACGCTCGGGCCTCGTGCTTCGACCGGTTCGGCGGCGGGAACTCGTGCCCGCACTCGGGGCACGCCTGGTAGCCCGCCGCGATCAGCGCGCGGCACGATGGGCACTCCTTGGCCGGGGCCTCGCCGCCCTCGCCGCGGTCGTCGGTCGCGATGCGCACCGCGTCAACCGGCCCGTGCCGCAGCACGTTGCCGCCGAAGTCGAGCACGAGGCAGTCGTCCTTGCCCGGGTGCAGGCGGAAACCCCGGCCGACCATCTGGTAGTAGAGCCCCGGGCTCATTGTCGGACGCACCAGCGCCACGCAGTCGATGTGCGGGGCGTCGAAGCCGGTCGTGAGTACATTCACGTTCGCGAGGTACCGCAGCTCGCCAGAGCGGAAGCGGCCCAGGATCTCCGCCCGCTCACCGGCCGGCGTCTCGCCCGACACGAACCCGCACTCGATGCCGTGCCGATCGCGCAGTACCGACTGAATGTGCCGCCCGTGCTTGATCCCCGTCGCGAAGATCAGCGTCGCGGCTCGGTCGCGGGTCTCCTCGGCGATCTCGGCGCACGCGCCTTCGACCAGGACGTCGTCGTCCATCAGGTCCTCGGCCTCGCCGGCGACGAACTCGCCCGCGCGCACGTGCAGCCCCGCGGTGTCGGCCTTGGTCGCCCCCGCCTTGGTGCGCAGCGGCGAGAGGTAGCCCTGAGCGATCAGCTCGCGCACGCCAACCTCGTAGCAAACCTCGTTCAGGATGTTGTCAGCGCCGCAGATCTCGCCGGTCTTGAGTCGGTAGGGCGTCGCGGTGAGGCCGACGATCCGGACGTGGGGATTGATCTGACGCATATCTGCGATGAAGCGCCGGTACATGCCGTCGTCCTCGGCTGGAACCATGTGCGCCTCGTCGATCAGGATCAGGTCGAACGCGCCGCCCCCGTTCGCCAGGTCGCACGCGCGCTTCCGCACGCTTCGGATGCCCGCGACGGTGACCGCGTATTCGGTGTCTCGCCGCTTGAGCCCCGCCGAATAGACGCCCAGCGGCAGGTCGGGTCCGATCGCTCGGATCTTCTCGACGGCTTGCTCGAGCAGCTCTTTCACGTGCGCGAGGATCAGGACGCGCCCGTTCCAGAGCTCGACGGCGTCCCGGCAGATCGTCGCGATCACCGGCGTCTTGCCCCCGCCCGTCGGGATGACGACGCACGGGTTGTCGTCCCGCTCGCGGAGGTGCGCGTACACCCGGTCCACCGCCTCGCGCTGGTAGGCCCTCAGCTGCATGGGCCCTCCTCGTACGCGCGGACGGCGTTGGCCCAGAACCCATTGGCCTGCTCGTCGGTCGCCCACGCCGGGTCGGATCTGCTCGGGCGGGACCGGATCGGGCCACCGATGAAATCGATATGTGCGCGCTCGGCGGTCGGACCGGGTTCGGACGTGGTCTCAAGGCGTGTTGCTGCGTTGGTATCTGTCATGCTCGCTCGCTCGTTCATGGGTTCATCTCGGAGATCGCCACGTGGACGAGGCCGCCCCGCGTCACGGGGCCGCGCTCGACGAGCAGGCGGTCGATCTGGCCGTCGTCGCGGTAGACGCCGGCCTGCTGCATCGCGTCGAGCAGCGCCTTGAGGCGGTTGTCGATGTCGAGGGCGCGCCGGGTCGGGGCGCACAGCTCGATGCGGACATCGAGCCGCCCCCGCAAGGGCCCGCGGCGATGGAGCCCCGCGAGCCGGGCGACCGCGTCCCTGCGGAACGCCCGGCCCTCGCGGCTGATCAGCACTCGCACGCCCCGGCCCCGGCCCATCGGGACCGACCGCCAGTACCGGTTCACGCTCGGCGGCCAGGGCAGGGTGAGTTGGAGCGTCTGACCCGCCATCCCTGGCGACGCCTCCCGGGTTCACAAAGGACTGCAGAATGGACTTCACAACGGGAGCGCCAGATCAGCGCTTCCACGGCGGCGTGCTGTTGCCGCCCGCCGATGCCACCGGCGCCCGGGCGCCGCCGGGGCCCGGCGATCCACCCCGGGCCGAATAGCCCTTGATCTCGTTGGTCATGTCGCCGGTGTCCTCGCGGCGCTTCACGCCGACCTTGATCACCAGCGGGATGTTGTGCAGCTCGATCGAGTCCCTCGGCTGCAGCACGTTCACCGCCCGGCAGATCGCCGAGAGTTCGCCTTTGGCGATCTTCACCGCCGTCTCGCTGGGGTTGTCGAGGTTGAGCCGGGCCCAGAGCAGCCGCCCCTTGTGCTCGCCATCCACGATCTGGAACGTGAACTGCAGGTAGCTCCCTGTGCCCGCTTTCGTGGGCTTGGTCTGCGACTCGGTGATGACCGCGGTGTACGAACCGGGCGCAATGGGCTCGAAGTCCGCCGCGGGGTCGACCTCGCTCGCGTTGAATCCGTTCAGGCTGGGCATGTTCAGGCTCCTTCCTTGGTGGTGGGCGTGTCGCTCGTGTCAGGGCTGGATGTCTCGGTGGTCGCGCCGCCGTCGCGGTGCGCGGCGTAGACGCGGAAGTCCAGCGGCAGCTCGTCGGGCAGGTTCAAGCGGTTCTTG
>CAZCBN010000206.1:0-2675 GCA_964496975.1 uncultured Phycisphaeraceae bacterium
CACCGCGTCGACATCGGCCTGCGTCATCCACGGCAGGGCGGCGAGCTTGTCGCGCAGGGCCGGGGGGAAGGGCTTGTTGTCGCGCTCGTGCCGGGGGCGGCTTTTCCAGATGCGGTGCATCCACAGGTACTGCTCGGGGGCGTTCAGCACCATGCGCTCGATCGCGCGGCGGTAGCGGGCGGTGACATAAAACACCGGGTCGGGCTGGCCCCGCCAGTCGTCGGGCGTGATGACGTCGGGCACCTCAACGCGGAAGTGGAAGCCGCCCGACTCCTGGCGGATGCCCTCGTGCACGCGCCGGGCCTGGCCGCAGATGACGCATGACTCGTTCTGCACGGCGAGCAGGGCGATCGTCTTGTAGGTGCTGGTGAGCCGGCCGAAGAAGGGGACGAACAGGCCGCGGTCGCCCGCGTTCTGGTCGGCGACGAAGCCGATGGGGTGTCGCTGGGCGATGAGGCCCGGGAGCGTCTGGGCGGCGCCGAACTTGTCGACCAGGTCCAGCCCGCAGGCGGCGCGGGTGCGGCGGAGCCAGGCGTCGAGCGGGGCCAGGTCCAGCGGCCGGTAGAGGGCGTGCAGCGGGAAGCCCAGGACGCCCAGCGTGGCGCCGAGGACCTCCCAGTTGCCGGTGTGGCCGGTGATCATGACGGCCGATCGGCCGCCGAGCAGGCCCCGGAGGGTGCCGAACATCTCGCCGATGTCGCAGTGCCTCGCCCAGCTGTCGGGCGTGAGCATGCGGGGCATGAAGGCGACCTCGACGGCGAGCATCGCGAGGTGCTCGTAGCTGCGCCGGGCGAGGGCGAGCCGCTCGTCGGGGCCGAGGTGGGGCAGGACGCGGGCGATGGCGTCGGCTGCGCGGCGGAGGCGGCGGCGGTTGAAGGGCAGGGCGGCGAACTGCTGGCCCAGGGCCGCGGCGACGCGTCGCGAGGGGTTGATGCCGGCGATGAGCGGCACCATGAGCGCGGCGCGGACGGCGGCGTAGGCGGCCCATTGCGGGGCGAGCTGAAGGGCCGTCGGCTGGGCTGCCTGGTGGGCCGTCGGGTGGGCCATCGGTTGGGCCCGCGGCACGCCGTCGCTCAGAGCGGGAGGGCCCCGAGCAGCGTGCGGAGGCGGTTGGCGTTCAGCACGGGGATGCTGGAGTCACGGGCCTTGTTGAAGAGCTCGGTGTAGGTGGAGTTGGCCTGCTTGAGGCGGACGAACTCGTTCACGACCTGGATGGGGGCGCCGGCCGGGGGGACGGGGGGCTGCACCGGGGGGGAGCCGAGGACGAGGAAGTCCACGTCGCCGCGGATGTCGGGGACGACGGTGCCGCCCCAGCGCTCGATGAGGCCGGCGAGGTCGTCGCGCTCCTGGGGGGTGGGGACGCCGTCGCCGTTGACGTCGAAGTCGCCCTGCACGACGAAGACGTAGGTCTTGTTGGGGTCAAAGACGGGGTTGGCGATCACGTCGCCCCGGACGACGGGGTTGCCCAGGCTGCTGCGGACGATGCGGCAGGTGGCGGAATCCTCGGAGATGGAGATGACCTCGATGTCGGCCTTGCCGGGCTGGTACTCGCCCGTGTCGATGTCGGGGCGGAGGTCGCCGGCCTGCGAGTACACGCCGAAGGTCATGCCGACGACGATCTTGTCGCCGCGGCCCAGGGAGATGTCGACGGTGTTGTCCAGCGGGTTGATGCCGGCGACCTCGCCGTCGACGAGGGCGTACTCGTCGATGGGGCGCAGGGCGTCGGACGCGCCCTCGCCGCGGGCGCGGCGGAGCTGGTCGCGGAGGGTGAGCACCTCGGCGTTGAGCGCGGCGAGGCGGTCCTCGAGCTGGCGCTGCGTGGTCTGGGCGGAGGAGCGGATCTGGTCGCGCTCCTTCACCTCGGACTCGGTGAAGGCCTCGAGCTCGTCGCGGAAGCCCTGCACCTGGTTGCGGTACTCGCCGATCTCGCCGGTGGCGCCGGAGATGGCCTGGCTGTTGTCGGCGATGGCGCCGCGGAAGCGGTTCAGCTCGCTCGACGCGTCCTGGCTGGCGGCGCGGAAGCGGCCCCGCTCCTCCTCAAGCTGGCGCTCCAGGTCGGCGATCTGCCGCTTGAAGCGGTCCACCCGGTCCAGCAGCGAGGCGCCGGAGAGGGAGGCCTGGGCCTCGGCCCGCTCCGTGACCTCGGCGGGGGTCAGGTTCTCGTTGCCCGCGACGAGCCGGGCGAGGCGGCGGTTGCCGTTCAGCAGCGAGGCCACCAGGCTCTCGTTCTCCTGCTGGGCCAGGCGGACGGCGCTGCGGACGCGCTCGGCGCCCCGCTCGGCCTCGTTGATGATCTCGCGGTTGTTGTCGTTGAAGGCGACGAGCTCCCGCTCGGCCCGCTGCTTGCCGCTCAGGAAGACCATCGTCGTCACGAAGAGCGCGACGGTCAGGACGATGAAGATGGTGAGCGTGACGGCCATGGCCACGCCGGTGCTGGTACGCGATGCCATACGCAGACGACTCCCTGGACGGGGGTGAGGAACCGGTCGCGGCGGGCACGCCCCGGGGGCCCGTCGACCGGCACGCCCGGCACAGGCCGGACGAACGCGGGCGGGGGCGGAAGGCGATGCGGCGCGACCCGATCCGTTCGGGCGGGGTGCGGGGGCCCACCAGCCCCCGCGGAGGGCAAGTCTGACGGCCCCGGGCCCCGCGGTCAAGTCGCCCCGACCCGCGGG
>CAZCBN010000207.1:0-2610 GCA_964496975.1 uncultured Phycisphaeraceae bacterium
TCAGCCGCGAGAACGGCAAGCGGCGCATCGTCGTGCAGTGCAACGTGCGCGGACGTGACCTGGGGTCGTTCGTGAACGAGGCGCAGACCAAGATGGCGCAGGTGAGCCTCCCCGCCGGGCAGTGGCTCGTCTGGGGCGGGCAGTACGAGAATCTGGTCGCGGCCAAGCAGCGGCTCACGATCGTCGTGCCGATCTGCTTTGTCCTGATCCTGCTCCTGCTCTTTGCCACCTTCAAGAGCTTCAAGTACTCGCTCCTGGTCTTCGCGGCGGTGCCGCTGGGGCTGACCGGGGGCGTCATCGCGCTCTGGGTCCGCGGCATGCCCTTCTCGATCTCCGCGGCCGTGGGCTTCATCGCCCTTTCGGGCGTCGCCGTCCTGAACGGCCTGGTCATGATCATCTTCATCAACCAACTGCGCGAGAAGGGCGAGAAACTCGAGGACGCGATCATCCACGGGTCGATCACCCGCCTCCGCCCCGTCCTGATGACCGCG
This sequence comes from uncultured Phycisphaeraceae bacterium, assembly GCA_964496975.1. Lineage (GTDB taxonomy): Bacteria > Planctomycetota > Phycisphaerae > Phycisphaerales > UBA1924 > CAZCBN01. The sequence continues at coordinate 492 of CAZCBN010000207.1, forward strand.
CTCGTCGCTTCGCTGGGCTTTGTCCCCATGGCGCTGGCAAAGGGCACCGGTGCCGAGGTGCAGCGCCCCCTCGCCACCGTCGTCATCGGCGGCCTGATCTCCAGCACGCTGCTCACGCTCATCGTCCTCCCGGCCCTCTACCGCATCTTCACGGGCACGAGCAAGGACGGCCTGCCCGGCCCCAGGCCCGAGGTGTGGGAGAAGGATGAACTGACGCCCGCACTCGCGGGCGGCGAGGCTGTCTCAACAGCGCACGCGACCGGCGGCAGTGTCCAAGCGGTCCAAAGTGCGGCGACCGCCGCCCCCGCGTCCGCACCATCACCCACGCCTTCTTCACCGCCAACGCCGCCGCCCCCGGCGTCGCCGTCGGCGGATGTCAAACCCGATCCCAAACCGTAATCGCCGCCCTCGCGGGCGTGTGCCCCGCGAGCGTCCGGCGGTCGAGTCCGTGTCTGTCTTTCAGAATGGAGTCCTTCAATGAACCAGTCCACTCCGCGTTCCAAATCCCTGTTCGTCGGCCTCGCCGCCGGCGTCGGCCTCACCGCCCTCGCCGCCGTGATGATGGGCCAGGGCGCGAGCCAGCCCGTCAAGAGTGAGCCGCAATACTTCGTCACCGCCGAGGGTGACAACGCCCACCTCTGGGTCCGCGAGGGCACCACGCTCCGGGCCGTCGGGCACGGGCAGTGCACCAAGTGCCCGTGGGATGAGGGTGGCCACAAGGACGGCGATCACAAGGAAGGCGACGGGCACGACCATGCTAAGCCCGCGCCCAAGAAGTAAGCAGCGTCGATCGGGCGGTCGGCGTGACCGCCCATCGAGCACGACGGATCAGCGGCGTGCGCGGCGTGATTCTCCTCGCACGCTGCTGATTTTCATCAGCATTCTTTCTGCGGTGGCCCTTGTGTCAGACTGGGCCGTCAGCGCTGGCATCGTGGGCGAGTACAGACGAGCCCGGCACCTTCATATTGATTTCAGTCCCGTGCGCATGGCCCTTGGGCTGACCGCGCTTTCGATCTACGGCTGGATGGAATGGCGGCGGAGCCGGAGGCATGAAAGGCCACCGCCGGACATCCGGCCCCCGCGACCGTCCGACCGGCCCGGACCGCCGTCCGGTTCATCGGGACGGTCGTCCCACTGACCGGGACGGTCGGACGATCAACCCGGACGCCCGCCCGACGGCCCCGGACGGGCGTGCGAATCCCCCGGACGCTCGTCCGGGCGTATCGCACGGGCGTACAACTCATTCGGACGGTCGCGGCGACGCGCGCCGGAAAGGAATAGACCGTGACCACGACCCCCAATACCACGCCCACGCCCTCCGCCAAGCCCGGCGCGGCCACGACCATCATCGGCATCAAGGAACTCGACTGCGCCGCCGAGGAGCAGGTGCTGCGCAAGGCCGTGGGCGGGATGGCGGGGGTTGCGTCGGTCGAGTGCAACGTGGTGACGCGGACGATGACGGTGACGCACGACGCGGCGGCGACCATGCCCGGGGCGCTCGCGGCGAAGGTGCGCTCGGTGGGGATGACGCCGACGGTGGTTTCGCCCGTGGGCGCGGCGAGCGCGGGCGCGGGGGCCGACTGCGGCGGGGCAGCGTGCGCGACCGATGCGGGCCACGCGGCGGCGAAAGAGGACACTCGGCCGTGGTGGATGAAGCACGGTCTGTTCATCCTCGCGGGATTGCTCGCGGGGTGCGCAGAGGCGATGTACTTCACCGGCTTCAAGGAGACCTCTTGGCCGGTGATCGCGGCGTCGGTCCTCTCGATCCTGCTCGGCGGCCTGCCGACGCTCAAGAAGGGCTGGATCGCGCTGCGCACCTTCACGCTCAACATCAACTTCCTCATGACGGTGGCGATCGTCGGCGGCGCGTTCATCGGCGCGTGGCCGGAGATTGCGCTTGTCACATTCCTGTTCGCCCTCGCCGAACTGATCGAGGCCAAAGCCCTGGACCGCGCCCGTAACGCCGTCAAGGGGCTGATGGCGATGGCCCCCGACGAGGTGAGCGTCAAGCAGCCGGACGGGTCGTGGAAGGTGACGCGCGCGGGCGAAGTCGCCGTGGGCGCGGTCGTGCAAGTCAAGCCCGGCGAGCGGCTCGCGCTCGACGGCGTGGTGGTCGCGG
>CAZCBN010000208.1:0-2517 GCA_964496975.1 uncultured Phycisphaeraceae bacterium
CGGTGTGGGCGTGGGCCGTCGCGGCGTGGGCGGGCGGGGCGGCGGGGGCGGCGGTCGCGCAGCCGGCGGACGCGGCGGCCGGGGGGGCGTGGGCCGAGGAGGACTGGGGGGAGGCGGCGCCGCGCGGGGCGGCGGTGGGGCGGTCCGTGGCGCTGCGGTTCTTTGGCGGGAAGGACGCGGCGCCGATCGAGGCGCGGGTGGTGATGAAGGATGCGGCGCGGGCGAAGCGGGCGCTGCGGTCGCTGGTGCTGCCGTGGCGGGTGTGGGCGACGCCGGTGGTGCCGCGGCTCGACGCGGACCCCGCGGCGGTGGCGCAGGCGGTGGAGCGTGCGGCGGGGCTTCTCGATGCGTACGACGCGTTCCCGAAGCTGCCCGAGGGGACGGAGGCGGCGGAGCGGGAGCGCGTGATCGGGCGGCACGTGGTGGCGCGGCAGATGGTGTTCGGGGTGCTGGAGTCGTCGGCGCGGGCGGGGGCGCTCGCGGATCGCCCCGTGGTAGCCGAGGCGCCGGCGGAGCGTGCGTGGCAGGTGCTGAGCCGGGCGCGGTCGCTTGCGTTGAGCGAGTCGCTGCGCGGCGGGCTGGTGCCCGACGGGGCGCTGCTGCGGCGGCTTGATGCAGGGGACGCGGTGTGGCGCCGCGCGGCGGGGGCGTTGCTGGCGCCGCACGGCGTGGCGGCGGGGGCGGACGCGGTGCTGGAGGCGCTGGGCGAGACGGAGCGGCTTGACCAGGACGCGGCGTGGGCGCTCGTGACGCTGGAGGGCGAGCGGGCGCTCGACGCGGCGCGGCGGGCGCTCGCGGGCATCATCGAGCGCGAGGCCGCGACGCCGACCTTGACGCAGTCGTACGTCGCCAACCCGACGGCGGCGGTGGTGGCCTACCTGCTCGTGCACGGGGACGCGGGGGACGCGGAACGCATCGCGGGCCTGACGCTCGGGCCGACGCACGCGGTGACGCTCGCGCGGCTGACGGATGACCCGGCGTCGCTCGTGGAGGCGGCGGGGGCCGGGGAGGGGTGGAACTGGGCGTTGCAGGCGATGGCGCAGGACGCGGTCTCGTTGGCGGGGGACGACGGGTCGGCGGGTGAGGACGGGTCCGCGGGGGCGAGCAGGGCGGCGGCGGAGGAAGTGCTGTACGTCATCGGCGAGCGGTGGGAACGGATCACGGCGGGGCGTGCGAACGTGGACAACGCGGCGACGTTTCGGGCGAAGCTGGAGGCGCGGTGCTCGTTTGCGAGGGCGAGCGAGGGGACGGCGCGCTATCTGGCGAAGGGGCAGATCGTGCCGAAGGAGTCGCGTGATTCGCTGCTGGAGGCGGCGCCGTGGATCGTGGTGCCGGGGATCGGCCCCCGGGTGCTGGAGGAGCTGGCGACGGGGAACCGGGCGCTGGTGGGGCAGTTGTGGCACCTGGGGCGGGAGGAGATCGGGGCGCTCGCGGCGACGGAGGCGTGGGGGCGGGCGTTCGCCGAGCCGGAGCTGGCGGAGGCGTACTTCACGCTGTTCGCGACGCGGGAGCCGGGGCCGTCGGGTCGCGTGGCGGGGGAGGAGTTTGTGCGCGGCCTGATGCTGTCGCACGAAGAAGCGGGGGGCGTGTACGGGGGCGCGGTGAGCGCGGTGCTGCGGGTGAGGCCGGCGGTGATCGATGGTCGGCTGGTGGTGCGGGCGCGGGTGGACGCGGCGGCGGCGTACGTGGGCGGGTCGCTCGTGGACTTCAAGGAGGGGAAGCGGGAGAACTACGAGCACCACCGCTACGTGGCGGACGAGGGGCGGGCGCTGCTGCAGGGCGTGCGGGCGGCGCAGCGCGGAGAGACGCTTGCGGTGCGCGCGGTCGGGCGCGTTGCGGACGGGAGCGGGCGGTGGATGGTGTACGAGGCGGCGCTGCCCGCGCATGACGCTGAGGGGATCGTGGTGCAGGTGGACCTTGCGTTCTTTGACCGGCGGCCTTGCGTGGTGCTGGACCTGGGCGGGTCGGGCGTGCTGCGGGAGCATCGGCGTGCCGAGGCGGCGATGGACGCGGCGCGGGGGGCGTGGCAGCGCGAGCCGACGGCGCTGTACGAGGCGGTGGTGGAGGCGTCGCCGGGGGACGCGGAGGCGCGGCTCTGGGGGGCGGTGTGCGCGGTGCTGGCCTCGGATGACGGGGCGGGTGACGGGGCGGGTCGGGCGCGGGCGGCGCGGCTGCTGCAGCCTTTGTCGGCGGCGGAGGCGGGGGCGGTGGGCCTTGGGCTGGGCGTGGTGTGCGCGGCGGACGAGGTGAGTCGGGCCGCGGCGCTGGCGACGCTGGCCGAGGCGGCGGCGGGGGAGGAGGCGGACCCGGCGATCGTGCAGGTGCATGACGCGCTGCGCCGGGGGCCTGCGGAGGTGCCCTGGTGGTGGGACGGGGCGGATCGGTGCCGGGTGCTGGTGTTTCAGGGGTATGGGCGGCTGCTGGCGGGGCGGGGGGCGGAGGCGCGGGCGTTGTTTCAGGCGGCGGTGGAGGCGGGTGACGTGGGGCAGGTTGAGCGGCGCATGGCGGAGGCCGAGC
>CAZCBN010000209.1:0-2386 GCA_964496975.1 uncultured Phycisphaeraceae bacterium
CCAGCGCGTGGGGCGTCGTGGTGGCCCGCCGCACATGCGGCAGGTCCGGGGGGGCGGGGATGGCTGGATCGCTGGTTGGCTGGATCGCTCGGGCTTACGGACCCGTCCGGGGGGCGCTCAGCGCCCCGATTCCCGCCTGCTACTTGCCCCGCCCGTTGGCCACGGGTCCGCCCACGTTGGCCCACGTCGCGTCCTTGGCGGGGCGGCGTACCAACCCCGCCACGGGGCCGCCCCGCGCTCGGACGGCCCAAACAAACTCTGTCGCCAAGCGCGGCTGTTCCCGCGGGCCAAGCCTCGCAACCTGGCCCGGGAAGTACCTAACGCCATCCGCCTCCCGGCCGTTCGGCTTCGGGCTGTTGGGCTGGTGGTAGGCGCGGCCTGGCACGCCACCTGCGTCGCGAGGTCGAGGGGGCTTCTTTCCCTTCTTTCACCTTTCACCCCCTGGGGTCGCGCAGACACACACATACGCGCACCCGGGGGTGGGGGTAAGAAGGTGAAAGAGAGAAAGAAGTGTGTGTATGTGTCTACAGCCCGCATTTTGCCCCCTCTTCTTTCACCCTTCCTTCACCTTCCTTCTCCGCCAATCGGTAGATCAGGGCAGCCCGACCGCTCGTGGACGCCGACTCCGCCAGCACATCGCCGCGCTGGACGAGCGTGTCGATGAGATCGTGGAACGACCGCGAGTCCATCTTCATCCGCTTGAGCAGCACGCTGTGCGAGAGCGATCGATCCGGGGCCTCGCGGAGCTTCCGCATCGCGCGCAGCGCCAGCTCGTCAAAGGGCGTCTCGGCCGCGTGGTTGGCAGCCATGAAGAGCATCCGCCTGGTCTGGTGCATCACCAGCCGCGACGCCCACCGCACCGCCTCGACGCCGATGGCGGGCTCGGCGTGGTTCTCGCTGACGGCGTAGAGCAGCGCCAGCTTCCTCGTCTGCTCGCTGGCCCTCCCCCACACCGTCGTCGCCACGGCGTCGCGCCGGCTCTCGGCCTCGCCGTACGCCCGCTCGGCCTCCTTGCGCAGTTCAACGAGCAGCGCCCGGGCATCGGGCGTGTGCGGCACGACGCGCGGCGTGGGGTGGGCGTTGGCGAGGTTGCCCGGCCCGGGGCGCAGGTCCGACCACCACTTGGCCGTGGCGAGCACGCGCTCGGGCAGGTCGCTGACGGTCGGCTCCTGCCCCGCCCCCCGCGGGCCGGACTCCAGGATCAGCATGCGGGCGAAGAGCCCGTTGGTGAGCATGCGCTCGGAGAGCGCGGCGTAGTAGTGGTTCGGGATCGCCGTCCCGAAGAGCACCAGGCACGGCTGGTCGATGACGCCGGGCTCGTCCTGCCCGGCCTTGCGTCGCATCGGGAAGATCGAGTTGGACGCCGAGTACATCGTCAGCAGCGTTCCCATGATCGACTCGAACCGCGCGTCGCGGGCGCGGTTGATCGACTGCAGCAGGCCGTCGATCTCGTCGGTTTGGAAGAGCATCGACGGCGTGCCGTGGAGCGCGTCCTGCACGCCCTCGCCCGAGGCGAGGCGGTCGCCCAGCCCAGTGCCGAGGCTGACGGCTTGGAGCACTCGGGCGTTGATCTTGCGGGGCCAGTCCTTGCCGGAGGAGGAATGCGCCAGGCCCAGCAGGTACATGTTCGTGCGGTTGTCACCGGGGTCGCGGACCTTGCGGCCCGCCAGGAACGCCTGCAGCGCCAACGCGCCGCAGAACGCCAGCGTCTGGCTCGGGTAGGGCGCGGTCGCCAGGCAGTAGTCCATCACCTCGCCGACGAACCCGGGCACGCGGAGGGCCTCGGGCGGGAGCAGCCCGGGATCGTCGGGAGCGGGCGGCGGGGTCGCGTCCGCCACCAGCGCACGACCTCGCACGACGAGGCCCGAGAGATCGACGTCGGTCGCCTCGGCAGGGCATGCGTCTCTGAGCCAGCCATACGGCCGGTCATGCGGCTTGCTCGCCGCGTCTGTCACCTTGTGACGCAGCTCCTTCTCCGTCCACGGCGGCTCGCATCGCGGGTTGTACCGATCCCACAGCAGCAGGAACGCGGCCTCGGGGTCGAGCCCGAACCCGTGCACCATCGCGGTGGCGGCCGCGTAGGTCTGGCTGTGCCCGCCCGAACCGGAGATCGCCGGCGGGATGCGATCGAGGTACGCCGCGGCGCGGCGTTCGATGTGATCACTCGGCATCGCTGGTAAAGCAGACTTGACGAGCGAGGATCGCTGGTCAAGAGATCGTGACTTGCGCCCGCGACGCTCCAGGACGGCCTCGGCAAGCGCCGCGACCGCCGCCGCCAACTCTGCGTGGTCGATCACCGCGGGCTCGCCTTCGACCGGGTCGTACGGCTCGCCGCTGGGATGGATGCTCGGGCCGACGACGGTCTGCGCGCCGGTGCTCCGCAGCT
>CAZCBN010000210.1:0-2322 GCA_964496975.1 uncultured Phycisphaeraceae bacterium
GCTGTGGAGCTTGTTGTTGCCGCGGCCTGATCACGCACGCCGCGCGAAGAACCCAAGCGCCCGGCCGCACGCGCGGTCCGGGCCGGTTGGTCTGATTGCGTCATCCCCCGCCCGCGCCCTCCGCCCGGGTCAGCACCGCCGCCGCCGCCTGCCCGCCCAGCGAGGGGCAGCACACCAGCACCGCGCGGAGCGACGCCTCCCGCATGGGCGAGGGCCCCACGTCAAGCCAAGGCACCGCCCGCCCCGCGTGCGCCCGCGCCGGCAGCCGCTGGTGATGCAGGCACAGCGCCGCCGCCGCGGCCAGCATCGCCCCGTGCCCCGCCGAGCAGTTGCCCACGTGCTGCGTCAGCGTCAGCACCGGCACCCGCCCGCACCGATCGCCCAGCACCTCGCGGATCGCCGCCGCCTCGGGGATGTCGCTCTGCGCCGTGCCGAAGCCGCCCGCCACGACCGCGTCAATGTCCGCCGGGGTAAGCCCCGCGTCCCGGATCGCCGCGCGCGCCGCCAGCAGCACGCCCCGGTCGGGCGGCACCGTCTCGGGCCGTTCCATGGAGGCCGCCGGGTCGAGCGAGCCCGGGAAGAGCGGCCCGGGCGTCTGCCGCGCCGCGAAGCCCGCCACCCGCGCGTAGCGTCTCGCCCCGCGGGCCGCCGCGTGGGCCCCGCTCTCGGCGATCAGAATGCTCCCCGCCTCCCCCGGCACGCCGCCCCGCGCCGCGGCGTCAAAGGGCCGCACCGCCCGCAGGCTCCCCGCGTCCCCCTCCGCCAGCAGCTCCGCGGTGTGGCCGAGCCGCCCGGCGAGCGTGAGCCGCAGCAGGCCCATCGGGTTGATCTTGCTCTCGGCGCCGCCGGCAAAGCCCAGGTCGGCGTCCCCGCGCTCGATGGTCCGCACGCTCTCGCCCAGGCTCAAAAGCCCGCTCGACTCGGCGCACGTGATGGTGTTGCTGGGCCCCTCCGCCCCGTGAATGATCGTCACGTGGCACGCGAGCATGTTGGGCAGATACTTCAAGAGCCACAGCGGGGGCAGGTTGTTCATCGCCCCGTCGCCCCCCTCCGCCGCACCCCAGCGGCGAAGGCTGAACCGCCCGTCCGCCCCGGTCGACGTGGAGAGCGCCGCGCCCAGCTCCTCCGCCTCCGCCGCGATCAGCCCCGCCCCGATGTGGCACGCCACCCGCGACAGGTCCACGTCGGCCGCCCCCGGGCCCGACGCGCACCGCTCGGTTTCCCCGCTCCCGCGCGTCCGGATGTTCGCGTCGTGGGCCGCGAGCTGGGCCGCCACCACCGCCAGCTCGGTGTCCCGCGCCATCACCTTCACCGCCTTGCGGTAGGGCTTGGGCACGCACTCCTTCACCGGCAGGTCGTCCACCTCGGCCGCGTGCCGGCACGGGAACCCGCTCGGGTCCAGCCGACGCATCGGGCCGATCGCGCTCCGCCCCGCGAGCAGGGCTTCCCAGAACGCTTCAGCGCCCAATCCCAGCGGTGAGGCCACCCCGAGGCCAGTGATGTAGACGCCTGAAGACATGGAGCGGCGACAGTGTAGCCTCAGAGGGCCGAAGTCGTCCCCGCAGCAACCCCCGGCCCCCCCGTCCCGGGCCGCCTTGCAGCCAACCACGCCGTCCGACCGATGGCGCACCCGCCCGAGCCCCGTCGCCCCGTCCTTTTCCTGTGCATGCCCCGCGACCCGCGTCCATCCCCGAGCCCCAGACCCGCCCCCCCGGCCTCCACAAGCCGCCGGCCGGGTTCGCCGACGCCGCAGCCGGGCCCGGTCGATCGTTCCGGGGATCGGCCCGCCGTCGCGTCGGTGGTAGATCCGGGCTGGCTCTTCCTCATCGCGGGGCTCGCGATGCTCGTCGCCACGGTGCTCATCTCGGCGCAGAACGATCTCCGCCGCATCCGCTGGCAGCGCGACCGCGTCCTCGCGCTGGAGGCCCAGCGGAGCGAGCGCATCCGCATCCACGCGCAGTTTTTGCAGGCGCTCGAGCGTCGCGAGCCCCGGCTCGTCCGCACGCTCGCCGCCGCGCAGCTCTCGCTCGTCCCGACCACCAGCGCCGTGCTGGGTGACCCCGCCGCCGCGGCGTTGACGGATGCCTCGGTCTTCCCCGACCTGGAGCCCGGCCCGGTCGCGCTTCCCGAGTTTGTGCCGGTCGACACCCTGCTCGGCCGCATGGCCACCGACGAGAGCACCCGGATGTGGGTGATCGCTGCGAGCGGCGTCTGTGTCCTCGTCGGCTTGCTCAGCCCCTGGCGGCGTTCGCTGTGATCGCCCAGAGCCTCACCGCAAGAGGGGAGTGCGTGCGGTGCCGCGCGAGCCTGTGAATCCCGGCC
>CAZCBN010000211.1:0-2276 GCA_964496975.1 uncultured Phycisphaeraceae bacterium
ATCGCGATACGCGCCGTATTCGCGCAGGTACCAGGCGAAGGCGTCGCTGTCGTCTATGGCGGCGGCCACCGAGATCTACACGTCAGTTGTCGCCGGCAGCGTCAGATGTGTATAAGAGACAGGGCCGGTCGGGCCGGTCGCGGGCGGGGTTGAGGCGGTCGAGCTCGGCGCGGGCGGCGGCCTTGGAGCGGTCGAGGTCGGTGGTGAGGCCGGTGGGGGCTGCGTCGGAGGTGAGGCTGTTGTCGATCAGGATGGCGAGCTGGACGGGGCCCTGGTCGGCGAGGGCGGCGCCGAAGAGGGGGCGGGCGAGGGCGAGGCCCAGCAGGGCGACGAGCAGGCAGCGGCAGGCGAGGAGGAGCCAGCGTTCGAGGAGGAGGCGTTTGCGCTGCTTGCGGAGGGCGATCTGCAGGAAGCGCATGGCGGCCCAGGGCGTGGGGCGGCGACGGCGGCGCGTGAGGAGGTGGATGAGGACCGGCAGGCCGACGGCCGCCAGTCCTGCGGCGAGCAAGGCGGGGTGGAGGAAGATCACGTGGGTGGATTGTGGCGTGTGCGGGGGCGTGGGGCCAGCGGGGGCGAGGGGGAATCCGGGGAAAGCGGCGGGGCGGGGGGGTTGGGCGGCGGGGGCGATGCTGTACGATGGGGCGTGGCGGAGGGCGGCCGCGGAAAGTGGGTGGTGCGCCGATGAGCGGTGGCGAGGGCGACATCACGGTGCAGCTTCGGGCGGCGGGCGCGGGGGACGCGTCGGCGGCGGAGCGGGTGCTGCCGGTGGTGTACGAGGAGCTTCGCCGGCTCGCGGCGTCGCGGCTGCGCTCGTTGCCGCCGGGGCAGACGCTGCAGCCGACGGCGCTGGTGCACGAGGCGTTTTTGAAGCTGGTGGGGGGGCTCGACCCGGGGTGGCAGGGGCGGGCGCATTTTTTTGGCGCGGCGTCGCAGGCGATGCGGGAGATTCTGGTGGACCAGGCGCGGCGCAAGGCGGCGCTGCGGCACGGGGGCGGGGCGCACCGCGCGGACATTGACCCCGACGGCACGCCGGCGCCGGATCGGTCGGCGGACGTGCTGTCGCTTGAGTCGGCGCTGCGGCGGCTTGAGGCGGAGCACCCGCGGAAGGCGCGGGTGGTGGTGCTGCGGCACTTCGGCGGGCTGACGCACGGGCAGATCGCGATGGTGCTGGACGTTTCGGAGCGGACGGTGGAGCGGGAGTGGCGCTTCGCCCGGGCGTGGCTGCAGCGGGCGCTTGGGGATGACGCGGGCCCGGAAGAGGCGGGGCCAGAAGAGGCCGGTGCGGCCGAGGACGGCGGGGCGGCGGACGCGGAGTGACGCGAGGCGGGCGCGGGAGCGGGGCACGGGGGGTGTGGCGATGGATGCGTCGCGGCAGGATCTGATTGAGTCCATCTTCGCGGAGGCGGACGCGGCGGGGCCGGGGGAGCGCGAGGGCGTGCTGTCGCGGCGGTGCGGGGGCGACGGGACGCTGCGGCGCGAGGTGGAGGACCTTTTGCGTCATGCGGACGCGGGGACGCTGCCGCCGCTGCGGCCGATGTTTGGCGAGGCGGGGCTTGCCGAGGTGGGGTTGGCGCAGGGGGCCCAAGGCGCGGGCCTTGCCGGGAGCGCGGCGGGCGACACGGTGGGGCGGTACCGGCTGCTGCGGGTGGTGGGGGAGGGCGGGTTCGGCACGGTGTACGAGGCGGAGCAGACTGAGCCGGTGCGGCGCCGCGTCGCGGTGAAGGTGGCGAAGGCGGGGATGGACTCGTCGGCGCTGCTGGCGCGGCTGCTTGCGGAGCAGCAGACGCTCGCGCTGCTGGACCACCCGAACATCGCGACGCTGTACGACGCGGGGCGGACGGGGCTTGGGCAGCCGTACTTCGCGATGGAGTTTGTCGAGGGCCGGCCGATTGATCGGTACTGCGACGAGGCGCGGCTGGGGATCTCGGCGCGGCTCCGGCTGGTGGTGGAGGTGCTGCTGGCGGTGGAGCATGCGCACCAGAAGGGCGTGGTGCACCGCGACCTGAAGCCCAGCAACATTCTGGTGAGCGGGGGCGCGGGGGCCGGCACGGGCACGGGGACGCGTACGGGGACCGGCACGGCGACTGCCACGGCGACGGGGGCGGAGGGCGGGCCCTTTGTGCGCGTGATTGACTTCGGTATCGCGAAGGTGCTGGTGGGGGCGGGGGGCTTGGTGGGGGGGCTGGCGGGCGGGGCGGGGGGTGGCGGGGTTGCCGGCGCGGCGACGCTGACCGAGCAGTTTGTGGGCACGCCGGCGTACATGAGCCCGGCGCAGG
>CAZCBN010000212.1:0-1904 GCA_964496975.1 uncultured Phycisphaeraceae bacterium
CAGTTCGCTCACCGCCCGACGCACGGCCTCCTGCTCGTCCGCGCCGGCGATCATCAGGTCATCCACCCGTGAGCGCAGGTGGTCTTCCAACTCGTCGCGGATGCGCTGCGCGTCCTCGCCGCGAACGCCCAGCAGCTTCACAAACAGGCTGAGCCACGCCTCGATCGGGTCACGCTTCGACGGCTCAAGCCCCTCAGGCCCGAGCCCTCCCGGCCCAAGCCCACCCGGTTCCAGACCGGCCGGCCCCGTCGGACCCGGCCCGCCGCGGCGGCCACGCGTGGCGTTCATGCCGTGCCCTCCAGCAGGCCCCCGCCCTCCAGGCCCGGCCGCGTCGCGGGCTCCCCACCCCCGGGCAAAAACGCCGCGATGACCGCGGTGTACCGCCGGTGCGCCTCTACCCGCTGCGCCAGCCGGCGCTCGCCCTTCGCCGACAGCTCGTACCACTTCCGCCGCCGGCCCGCGGCCCCCGGCTCGGCCCCGCCCGCCCGCACCTCTTCCCACGCCGTGGTCACCAGCCCCTCGCGCTCAAGCCGCGTCAGCATCGGGTAGAGCTTCGCCGGACCGAGCACCAGCGAACCGCCGGAGCGGGCCGAGATCTCCTTCGCGATGCGGTACCCATACCCCCGCCCGCCGGCGAGCACGCTGAGCACCAGCAGCTCCCAGTGCTCCGAGGAAAGTGACGGCATGGCGTGGGTATCGGACATGGTCTGAAGTGAATATATCCGAATCGGATATATCGCATCAAGACCCTTTCGCAGATTTCTTGCCCCCCTTCCAACGCGACCCGATACCCCCGCCGGCCGTTCCGGCCTTGGCATGGCACCCACGGAAGCGGCGGGGCCACGCGAGCTAACCCGTCCATCTTACGAACATGCCGGGCCCGGGTGCCCGCCCTCCTCCGCCCCGGCGTCAAGGGCGTCCGGACTCGGGCCGATAGGCGGTCGTCTGGCGTGGCGTGGATCGAGGATCTCTGGCTCCGGAGACGTGCTGTGCGAGTGCTCATCGTGGACGACTCGGCGGTGATGCGGCGGGCGCTGCGGATGGCCCTTGAGGCCGACCGCCTCTTCGAGGTTGTCGGCGTTGCGCGCGACGGCCGCGAGGCCCTGGAGATGACCCAACGCCTCGACCCCGACGTCCTCACCCTCGACGTCGAGATGCCCTCGCTCAACGGCCTGGACACCCTCAAAGAGCTCCGCGCCCTCCGCCTCGCCCGCCGGCCCGCGGTGCTCATGTGCTCCAGCCTCACCGCCTCGGGCAGCGAGACCGCCCTCGAAGCGATGCGGCTCGGCGCGGCGGACGTCATCGCGAAAGACACCGCCGCCTTCGGCGGCAACGCCGCCGTCTTCGGCCAAGAACTGCGCGACAAGGTGAAGGCCATCGGCCAACGCAACGCCGCGCGACGCGGCGCCGCCCCGAGGCCCGACACCCCCGCCCGAGGCCCGGCCCAAACCCGAGGCGGCGCCCGCCCCGTGGACGTCGTCGCGTCGCTCGAACACATTGAGGCTGTGGTGATCGGCTCCAGCACGGGCGGGCCGCCGGTGCTGGAGACGATGATCTCCGCCCTGCCCGCGTCGTTCCCCTGGCCCGTGCTGGTCGCGCAGCACATGCCCGCGCTGTTCACGCGGAGCCTCGCCGACCGGCTCAACCGACTCTGCCAGGCCAAGGTGCAGCTCGCCCACCACGGCGATCGCGCCGAGCCCGGCGTGGTGTACGTCGCCGAGGGCGGGCAGCACCTGCGCGTGCAGCGCGGCCGCGGCGGCCTGACGCTCGAGGTCTCGCCCGAGCCCACGTCCGCGTTTTACAAGCCGAGCGTCGACGAGCTCGTCGCCTCCGCCGCGGCGACGCTGGGGGCGCGGGCCCTGGGCGTCATCGTGACCGGCATGGGCGAGGACGGCCGCAAGGGG
>CAZCBN010000212.1:1914-2183 GCA_964496975.1 uncultured Phycisphaeraceae bacterium
GTCGCCGCCGGCGGACGCGTCCTCTCGCAGGACGAGGCGTCGTGCGTCGTCTACGGCATGCCGCGGGCGGTCGCCGAGAACGGGCTCTCGTCGGCGACCGGCACGCCGGAAGACCTCGCCGCCGCCCTCGTGCGGCTGGCGACCGGCGCCGCGCCCGCCGCCGCGCCGGCCCCGGCCCCGGCCCCGGCCCCGGCGGCGCCCGCGCCGGCGCGCAGCGCGGTTCCCGGACCGCGGCGGGCGGGCGAGGCCCGCGCCGCATGAAGACACAA
>CAZCBN010000213.1:0-2102 GCA_964496975.1 uncultured Phycisphaeraceae bacterium
GCGATCTCGGGCGTGCTCGTCGAGCCGGGCGAGGACGACCAGGAGCGGACGTTCCACAGCCGCACGCCCCTGACGGGCGAGATCGCGACCGAGGAGTCCAGCCCCATGGCGTTCGTGCTGGCCACCCAGCCGATCAAGGCGGGCGAGCTGGGGCGGTGTGTGCTCACCGGCGTCACGCCCGCTCGGGTGTATGTCGCGGATGAGCTCGACACCACCTGCGAGCTCGCGCCCGAGGAGACGGTGCTCACCAGCACGCCCATGGGCGGCGTCCCGATCCTGTGGAAGGAAGCCGGCGTCGGGGAGAAGTGGGCGGTCATCGAGATGGGCCGGCCGTCGTCCGGCCGGGTCACCGCGATCCTCGGCGCCGCCCAGCCGATCCCGACCGAGAGCAACCGCTGGCGGTACCCGTGGCAGGAGGCCCGCCTCGACGGCGACCCCGGCAGCGAGACCTACCTCCGCTACGTCGCGGTGCCCGACGGACTCTCATCGCAGCTTCCCAGCGGCGGCGAGGACCCCACCAAGCTCGCCATCAACCGCTTCGAAGCCCACCACATGAACGAGGGCACGCCCGGAACGGGCTTCGAAGGCCTCCTGGGTCTCGGCCCGGTCTGCGACCTGCCCGGCGTGCTGCCCGACTGCCCGCCTGCCCGGTCCCTGCAACCGAAGCTCGTCCCCATCCCAGAGGGCGTGTGCGTGCAGCTCACCTGCGAGCGCAACAGCAAGGGCCGGCCCGTCTGGGTCTTCGAGGCGATGACCCTGATGGAGCTGGCCGACCCGGCCGACGGCGACCGGAAGTTCAACCTGTTCGTGGAGGGTGCCGGATGACCGCTCCGACGAACGCCAGCACCAACGACCTCGACGCACGCCGCGAGCAGGAGCGCAGCAAGTACGTCGCGCTCGCGTCACGCCCGGGCTCCGCGTACGGCGCGACCAACCACGGCCGCGATGCGATCGCGATCGTCAAACGCTGGAAGCCCAGGTTCGTGGTCGACTTCGGCTGCGGCCGCAATGACTTCATCGCCGAGCTCCGCCGGCACGGCATCGACGGCCTCGGCGTGGACTTCGCGTTCCCCGAGGCGGACATCGCCAAGCCGATGCACGACACCGGCCTCGTCGAGGGCGTCGCGGATGTCGTGACCAGCTTTGACGCGCTCGAGCATCTGCTCACCGAGGATGTGGTCCCGGTGCTGAACGAGATGCGGCGCGTCGCCCGGCCGCGGGGGTGGTTCTGCGTCTCGGTCTGCACCCGACCCAGCCGCATCACCGTCGCCGGCGAGAACCTCCACCCGACCGTGAGGCCGCTGGCGTGGTGGGTCGAGACGATCGGCCGTGTGGGCGTGATCAGCGACACACGCGCCGCCGGCCGCTACATCACCGGGAGGTTCCGGTGAACAACCCAAACCAGTCCGACATCATCGCCCTGCAGCGCGGCATTAAGTCCCGTGCGCCCGCCCGCAGCGGGCTTCGGCTGTACACCTCCGACTTCGATTCGATCTCGCTCGGCGGGTTCTACAAGGGACGGTCTACGTTCCTCGTGCTCTCGGGGCCATCGCTGAATGCGCTCGACCTGAGCCTCCTCAACCGCCGCGGCATCGTCACCATGGGCGTCAACAATTCGTGGACGGTCCATCGTCCGACGCTCTGGACCTGCGTGGACGACCCCGGCCGGTTCATCGACACGGGCTGGAAGGACCCGGGCGTGCTGAAGTTCGTGCCGGTCTGCCACTGGAGCCGCAAGCTGCGGATCCAGGCCAGGGACGGCACGATGCGTGACAGCGTGTATCGCGTCGCGCAGATGCCCAGCGTGCTGTTCTTCCGCCGCAGCAATCACTTCGACCACGAGCGGTTTCTGACGGGCGACACGGTGCCGTGGGGCAACGACCCGAAGTCCACCGACTCGCTCGGCATCAAGGGCAAGCGCAGCGTGATGCTCGTGGCGATGCGGCTCCTGCACCACCTGGGGTTCCGGACGGTGTACCTGCTGGGCTGCGACTTCCGGATGGCCGCCGATCGCAAGTACGCCTTCGACGAGACCCGCGAGGCCGCCGCGATCAAGCACAACAACACGCTCTACGACTCGCTGAGCAGGCGATTCGAGGCCC
>CAZCBN010000214.1:0-2100 GCA_964496975.1 uncultured Phycisphaeraceae bacterium
CCTCGTCGGCGATCACCATCAGCCCGTGCCGCGCGGCGGTTTCGGCGATGGTCTCCAGCTCGGCCCGCGAGAACACCTTGCCCGTCGGGTTGTGCGGCGTGTTCAGCAGGATCGCCCGCGTGCGGGGCGAGACGGCCCGCTCCAGATCGGCGGGGTCAAAGCCGAACGAACCGTCGGCCCGCATCTCCAGCGTGACGCACCGGAGCGCGGCGCCGGCGAAGGCGGCCGCGGCGGGGTACGCGTCATAAAAGGGTTCGAACGCGATGACCTCGTCCCCCGGGTTCAGCAGGCCCAGGCACGCCGAGGCGAGGCCCCCCGTCGCCCCGACGGTGATGGTCACCTCGCGGTCCGGGTCGGCGTGCACGCCGGTGCGGGCGTGCCAGTGCTGGGCCACGGCGCTGCGCAGCGCGGGCAGGCCCGGCATCGGCGCGTACTGGTTGGGGTGGTCGTGCAGGGCCCGGGCCGCGGCTTCCTTCAGCCAGTCGGGGCCGTCAAAGTCCGGGGCACCCTGGCCGAGGTTCACCGCCCCCGCGGCCTGGGCCCGGGCGGTGATCTCGGCGAACACGCTCGTGCCGAAGGGGGCGAGTCGGGCGGCGATGGGCATGGGCGCAGGCTATCCGGCGGTCGTGTCCCTCGGCGCGGCCCATTCGTTGATGGCGCCGGCTAAAGTGCCGGCATGCACCGACTCGTTTCCGCCTACGCCGCGCAGGCCGGCGCGTTGCACGATGCGGCCCGTGGGTTGTCTCCCAAGGCGTTGACGGCGCCGCCGGCGGGCGGCGACCCGTCGCTCGGGGCATGGTCCATCCAGCAGGTGCTGGTGCACCTGCTGCACTCGGACCTCGCGGCGACGCACCGGATGCTGCGGATCGCCTGCGAGGATCGGCCGCTGCTGATCGCCTACGACGAAACGGCGCACGCGGCGAGCCTTCACTACAACGCCGTCGACGTGTCGGTGGCGGCCGAACTGTTCCGTCTCAACCGGCTGCACACGGCGGACATCCTGGGGCGGCTGGACGGGGCGGCGCTGGAGCGTGTCGGCGTGCACAACCACCGCGGGGTGGTGAGGCTGGGGCAGTTGCTGGAGGACTATGTCACGCACGTGACGCACCACCTGGGCTTTGTCGACCGCAAGCGGCGGGCGTTGCAGGCGGCGGGGATCGCCTGAAACGCGTCGCGGGAACGAGGCGGGGCGCGGGCTCACGCGTATCATCCCGGGCGAGGTTGCGGGCCCGAGCCGGCACCCGCGGAGAGCCCGCCGCACCGACCCGGCACAACGACCCGGCACAACGACGCGGCGCACGCCGCACGACAGCAGCGGCCCACGCCGCGTAGAAAGGGACCCGACATGCCCAAACGCGCCAAGATCAGCATCATCGGAGCCGGCAACGTCGGCGCGACCTGCGCCCACTGGGCCGCGGCGAAGGAGCTCGGCGACATCGTCCTGCTGGACATCCCCCACCCCGAGAAGCCCGAGCTGCACATGCCCCGGGGCAAGGCGATCGACCTCGCCTGCTGCGGGCCCATCGAGCGGTTCGACAGCAGCATCGTCGGCACCTTTGAGTACAAGGACATCGCCGGCTCCGACGTCGTCGTTGTCACCGCGGGCCTGCCCCGCAAGCCCGGCATGAGCCGCGACGACCTCGTCGGCACGAACGTCAAGATCGTCAAGAGCGTCTGCGAGAAGATCCGCGAGTACGCGCCGAACAGCATCGTCATCGTCGTCAGCAACCCGCTGGACGCGATGGTCTACACCGCGTGGAAGGTCACGGGCTTTGAGCCCAGCCGCGTCATGGGCCAGGCCGGCGCGCTGGACGTCGCCCGCTTCCGCACCTTCATCGCCCAGGAGATCGGCTGCTCCATCGAGGACGTCAGCGCCCTGCTCCTCGGCGGCCACGGCGACGACATGGTGCCCCTGCCCCGCCTCACCAGCGTGCACGGCATCCCCGTCACCGACCTCTTGCCGGCCGAGAAGATCGCCGCGTGCGTCGAGCGCGCGAAGGTCGGCGGCGGCGAGATCGTGAAGCTCATGGGCACCAGCGCCTACTACGCCCCCGCCAGCGGCACCATCCAGATGGTCGAGGCCATCGTCAAGGACAAGAA
>CAZCBN010000215.1:0-2069 GCA_964496975.1 uncultured Phycisphaeraceae bacterium
GGCGGGGGCGTTCCCCCCCGGCCGGCGTCGCGGCCCCGGTTGATTTGCCCAGGCCGGCAGGACAGCGCACATGCACCACACGCACGCATGGGAATCTTCGACGATCGCGCCCGGGGCCACGGTGGCGGTGACGGGGGCGACGGGGTTTGTGGGCCGTCATCTTGTGGCGGAGCTTGTGCGCCGGGGGTATCGGGTGCACGCGTTGGCGCGGGACGCGTCGAAGGCGGCGCGGACGCTGCCGGTGGATGGGTCGGCGGTGCGCGTGGTGGAGGGGGACGCGACGGACGCGCTGGCGACGGCGCAGCTGGTGGCGGGGGCGGACGCGTGCGTGCACCTGGTGGGCATCATCCGCGAGGCGCGGGGGGGCCAGACCTTTGAGCGGGTGCACGTGCAGGCGACGCGGACGGTGGTGGAGGCGTGCGTGAACGCGGGCGTGCCGCGGTACGTGCACATGTCGGCGCTGGGGGCGAGGCCCGACGGCGTGGCGGCGTACCAGCGGAGCAAGTTTGCGGCGGAGGAGTTGGTGCGCGGGTCGACGCTGGCGTGGACGATTTTCCGTCCCGGGCTGATCCACGGGCCGGACGGGGAGTTTTTCACGATGCTGCGGGGGTGGTGCGAGGGGCGGCGGGCGCCGTACTTCTTCTTGCCCTACTTCGTGCGGGTGGAGGCGGGGGCGATGGTGCCGGGGGTGCCGGTGCCGTTGCCGCGGCTTGTGGCGCCGGTGGTGGCGCCGGTGCACGTGGACGACGTGGCGGGGGCGTTCTGCGAGGCGCTGCTGCGTCCGGGGACGGTGCAGGAAGTGATCAGCCTGTCGGGGCCGGAGCGGGTGACGTGGCCCGAGATGCTGCGCGGGGTGCGGGATGCGTTGCCGCTGGGCAAGCCGGGGCTGCGTGCGGTGGGGCTGCCCGGGGTTGTGGCGGCGGCGAAGGCGTTCGCGGCGGGGCTGCTGGGGCTCGGGGGGCTTTTGCCGTTTGACGCGGGGATGGCGCTGATGGGGGAGCAGGACGCGTGGGCGGACCTCGCGAAGGCTCGGGAGGCGGTGGGCTTTTCGCCGCGGCCGTTCTTTGCGAGCGTGCGGGCGTCGGTGGCGGCGGGGTGAGCGGGGCGGGCTGATTGCGGGCTGATGTCGGCCTGAAAGTGGGCGGGGCGGGGCGGGTGGGTCGGGCGTGCCGCTACGCTGCGGGCATGGGTTTGAAGTACGAGCACCGTCTGCTGCAGCACCTGGGCCACCCGACGTACGAGCCGAAGGCGATCGGGCCCTTGGCGGTGGAGCTGGGCTTTGGCGCGGAGATGCAGGCGTTCAAGGACGCGGTGTTTGCGCTGCGCGAGCAGAACCGGGTGTCGGTGGACGACGACGGGGTGGTGACGCTGCCGCACCTTCCGGACCGTGGGGAGATGGTCGGGACGTTCCGAGGGTCTGCGAAGGGCTTTGGGTTTGTGGAGGCACAGACGCGGACGGCGGACGGGGACGTGTTTATCCCTGAGCAGTACGTGAACGGGGCGCTCTCGGGCGACACGGTGCGGATCGCGTACGAGCGGGACAAGGGCCGCGAGCGGCGGCTCGGGACGCTGCAGAAGCAGTTCGCGGGCGAGGTGCTGGAGGTCTTGACGCGGCGTCGGGCGAACTTCACCGGGGAGATCGGCAAGCAGGGGGAGACGTGGCTCGCGTACCCGGACGGGAAGGAGCTGACCGAGCCGGTGATCGTGCGTGACGCGACGAGCAAGAACGTGAAGCCCGGGGACAAGGTGGTGCTGGAGATCGTGGCGTACCCCGAGGGGGGCGCGCTGGCGGAGGCGGTGATCACCAAGGTCCTGGGGGAGGCGGGCCGGCCGGACGTTGAGACGCAGGCGGTGATCGCGGCGTACGGGCTGCCCGAGGGGGAGTTCCCCGAGGAGTGCGTGGAGCAGGCGCGGGCGGCGAGCCTGGAGTTTGACCGGCAGATCGAGGAGTGGAAGCGACGCGGCCCGGCGGCGCTGCAGGAGGCGGACGCCGCGGGGCGCGAGGACATCACGCACCTGTTCATCGCGACGATCGACCCGCCGGACGCGAAGGACTACGACGACGCGAT
>CAZCBN010000216.1:0-2056 GCA_964496975.1 uncultured Phycisphaeraceae bacterium
CGCGGATGATGGCGTCGCGGCAGGCGTCGAGGTCGCCGCCGGTGGAGAGGTCCATGACGGTGTCGGCCCCCCACCGCTCGGCCCAGCGCAGCTTCTCGACCTCTTCATCGGTCGACGACGACACGGGGCTGGCGCCCATGTTCGCGTTCACCTTGGTCTTGCTCGCCCGGCCGATGGCCATCGGGTCGAGGTTGTACCCCAGGTGCACCGTGTTCGCCGGGATGATCATCCGGCCGGCGGCGATCTCGTCACGCACCTGCATGGCCGTCAGGTGCGGCTCGCGCTCGGCGACGCGGCGCATCTGCGGCGTGATGAGGCCGAGGCGGGCGCTCTCAAGCTGCGTGACGGGCGTGAAGGCCGCGGGGTACGTCACGCGGCGCACGACGCCCCGTGCGTCGGCGAACACAACCTGCCGGATCTCCGGCAGCGTGGAGAGCGTGACGTCCATCCGCTGGTCGGGCGCGTCGATCGGCTCGTCGAGCTCAAGCGTGACGCAGGCCCAGCCTTCGGGGAGAAAGTCCCACGCGGTCTTGGTGCTCGGGAGGGGCATGCCGGGCGTGTCGGGGCTGGAGAACGACAGGGGGCCGCCGATGTCGGCGCGGTTCGCGAAGGAGCCGGGGGTGGTGAGGCCCGTGCCGGTGCCGGGGTTGAAGGCGCCGTGCGTGGGGCGATGAAAGCCGGGCGTGCTCGGGGCGTCGGGGTAGGCGGGGCCGTTGCGGGAGATCGTGAGGCGCGACACGCGCGGGGCCTCGGGGCGTGCGTGTGCATGCTCGCCGGCGGCGTCGGGCCGCAGGTTCGCCGCGGTGTGCACGTCGGCCTTTTGGGCGGGGGAAAGCGCGGCGGAGGGCTTCGTCGCGGAGGCCGCGGCGTGCGTGGCATGCTGGGCGTGGGTTGGCGTGGACATGGAGACTTCCTTCGCCCCAAGGGCATGCGGCGAAGGGCCGGCGTCGGCGTGAGCCTGTGGGCCGGGGTCGCGTTCCCTCCGCCGGTACGAGCCGGATCAGGTTCGACGGGTGCGTCTCAGCGGCAACGGGAAGGCCGTGCCGCGCCCCGCGCGACCGATCACTTTAGGCGGGTCCGCCCCGCCGCCGTGGAAGGACGCCGCCGACCGAGCTCCCGGCGCGGCGGGGGCATGCGCGGCGATCAATACGACCAGTTGGCCCACGGATCGGTCGTGCCAAGGTTGGAGCTGGCGGCGGAGCCGGTGAAGCCGGCTTGGGTCGTGCCGCCCGCGCCGATCACCATGCCGAAGCGGTTGCCCTGGGCGATGTCAAAGGGCGTCGTGGCACGGACGGTGTTTCGGATGACGAAGTTCAACTGCCCCGTCACCGCGACGCCCACCGGCGCGGTGCTGACGCGGTTGCTGTCGATGCGGCTGAAGTTCCCGTTCACAAGAATGCCCGCGGAGCCGGCGACGATGAGCCCCGAGGACGTCACGGTGTTGTTCGCGACGTAGCAGTCGGACGAGACGCGGATGCCGTTCGTGCCGGAATCCGTCACGGCGTTCTCGATGACGGTCGAAGCCCCCTGCGCGACCAGGCCGTCGCCCGAGTTCTGGAACGCGGCGCAGCGGGTCAGCGTGCAGCCGCGTCCCGCCTGGATGCCGTTGAACGAGTTCTGCCGTGCGGTGCACTCGGAGATCACAGCCCCGTTCCCGGTAACAATGCCGGTGCCGACGTTCGACCGCACGACGCAGTTGACGATCACCGCCTGGCCCCCCGCGACAATGCCGGCCTCCGCGTTGCTGACGGCGATGCAGTCGCGCACCATCGCACTGTTTCCGAGAATGGCACCGGAGCCCCCGTTGCCGACGAGGGACACCCTCTCCATCACAATCGTCGACGCCAGGTTGAGGTTCACGCCGTCGAACCGGCACCGCAAAACCGAGCCGTTGCGGACGCCAATGTTCGTCACCAAGCCGGTGGCGATGACGCCGACGCCGTTGACCAGATTGGCACCATCGATCGTAAATCCGTTCAGATCGACCGACACGTCGCTCGCCGCGATCTCAAGGACGCTTATGCCCCCGGACGCCACGATGTTCCCTGTCAGGTAG
>CAZCBN010000217.1:0-1909 GCA_964496975.1 uncultured Phycisphaeraceae bacterium
GCCGGTGTGGTCCCAGTCGCCGTCGGTCAGCTGGCGCGCCGTCCCGCCGGTGGCGCAGAACGCGTCGCTCGCCTCCGCCCCCACGCGCGCGCACACGTCGAGCAGCACCGCCGCCTGTTCCGCCCGCCACGCCGCGTTCGTCTTCGACCCGCGCTGCAGCCCAAGCAGCCGCCCCATCGCCGCCGGGTACATCTCCGCGGCCACCACCGCGCCGCCGGGCCGACCGATCAGCCCCGCCGTCGTGCCGTCAAAGGGCCACAGCGCCGCGTCGGCCCGCTCCGAGAGCGGCCGCACCACGCTCCCCGCGCCGCTCGCCGCGGCCTTGGCCACCTGCCGCGCGCCCACGGCCCAGAACATGCACTCCGCCCCCGCCGCCGCGTCGCACGCCCGCAGGAGCGCCCCGGGGCCGTCCACGCCGAGCCGACGCGCAAAGTCGGCCTTCTTCACCCCCGCGGCCGAACCCATCGGGAAGAACGGCTGCCCAGCGGCGGGATCGTCGCTCGGCGTGAAAAAGCCAGGGGCTCGGCCCGTGCGCACGGCGTGCAGCAGCTCGCGGTACGAATCCACGCGCAACGCCCGCGCAATCGAGGCCGGCACACCGACCGGGAAGTCCAGCAACACAAGCACGGACGCCCCGCAACGCGCGCGCAAGGCGAGCAGCGAGGCAAGCCAGTCCGCGACATCGCCCACCGGCGCGGGCGCGTCAACCCGCCAGCCGCGGTCGACGCGCAGGGCCATCGCGGCCCAGCGCTTTTGGGGCTGGACGGACCAGTCCGCCGCGACCACGGCGGCGAGGTCGCCCGCCGATCGACGTGGGCCTCCCGGCCTGCCGATCTTGCGCAACGCCACCACCGACCGCTCCTCCTGCGCGCGCACCGCGGGCCACCGCGGCACGCCGGGTGTGCATCAGCCCCGGCTCACCTCGTACGGCCGGCTCAACGCTCCTGCAGCTCGCTCAGGAAGACGCTCTGGCGGGTGAGGAGGCGGCCGTCGCCGCCGCGGCCTTCGAGGCTGATCTCGGTGCTCTCCGGCGCATCGCCCCATGCGATGCGCACGATGCCGTAGTTCGTGTCGCGGATGACGGGGCCGACGCGGAAGCGGTTGGGATCCGTCGGGTTGGGCGACTTGGCCTGGGTAAGCCCGCTGCTGGTGATGTCCCACATGGGGTAGGGCGCGGGGTCCTCGACGTCGCGGCTGATCTCCAGCAGGTGGCGGTCGCCGCTGAGGAAGATGACGCCCGAGGCGTTCGTCTCGTCGATGAGGCGGTAGAGCCGCTCGCGCTCGTGCGGCAGGTTGCCCCACGTCTCGTACCCGTGCTCGTACGCGACGACCTGGATGCTGCTGGCGATGATGCGCACGTCGGCGGGCTCGCGGAGCTGTTCGCCCAGCCAGGCCCACTGGGCATCGCCCAGCATCGTGCGCGTGGTGTCGGTGGTCGGGACGTAGGGGCCGACGCCCGCGACGCGCTCCGTGCGGCGGTCGAGCGCCGATCGGAAGAAGCGGGTGTCGAGCATGATCACCTGCACGCGGCGGCCCGCGGGGCCGTGCGTCTCGGCGTGGTAGACGCCGTCGCGCTCGCGGCGGGGCGAGTCCTTGGGCACGCCGAAGAAGTCGAGGAAGATGCGCTGGCTGTCTTCCTTCATGGCCCACTCGGCGCCGGCGTCGTTGTTGCCGTAGTCGTGGTCGTCCCACGTCGGGATGATGGGGCACGCCTCGGTGAGACGCTGCCAGCCCGGCTTGGCGGCGAGCTTTTCATAGTCGGTCGTGAAGTGTTCGAGCGAGGTCGGCGGCGCCATGCGGAACTGCCCATCCTCGCCGGCCCAGAAGTCGACATAGACGTTGTCGCCCAGCGCGATGTACAGATCGGGTTGCTCCTGGATCAGGACGTCCCAGACGGGCTGGTCCTGCT
>CAZCBN010000218.1:0-1892 GCA_964496975.1 uncultured Phycisphaeraceae bacterium
CTGCAAGCCTGTGCCACCGGGGGGAGAGGCGGCTCGGAGAGCCGCCCCACCCAGAGGGGGAGAGCCCAGAGGGGTGAGGGCGTTTTGCGCCGTGGGGTCGTGGGTGGCTTGCCAGTCGGCGTCGATGAGGGTCTGGCGGATGAGGGCGACGACGCCGATGTGGCTGTCGGGATAGCCGCGGTCGCCTCGGGTGGGCTGGAAGTCGAGGGCGTGATAGACGGCGGGGGCGTAGATGCGTTCAAAGGCGGCGGAGTCGTCGGCGGGGGCCTTGGCGAGGGAGACGGCGGCGGCCTGGCCGGCGAAGATGCCGCCCTTGGGGACGATGGCGGCGGCGGCGAAGCCGAGCTTGCGGTGGGCCTCGGCGGTGCCGCCGGGGACGCCCGGGCCGGCGAGGGCGGAGCGCTGCGGCGTGACGCCGTCGTTCCAATGGGCGGCGGGGTCGGCGTCATTCGGGGCGGGGGCGTCGACCTCCAGCCAGGGGTCGATGAAGGCGGGGTAGAGGTGCATGCCCTCGGCGTTGTGGACGACGGCGGCGGTGAGGTCGGCGTCCTTCCACGGCGTGACGGCGGTGATGCGGCCGGCCTCGAAGACGACGGCGGCGTTCTCGATGGTGGTGGTCGGGTTGACGTGCACGGTGACGCCGACGATGGCGTGGCGCGTGGGCTCGGCGTTTTTGGGGCCGTTGGGGCGCGGGGCGAGGGGGGAGGTGCTGGTGGGCTGGGCGGGGGCGAGGGAGCCGGCGGCGAAGAGGAGCGCGATGGCGGCGAGGGCCCGGGTGCTGCGGCGGTGGTGTGGCATGGTGGAACAGGGTAGCGAAAGGTGCGGGGCGATTGGCGCATAAAAAACGGCCCGCGTGGGGCGGGCCGTGTGGCGTGGTGTAGACCGGGTTGTCGGGCGGGTGCGGCTCAGCGGCGGCGACGGCGTGCGAGGCCGGCGGCGGCGGCGAGGCCGAGGGCGAGGGTGGGGGGCGCGGGGACGATGGTGAAGCGGAAGTACTGGACCTCGTAGGGGACGAAGGTGGAGGCGGCGACTTCGACGCCGTTGATGTTCAGGAAGAGGTTGCCGCCGTTGGTGAAGGGGTCGAGGAAGAGGTCGAAGTCTTCGAAGAACTGGGTGTCGAAGTCGGAGACGGCGATGAAGTATTCGCCCGCGCCGAAGGTGCGGAAGTCGATGGTGCCGTCGGTGTTGAAGACGAGGCCCGACTCAAGGGTGAGGAGGCTCTGGCGGCCGCCGAAGGGGTCGTCGTCGTTGGTGGCGATGAGGGTGCCGTCGGCGGCGTAGACGGCGATTTCGGAGTCGTACTCGGAGCCGAAGGTGTCGATGGTGATGGGCTCGCCGACGGCGGCGACGGCGCCGAGGTCCACGAAGGTCTGGGGTGCGTTGGCGCTGCGCTGGCCGGGGCGGAAGGTGGTCTGGGGGATGTCGGACTGGGTGAACCACTCGACGGTGACGTTGCTGAAGCGGGAGGCGCCGTTGCCGAAGAAGGCGGCGACGACGAGGTCTGTGGAGGGGAGGCCGGTGAAGGGGCCGTTGAAGGAGCCGGTGTAGGTGAGGCCCTGGACGGGCTCGGGGCCGGCGCCGTTGCGGGCGAACTCGATGGAGGAGATGAGCTGGAGGGTGGAGCGGTCGCCGAAGGCGGTGACGTAGTCAATGGAGAAGGCACCGGTCTCGCCGATGGGGGCGATCTGCTGCCAGTCGGCGGTGATGCGGTAGGCGATGAAGGGGTCGGAGAAGTCGACGGCGGAGGTGTCGATGGCGGTGACGACCTGGCCCGAGTTGATTTCGGTGTCGACGGTGAAGTCGTTGATGGTGAAGGTCTGGCTCGCGGTCTGGGCGGCGCAGGCCTGGGCGATCGCGGCGAGGGCGAGCAGGGTGGTGGGGGTGGTCGGGTC
>CAZCBN010000219.1:0-1855 GCA_964496975.1 uncultured Phycisphaeraceae bacterium
TGAACCCCGCGTCGGTGGTGTCCCAGACCATCTCGAACTCGACGCTCGCGTCCTTGAGCGTCGCGACGGTGGCACGCCAGCCGGCGTTGGCCCGGGTGGTCACGTCCGCCTCGCCCGTCTCGAGCGTGAGCGTGACGTCGCGGACGTTGGCGAGCTCGGTCCACGAGCTGGCCCCCGTCTTGTAGTTGAGCACGGCCTCCATACCGAGCCGGATCGCCATCTGTTATCTCCTCACCCGGTAGGTGACACTCAGGACCGTCGTCAGCGTCGACCGCTCGTCGAGGTGCTCGCTCGCCGCCACCGGGTCGTGGGCGATCGAGAGCCACGCGGCCTCGGGGAAGTCCGGCAGCCGCTTGTGCCGCAGGTGGTCGCCGAGCGCCTCGGCGAGTTCGAGCAGCGCATCGATCCGGGCCTCGTCGCCGGCGGGCACGCGCTGCTGGATGCCGACGTCGACCGTGCAGTCGACCTGGCTCTGCAGGCGGGCCAGCGCCGCGATCGTCATGGAGCGGGGTACCACCGTGACGCGGGTCTCGGCGAGCTGCTCAAGGTCGTACGACGGGCGGTAGGCCCGCACGGCCGTGAGCGGCTCGGTGAATGTGGCCGCGTTGATCGACGCCGCGACGGCGTCGGCGATCTGGACAAGCACGCTCATGGGCCGGTCCTCCCGTGATCTCCGTTGAGCCGGCCCTCGACGTAGGAGAGCCGGCGTTCGATGCCCTGGTACTCGTGCCGCAGGGTGCGGGCCTCGTAGATCAGCTCGTCGAGCCGCTTCTCGACCTGGTCGAGCTTGGTGGTTACCACGCCCCACTGGACGATGAGCGCCGCGATGGCAAGTCCGCCGGTGAGCACGACGCCGGCCCAGCGTGCTTTCCCGTTGCCATTGCTGTTCGCCGTGCTGGTTCCGTTGCCGTTGTTCACGCCGCCCCCGTCCGCACGAACTTCGTGTGGATCCGCAGCGTCATCCGCTGCGGGTCGCTGTACCGCCACGCCGGTTCTCCTTCCGGGGCCATGACCTCGTACTCGTGCACGCGGGCCCCGTCGGTCTCGGTGATCCGGTCGCCGGCCTTGGGCGTCACCGTCTCGCCCGCGAGCAACAGGTCCGCCGCGGTGACGAGGTAGTCCCGCGACTCGATCCGGTGGACCACGCCGTACTCGTCGGTGCGGTCGAACGCCGTCGACCCGACCGTGGCCGCGAGTTCGACGGTGTCATCGCCCCGGCGGTAGACCACCGTGCGCGACAGGTGCGCCCGCCGCGTGCGATGGATCAGTTCCGAGCCCTTGGCCAGCAGGTCGCCCACGTGCTCACTCCGTTACTGCGAGAGGCGGACGCGGACGGTCTCGGCGGCGTCGGCCGCCGCGGCGATCGCCTTGCCGATGAGCTTGTTGCCCGTCGCCGTCTTCGTCGCGACCTTGTTGGTGTTGTCCCAGTACGCCAGCGCCCCGGCCGTGAATCCTGTCCCCGCGGTCGTCGCCTTGGGGAAGTCGAACACGCCATCGACCGCGAGCGAGCCGAGGCGGCTGGCGGCGATGTCGGTCCGCGTGACGCCGATGAGGTCGCCCTGCAGGACCACGGTGCCCGCGGGCGTGTCCGCCGCCGGGGTGTAGTCGATCGCGTTGCCTTCATGGACGAATCTGGTCATCCGAAAGTCTCCTGTTCCGGGCCCGGGGCCCGAGTCGTGGTCGGTGTCGAAGAGAGTGTCGAACTCGCCGGGGAGCTGCCCCCCGCCGAACTGGCTCATGCCTCACCCTTGCTCTTCACGCCGCCGCGCGGGTCCTGCAGCGCGACGCCGAAGTCGTGGTACCCGCGCATCTGGATCCCGAGCCGGTTGAAGCTCTGCTCGGCGGTCTCGATGGT
>CAZCBN010000220.1:0-1852 GCA_964496975.1 uncultured Phycisphaeraceae bacterium
GTTTGAGGCGTGGGGGCCGACGTGGGTGGCGGCGGGGGCGTGGGGGCTGATCGCGTTGAGCGGGGTGGGGTTCGGGGCGGTGCTGCCGGTGAGCATCGCGCTGGGGCAGCGGCTCTTGCCGCACCGGACGAGCCTGGTGTCTGGGCTGCTGATGGGCGGGGCGTGGACGCCGGCGTTTGTGGGGCCGGCGCTGGCGAGCGCGCTGGACGTGGGGGCGGGGGAGCACGTGTGGATGGCGCGGCCGCTGATCTGGGCGGGTCTGGTGCCCGAGGACGGGTACGGGCTTGAGGTGACGTTTGTGGTGACGGGGGCGGCGCTGGCGGTGTCTGGGCTGGTGGGGGCGTTGCTGCCGGGGCGGCTTGTGAAGACGGTGTGAGGGGCGCGGCGCGGGGTGGCTAGGCGGCGGCCGACGCGGACGAGGGCCCGCTGGAAGCCGCGTTGGAGGCCGCGTTGGAGGCCGTGTTGGAGGCGGTGTTGGATCCGGGTGCGGGGGCCGGCTTCGCCGTGGACGCGGCGGCTGGGGCGGCGTGGGCGGCGTTGGTTTGCGCGGCGCTGCTTTGGCCCGCGGGCTGGGCGATGCCCATGCGGACCAGGATCGCGCGGGCGATGCGGCGGACGGCGCCGATCTGCGTCGCCGACTCGGCGGGTGACTCGGTGGCGTTCAGTTGGCGCAGGGCCTCGCGGGCGGCGGCGCCCATGGCGGGGTAGCCGAAGGTGTCGGCGGTGCGGGCGATGGCGTTGAGGTTGGTGCGCGCGGCGGGGATGTCGGCGGCGTGCACGGCGTCAAAGAGGGCGTCGACGATGCCGGAGCACTTGGTGAGGTAGGCGGTGACGAGCTCGCGCTGCTCGGCGTTGGAGAGGTCGAGCAGGCAGGCCGCGGGGTCGCCCCCGTCGGCGGCGGCGCGCTTGTCGAGCATGTCGTGCAGGCGGGTGCCGAGCAGGACGGGGTCGAGGGGGAGGGTCATGACGGCGTCGACGGCGTGGGGGTCGCCGGGCCAGGGGACGGCGGGCGACTCGGCGAGGGCGATGATGGGGCCCGCGAAGCCGGTGGCGCGGACGAGGGCGATGAGCGCGTCGTGCCCCTCGGTGAGGGCGGTGATGACGAGGAAGACGACGCCGGTGGCCTGGCGCTTCACGTGGTCGAGCAGGGGGTCTTGGGCGGTGAAGCCGACGACGGGGATGTGCGCGCGGGCGAGGGCGACGCGGAGGGCGTCGGTGTCAAGGTCGGTCTCGGCGAGGATGCAGACGTCGCCCTCGAGGTTGGTCTGCTCGACGCTGGCGAGGTGGGGGGGGATCTCGCGGGAGCAGACGAACCGTTCAAGCCGCACGGGGGCGGCGAGGGAGCAGGAGGAGATGTGGTGGCCGTCGCCGTCGTAGGTGCACTCTTCGACGGTGGCGGCGAGGGGGACGGGGACGCCTTCGACGGAGGGGAGCTCGATGCGGACCGAGACGCCCGGGTGCAGGAAGGGCTTGTGGGCGACGCGGATGGTTTCTCGGGCGAGGGCGATGCCCTTGCCGGCGACGCGTCGTCCGCCGGTGCCCTCGCCGACGATGAGGACGAGCGGCTCCAGGTGGAGCGACACCTCGTTGGCCCCCGGGGGGGGTGGCGCATGGGGTGTGCGTGCGTGGTCCGACATGCCGGCCGCTCCCGCCGCGGGGCGTGTCGGCCCTCCGGACAGAACCGGGCCGGCACGAACCGCGACGGTCTAGAAGCGGCTCTTTGCGGGGGCGTCGTGATGCGGGGGCGGGAGGATGTGCGAGAGGGTTTTGGGTTGCGCGGGCTCTGCGGCCTTTGGTGGCGGTCTCGGGGGCTTGATGTGGGGTGTGGGGTGCGGGGCCCGCGGCTTGAGGA
>CAZCBN010000221.1:0-1804 GCA_964496975.1 uncultured Phycisphaeraceae bacterium
GGGTAAGGCGGGCGGGGGGTAAGGCGGGCGGGGGATGGGGCAGGGCCGCTACGCTGTGGGGACGCTCGCTGTGACGACCCCTGAGCGCTGGAGCCCCTGCATGCCGCAGCACGAGCCGGACGCGTTTGACGACTTCGACGACGACGGCCTGGACGAGGAGGAGGGGCGGCTGGAGGGGCTGCGCGTGCTGGTGGTGGACGACGACCGCGACGTGCTGGAGTCTTTCAAGGCGGCGCTGGCGGCGGAGGGCGCGGAGGTCTTTACCGCGTCCGACGGGAACACGGCCATCAGCCGGTGCAACGAGGCGAAGCCGGCGGTGGTGGTGCTGGACATGATGCTGCCGGGGCGGTCGGGGTTTTTGGCGTTGGAGAAGATCAAGGGGCGGGAGGACAGCCCGCACGTGATCATGTGCACGGCCAACGAGGGCCGGCGGCACCAGGTGTACGCCGAGAATCTGGGCGTGGACGCGTACCTGCTGAAGCCGGTGCCGCTGGGGCGGCTGATCGAGACGATCGCGAAGCTGGCGGGCCGCTGAGGCCGCGGGCGGCGGGTCGCGGCGGGGCGCGGCGGGGAGCAGCGGGGAACGTCGGGGCGGATATGGCCAAGCGTCGCACGCTCGTCTTGTTCAACCCGGCCAACCCGGGCGACCCCGCGGCGGGCATGAAGCCGCTGGCGGGGCTGCGCGAGTTTGAGGCGCTGCTGGCGCGGTTCAACACCGCGGCGGACGGCGGGCCTCTGAAGCGGGTGGGGACGCAGGTGTACTACGGGCCGGGGATGGTGATCGAGATCGCCTCGGGGCAGCGCGAGGTGCTGCAGGCGCTCGTCGCGTGCGAAGAGGACGACATGGCGTGGCCCGTGCTGCGGGCGATCTGCCGGGCGAGCGGGTGGAAGATGCAGGACGTGTCGTCCGGGCAGGTGTTTGGGTGAGGGGCGTGGGGCGACGGCGCGGGGGCGATCGGCCCGCGGCGGTCAGGACGGTGCTTGGCGTGCGGGAGCGCCCGATCAGGCTTGGCTGCGTCGGGCGGGGCTGCGTCGGGCGGGGCTGCGTCGCGCGGGGCTGCGTCGCGCGGGGCTGGGTCAGGTGGGGTTGGGTCGGGCGGGGTTGGGCTTTGCGAGGCGGGGCTTGCGGAGGCGGGTCTTGATCTCCTCCACCTCGCTGGCGATGTGCTCGGCGCAGACCCAGTTCAGGCAGAGCAGGGTGAGGGCCACCACCCAGACGGGCATGGTGCCCAGGCCGGGCGTGCCGATCGCGTCGGCGAGGTGATCGTCGAACGTGAACCACAGGGCGAAGCCGAGCAGCCAGTGCATGCGGGGTGCCTCCCATGGGGGGTGCGAGCGGAGCGCGGGCCTGGGGCGGCCGCCGGGGGCCGGGTGGCCGGGGTGCGGCGGCTCGTCCCTATCCTTGGGAATGCCGATCTACGTCTATCAGTATCTGGACGCGAAGGGCGCCGGGACGGGCGAGACCTTTGAGGTGGTGCAGGCGATGTCGGCCGAGCCGCTGCGGGAGCACGAGGGCCGCCCGGTGGCCCGGGTGCCGCAGGCGCCGGCGATCGCGGGGAAGTGGTCGGACATGAAGTCCAAGTCGGCGCTCTCGAACAAGAACCTGGAGCGGCTGGGCTTTACGAAGTACGAAAAGCGCGGCGACGGCTACATGGAACGCACGGCGGGGACGCAGGGGCCGCGGTCGATCAGTGCGGATTGAGGGGGGGAAGCGAGGCACCGAGGCACCGAGGCACCGAGGCATCAAGGCATCAAGGCATCAAGGCACCGAGGCGGCGGGGCATCGGGGCGGCGGGCTTAGGGG
>CAZCBN010000222.1:0-1725 GCA_964496975.1 uncultured Phycisphaeraceae bacterium
ACCCGCGCATCTGGATCCCGAGCCGGTTGAAGCTCTGCTCGGCGGTCTCGATGGTGGGGGCTTCCTGGCCGTTGAGGAACGCGACCTCGATCACCGGCAGGTCGTTCGCGTCGGCAAGCAGGTACCACGCCTTGCTCGAGTTGCCCGTGAACGCGGCATTGCCGAGGTACCGGCTAACCTCGACGCGGAACTTGCCCTGATGCGGGTTCGTCACCGGGTACTTGGCCGCCGAGGTGTTGTCGCGCAGCTCCATGCTCTTGAACAGCTGGCTGCCCATCGCCGACAGCGCCGTCGGGACCAGCAGGACCTGCGGCAGCACGCCGATCGGCTTGCCGTCCATGTCCACCTGGTCCATGAACGTCACCTCGGCCCTGGTCAGCCCGTCGATCGAGAGAACGGTGTCGGCGCCCGAGACGAAGTTCTTGTTGCCCGCGGTGAAGAACGCCGCGTTGGCGAGGAACGTGGTCCAGAAGACCTCATTGATGGTCTTGCCCGAGCCCGCCCCGAGCTTGCGGGGCACGGTCGTGATAGCGCCCAGGTCGTCGTTGATGATGTCGGTGCGGTCGATCGCGAGCATCAGGGCGTAGGTGTCCGCCTTGTTGCTGTAGCTCTCCTCGCCGAGCGAGCCGTGCTTGATCTCCCCGCCGGGCGCGACGCGCTCGTACGTGTCCCCGCCGGTGAGGCGGAAGCTGGTGACGGTCTTGAAGTCGGCGACGCTGCGGACCGAGCAGATGTTCCGCCAGGTGCGCTCGACGCTGAAGAACCCCTCGAGCAGGAACTTGTTGGCGACGTTGGAGAGAATCCCGGCGATGCTGATCGTCGAGTTGCCCGCCGCCTCGATCCCGCGGCCGAACGCGGCGTCCATCACGCCCCGCGAGTCGCGGAATGTCCGCCCGGTGTAGCCGTTGGCCCACGCGGCGTGCAGCAGGAGTTCCTGCAGCCCGATCGACTGCCCGAACTCCCTGCTCGCGGCCTCGAGGTCCTGCTCGGCGCAGTGCCGCTCCGGGCTGGCCAGCCGGCCCGAGAGCACGCACGCGGCCTCGAGCACGCGCTGCGACAGCGGGCCGGAGCCGGCGGGCACGTGGACGGCCGGCGCCTTCGGGCGGCTGGCCCGGAGGACTTCGAGCTCGGTGCGGGTCGAGTCCCACCCGTCGCGGATGGCCTGCGCCTCGATCTGAGGGTGCTGGCCGGCGCACAGGCGACGGACCGCGGTGATCCGCTCGGTCTCCGCGGCCACCTGGGCCCGCATCTCGCGGACCGGGTCGGGGGCCGGGGCGGGCGGCGACGCCGGCGTCTCGGGCGTCTCGCCCGCGGCCTGGGCCGTTCCCGGGTTGGGCTCCGCCCCCGCGGCGATCGTCGCCGTGGTGGCCCCGTCGGCCCCGAGGTCGACGAAGCTGATCTCGCCGAGCGTGGACTTGCGCACGATGTTCAGGGGCCCCGCGACCTCGCGGCCGTTGACCGTTGCGGTCTGGTTCTCGCGGAGGAACTCGAAGGCCTCGACGCTGGCGCCGACCGACGCCTGCCAAGGGAACCCGTTCCGCGCCGACACCACGACCTCGCGGGCCGCGGCGGTGTCGCGGGAGATCATCCCGGTGGCGATCAGCTGGGCTTGTCCGCTGGTGGCGTTAACGGCGACCGCGTCGGTGTGCCCGACCCCGGCCGCCGCGTCGTGCCCGAACCGGATCGGCCGCGACGGCGAGGGGATGTGCAGGCCGGCCAGGTCGA
>CAZCBN010000223.1:0-1671 GCA_964496975.1 uncultured Phycisphaeraceae bacterium
GGGGGGGGGGGGGGGGGGGGGGGGGGGGGGGGGGGGGGGGGGGGGGGGCGGGCGTCGGGTAGCCTTGCGGCGTGGCGCGCACGGTCCTGCACATCTCGACGCGGCTGATCCTGGGCGGGAGCCAGGAGAACACGGTGCTGTCGTGCGAGGGGCAGGCGAGGCTGGGGCACCGGGTGCACCTGGCGTTCGGGCCCATCTACGGGCCCGAGGGCTCGCTGCTGGAGCGGGTGCTTGCGTTCAACGCGCGGTGCGCGGCGGGGGAGGAACGCACGGTGTCGGGCGGTGCGTGCGGGCCGATCGGCGTGCACGAGGTGCCGCACCTGGTGCGCGAGGTGAGCCCGCGGGCCGACCGGGCGTGCCTGAGCGAGCTGCGCGAGCTGATCGGGCGGACGCGGCCCGACGTGGTGCACACGCACAGCAGCAAGGCGGGGATCCTGGGGCGCATGGCCGCGTGGGAGGATGGCGGTCGTGCGCGCGCGGTGGTGCACACCATCCACGGGCCGCCGTTCATGCCGGTGGAGGGCGGGGCGCTGCGGCGGGTGAAGACGCGGCTTGTGAACGGGGCGTACACGCTGGCGGAGCGGCACGCGGCGCGGCGGTGCCACGTGATCGTGTCGGTGGCGGACGCGATGACGGCGCAGTTCGTGCGCCGGGGGATCGGCCGCGGGGCGCAGTACGTGACGGTGCGGAGCGGGATGGAGGTTGAGCGGTTTGTGCACGCGGGGCCCGGGGAGGACCGGGGGAGCGTGCGGGCCGGGCTCGGGATCGCGGCGGATGACTTTGTCGTGGGCACGGTGGCGCGGCTGGCCGAGCACAAGGGGCACGACGACGTGCTGACGGCGCTGGGCGAGGAGCTGCGCGCGCGGCCGGGGTGGAAGCTGCTGTGGGTGGGGGACGGGTGGCTCCGCGAGCGGCTGCTGGCGCGGGTGCGGGAGATGGGGCTGGCGGGGCGCGTCGTGACGACGGGGCTTGTGCCGAGCGAGCGGGTGCCGGCGTTTTTGCGGGCGATGGACGTGCTGGCGCACCCGAGCTCGCGCGAGGGGCTGCCGCGGACGGTGCCGCAGGGGCTGCTGTGCGGGGTGTGCCCGGTGGCCTACGACGTCGACGGGACGCGTGAGGTGTGCATCGACGCGGCGGCGGACCCGGTACACGGGACGGGGCGGCTCGTGCCGCACGGCGATGTGGCGGGGCTGCGCGAGGCGGTGCTGTGGCTGCACGCCGACCCGGCGCGGCGGGCCCGGCTCGCGGCCCTTGGCGGGGAGATGGTGCGGCGGGAATACTCGGCGGCGCGGATGGTGGAGCGGCTTGAGGAGGTGTACGACCGTGCAGCGGCGATGGCGAGCGGGGGATAGTCGCGCGGGGAGCACGGGCGCGGCTCCGTGCGCATGGGGGCGGCGGTGCGCGGCGCTGTGGGTGTGGGCCGCGCTGACGGGGGGGGCGGCGGGGCAGTTGCTGACGCTGGGCGCGCCCGAGAGCGTGCTCGCCGGGCAGACCCGGGCGACGGCCGAGCGCGTGCGCGCGCTGCGCGAAGAAGCCGCGGAACTGGAGGCCCGGGGCGCGGCGGACCCGGGCGCGGCCGCGTCGGCGGCGCTGCGGCGGGCGGTGATCGCGTGGCTCCTGGCGGCGGACGACTCGCCGGTGCCGGGGAGCGGGCGCGACGAGGTGTGGGTG
>CAZCBN010000224.1:0-1502 GCA_964496975.1 uncultured Phycisphaeraceae bacterium
CCGCGCTCGCCGATCTCGGCGCGCCCGCGATCCTCAAGACCCGGCGCATGGGCTATGACGGCAAGGGCCAGGCGCGGCTGAAGAAGCCCGCCGACGCCGAGGCCGCCTGGGCCGCTATCGGCGGCGCGCCCGCCATCCTCGAAGGCTTCGTCACCTTCGACGCCGAGTTCTCGATCCTGCTCGCGCGCGGCGTGGATGGCGTCAGCGTCGCCTACCCCGCCCCGCGCAACGTCCACGAAGGCGGCATCCTCGCCGAATCGCGGTTGCCCGGCGGCATCCCGCCCGGCCAGATCGAGGACGCGACCGCGCTCGCCGTCGCGGTCGCCGACCGGCTCGATCATGTCGGCGTGCTCGCGCTCGAATTCTTCGCGACCGCTGCCGGGCCCGTGTTCAACGAGATGGCCCCGCGCGTCCACAACAGCGGCCACTGGACGATCGAGGGCGCGCGGACGAGCCAGTTCGAGAACCACATCCGCGCCGTCTGCGGCCTGCCGCTGGGCGCGACCGACCTGTCGGCGCCCGCGGTGCGCATGCGCAACCTCATCGGCGACGACGTTCAAGACTGGGCCGGCATCCTCGCCGACCCGACCGCCCACCTGCACCTCTACGGCAAGAGCGAGGTGAAGGCGGGCCGCAAGATGGGGCATGTCACATGGCTGTCAGCCGCCGCGGACTGATCGCGGGCGCGGGCGTTGTCGCGGCGGCTGCGGCAGCCAGCGTTCCGGCGCGCGCCGCCAAGGCGAAGCCCGCCTTCGTTCTCGTCCACGGCGCGTGGCACGGCGGCTGGTGCTGGCGCGATGTCGCGGCCGCGCTCCGCCGCCGTGGCCATGCCGTCTACACCCCGACGCTGACCGGCATGGGCGAGCGCCTCCACCTCGGGCGTGCCGACACCAACATGTCGACGCACGCCGCCGACATCGCCGCCGTCCTCGCCGCCGAGGAGCTGAACGGGGCCGTGCTCGTCGCGCACAGTTATGCCGGCATCCCGTGCAGCTACGTCACCGACGGCGTCGGCCGGCTGATCTATCTCGATTCGCTGCTCCCGACCCCGGGCAAGTCGATGGTCTCCGGCCTGTCGCCGGTGGCGGTGAAGGGGGTCGAGGCGGCGCTGGAGGACGGCTTCCGCCTGCCGAGCTTCCCACCCGAACAGTTCACCATTCCCGTCGACCACCCCCGCTACGCATGGGTGAAGCGCCGCCTCACCTCGATGCCGTGGCCGGCGCTGACCGAAGTCCACCCGCGCCTGCCTGACGCGCATGCCGCGCTCGACAAGGTCTATGTCCGCTGCACGCAGAGCACGCTGCCCGACTCCGGCCGTGCGGCGGATGAGGCGAAGGCGCGCGGTATCCGCGTTGTCGACTTCGACGCCGGCCATGACGCCATGGTCACCGCGCCGGAAGCGACCGCCAAGCTGCTGATCGGCCTCGCCTAGCTGCCGATCCGCGCCAGCAGCGTCTCGACGAGGAGCTGGCGGTAGAAATCCCCCGCCGGGATCCGCGTCT